>NZ_QUJS01000033.1:328-586 GCF_003480745.1 Clostridium sp. AM27-31LB | reverse complement strand
GCAAGCTGTCAGTCGCTGCTATGCAGCTTGTGTTTACTTCATTTCATAAATGAAAGGCTGTTCCACCCCAAAAAACAAGTCAATAATACATTGAGCAAGCTCATGTATTATTGACTTATCTTTTTTGGGGCTGAACTGTTACTAAAGGAATTATAAATAGCGGTGCACAGCTTTACATAAAGTTACTTCAATGTTAAAATAAAGCTACTAAATACGGAGTTTGATTTTTGGAATATAAACAGGAGGGGTGCATATGGC
>NZ_QUJS01000033.1:0-318 GCF_003480745.1 Clostridium sp. AM27-31LB | reverse complement strand
ATTTATTACATTCGTAAACTTGCCAGCAAGCTGTCAGTCGCTGCTATGCAGCTTGTGTTTACTTCATTTCATAAATGAAAGGCTGTTCCACCCCAAAAAACAAGTCAATAATACATTGAGCAAGCTCATGTATTATTGACTTATCTTTTTTGGGGCTGAACTGTTACTAAAGGAATTATAAATAGCGGTGCACAGCTTTACATAAAGTTACTTCAATGTTAAAATAAAGCTACTAAATACGGAGTTTGATTTTTGGAATATAAACAGGAGGGGTGCATATGGCAAAGGTTATAAGTATAGGAAATCAGAGTTTTGAGT
>NZ_QUJS01000032.1:0-617 GCF_003480745.1 Clostridium sp. AM27-31LB | reverse complement strand
TCATCAGGCACAATATTTTTATCACTCAAATCTAATGTCATTCCTGCAAGGTCATCAAAGCTGTCAATCTCATCCTCCTTTGTCATAACCAATGTCCCGGTCTGTTCTTGTTCCTGTGCAGAAGCCATGTTACTATGTGCACTCATAGGCAAAATTCCCATTGCCACTACCAAACCAATTGTTACCATTCTTCTTAAATTTTTACTCATAATCTACCTCCCTATATTGTTCTGCTTTTCAGCATTTTCTTTTGTCAACAACATTGTACCACAAAATTTAGCATTATTTTAAAATTTAGGAAAAGTGGTCGAAAATAAGGGAAAAGTGGTAAATTCTTTTATTTTTTTGCTGTTTTTACCACTTTTCCCAAGTTTTCGACCACTTTTCACGATTTTTGGCATAATTATATATCTTTCCGGTTTTAATAATTATTTGTATAGCAAACATGAATGATAACCCACCACAAAATTGCACAATTTTTACATAATTGACATTATACCCGAAACAAAATATACTAAAAACAATCAGACAATACTAATAATCTTTTCACAAATACTAACTATTTTTTATAAGAAACGGGGTGTTTAAATGGGTATATATTTCAATCCGACAAATGA
>NZ_QUJS01000031.1:454-703 GCF_003480745.1 Clostridium sp. AM27-31LB | reverse complement strand
CATACTGATTTAAATTGTATTTTTTCATTGTTATTATATAAATCACTTTTCATTATATAATCATATTTATTATAAATATCTGTTATCTCATTTTTTATCATGGTAACTGCTTTACTATACTCTGTCTGTTTAATCCCTGCAAAGCTCAAAAATATCACAGGATATGTCCCCTGCAACTTCCTATACTCCTCGTCTTTCCAAATATCAAGTCCCTTAAACAGCTCTTTTCTGCCCTCATATTGATTTGAG
>NZ_QUJS01000031.1:0-444 GCF_003480745.1 Clostridium sp. AM27-31LB | reverse complement strand
CCCTCATATTGATTTGAGAAAAAACATTTTAACATATCCATATTTAATGTTTTTCCAAAACGGCGCGGACGGGTGATAAGTGTCACATCATCAGCAGATTCCCACCAATCTTTTATAAAATCTGTCTTATCTATATAAAAACAATCTTTTTTCCTTATATCCTCAAAACTTTGTTTCCCTATTGCTATTTTTTTCATAGTATCCCTCCAATACAACTCTAACACATTTTTATTTTTCATTCATATTTATTTTTATTCACGAAATCACTCTACTGTATTTATGATAACATTACATCAAAACAAAGTAAAGACAATCACCGTCCTGTCATTTAATGATTGTCTCCATTTTTATATACATTTTAATATTTCATTGTGATAATTTTATATTCTACCTACCATCTATTAATACTTCCTTACCTTTAAATGCGAAACCATAATGATATAT
>NZ_QUJS01000030.1:0-815 GCF_003480745.1 Clostridium sp. AM27-31LB | reverse complement strand
TCTTTGGTGGCGATGCGCTTAGGGGAAACACCCGTTCCCATCCCGAACACGATGGTTAAGACCTAAGCGGCCGATGGTACTATGCTGGAGACGGCATGGGAGAGTAGGTGGCCGCCAATTAAAATGGGCTTATAGCTCAGCTGGTTAGAGCGCACGCCTGATAAGCGTGAGGTCGGTGGTTCGAGTCCACTTAAGCCCATTAAAAACTAAATATTTGCTAACTTAGTTTTTTATTAAGTTGGGGGCGTAGCTCAGTTGGGAGAGCACCTGCCTTGCAAGCAGGGGGTCAAGAGTTCGAATCTCTCCGTCTCCATTGTGAACAAAAGTTCACAGTCAACAATTTAAATTTTTTTAAAAAAGTGTTGACAAAGCAAAATAAGTTTGATATACTTCAACAGCTGTCAAAAACAGCAGATAAGTAAATAAAACTTATTGGTACCTTGAAAACTGTATATTGATTAGAGTAATAGATAGATTGAATAACAATGTATCATGATGAAGTTACGAAGTAACTTCTAATGGTTCGATTTTCAATCGAAACTATTCAGACATCCAAGCGCGTTATATTTAATATAACGGTTGATTCAAAAGCATATTTGCTTTTAGAATTTAACAAATGCTAAAGAAAGCAAACTAACAAATATGGTGATAACGCTATATCAGCCATATGAGAATCAGAATCGTTCAAGATGCAACAGAGTAAATAAAAGTGCAAGTTTGCTTGCAAACTTGTAACGCAAAAGTTTACTTTTGCATTATGGTCAAGCTGATAAGGGCGCAGGGTGGATGCCTTGGCACTAAGAGCCGAAGAAAGA
>NZ_QUJS01000003.1:0-331521 GCF_003480745.1 Clostridium sp. AM27-31LB | reverse complement strand
CTCATGTTTAAGTTTTGACCTGTCCAAGTAAAACTTGGCATAGACAAAATTTTAATAAACTTTGCCATTAGAAGTTGTTTCACAACTTCGCGTCTGAATTTCATCAAGAAATCCGATTTACCTCGCGTGTTCTTATCTGCATGTGTTAGATAAGAACTTTGAAAATTTATTTTAGAATTTTCAGGGTTGTTTTACTGTTCAATTATCAAGGTTCCAGGTCTTTATCCGACCTTTTTTACACTGACATTTCTTTATCAGTGTTACTGACTTGCTGTTTGCGTCAGCGATATATATCTTATCACTTTTGCTTTAGCTTGTCAAGAACTTTTTTATTTTATTTTTTGAAGTCTTTCAAAAAATAAAATCTTGGAAATCTTTTTGACTTCCTGCTTTCGCACCAACAAGAAACTTTATGCTTTCACGCTTTGTTTCTTATCGCTTTTTGCGACAGCGATATGTATCTTACAACATCTTTTCGATATTGTCAAGAACTTTTTTATTTTATTTTTTGAAGTCTTTCAAAAAATAAAATCTTGGAAATCTTTTTGACTTCCTGCTTTCGCACCAACAAGAAACTTTATGCTTTCACGCTTTGTTTCTTATCGCTTTTTGCGACAGCGATATGTATCTTACAACATCTTTTCGATATTGTCAAGAACTTTTTTTCATTTAATTTCATCATTTTCAAACGAAACCAAATTACTTTTCGTTGTGCAATCTCTCAATCACGACAACGGATAAAATTTTATCACATATTCGGCATCATGTCAAGAACTTTTTTTCATTATGAAAATTAAATTCTTTTGAATTGTTCCAACCAAATATGCTATATACTAAATCTTCACTATTGCACAAGCTCTCACTTTCCAGCCGTCTTTGTGCGACAGCGAAAACTATACTATCACACTGAGATATCAATGTCAAGCATTATTCCTATTTTTTTACAATCACATTTTTCTTTTTCACTTTGCAAAAAAAACATCGTAACAGTTCAGTTTTCCATTTCTTACATTCGTAAGCTGTCAACCGCTGCAATGCAGCTTTCGTTTACATCATTTCATAAATGAATGGCTATTTTATCATAAAAAGATAACCAGCAATACAATGAGTTGCTCATGTATTTCTGATTATCTTTTTATGGCTGAACTGTTACCTGGTGCCAAAAATCCTATCACCTGCATCACCTAGTCCAGGACATATATATGCATCTTCGTTAAGCTCTCTGTCAAGGTGTCCAACATATATCTGCACATCAGGATGTGACCTATGCAATACTCTTACTCCCTCCGGAGCTGCTATAATACATAAAAACTTTATGTTTTTACCGCCATGTTGTTTTATGAAATTAATGGCTGCTATTGCTGAACCACCTGTTGCAAGCATAGGGTCCACCACTACTATCTGTCTTTCTTCTATAATATCAGGAAGTTTGCAATAATATTCTTCCGGCTGATGTGTTTCTTCATTTCTGCACAGACCTATATGACCTATTTTTGCTGTTGGCACTAATGCTGTTATACCCCCGACCATTCCAAGTCCCGCACGTAATATAGGAACTACTGCAAGCTTTCTACCTGAAAGCATTGGCGTTTTACAGGTTTCTATCGGTGTCTTTACTTCAACATTCTCTGTCGGAAGGTCATTGAGTGCTTCGTAACCCATAAGCATCGCTATTTCCTCCACTAACGCTCTAAATTCGTTTGTTCCCGTTGTTTCATCCCTTAATCTCGAAATTTTATGCTGTAATAAAGGATGTTCTAAAATCTTTACATTTTCCATACTTACCTCATTTTAATAATTATATATTACTTTTTATGCTATTTTAACATCATTTAAGCGTTCCGTAAACAAACAACGCATATTATTTTATTAAATTCATACAAATATAAAAAACAATTCTTCAGGAGGCCGTTTTGAATCTAAAAATGTTTTTTAACGAAAAAAATTCATCTGACACTCAAAACACATCCTCACTATATTGCTTTATTAAAACGGGAATATATATTCTGTCAACAGTATGTATTGCCAGCATTGCCATAGCATTTGTAATGTCAGGCACACAAAAAAGCACATCAAGACAAGCCATGTCATCGACAATTTCAAAAAAGAAGCTTCCTATCTACTGTGTAGATACCGACAAACCCAAAATAGCACTCTCATTTGATGCTGCATGGGGGAATATTATATTGATGAAGGAGCAGATTTATGAAAATTGAAAATGATAAGCTCATTGTTATTCGTGAATACAAAGGACTTTATTCATCAGAAAACCTGTTAAAAAAAATAATACATTTTGAACTTGAATCTTATAGAGATTCTAAACTTTCATTAGACAAAATCCCCAATGCTGAAATCTGTAGCAGAAATACATATTTTATCCCTAAAAAATGAACCACTGACCGTGTACTTATTTAAGCATTTGCAAAACTATTATAATCTGCTATTAAATTGTTATATTTGAACAATTAGCACACCACAATATATCATTATTTTCACAATTACACAAAATCAAAACAATCAGACAGGAGTGAACACAATGCCAGATAATGCAAACTGCTGCTGGGCACTATATATACGGCTCAGCCATGAGGACGGCGACAAAGCCGAAAGTCTCAGCGTCTCAAATCAAAAACTAAAACTTACTGAATATATAAAAAAACTCGATAATAACTCAATTCAAAAGTTTTATATCGATGATGGTTTTAGTGGAACCACTTTTGACAGACCCGGTTTCAAAAAACTTTTATACGATATAGAACATGGTCTAATCAAAGGAATACTTGTTAAAGACTTATCGAGACTCGGACGAAATAGTCCTAAAACAAGCTATTTTATACACGATTACTTTCCAGCACATAAAATAAGATTTATTGCCATTGATGACAATATAGATAAAAATTTTTTTGATATTGACACATCAAATGACATGATAATAGATATAAAAAATCTATTCAATGGTTTTTATCCACGTGATATAAGCAGCAAAGTCCGTTCAACCTTCAGAGCTAAACAAAAGGCAGGACATTTTATCGGTGCATTTGCGTGTTATGGATACAAAAAATCCCTAACCGACCACAATAAACTTATTATTGATCCTGTTGCTGCCGATATCGTAAAAAAAATCTTTTCCATGTATCTTTCCGGAAAAGGTCAAAATACAATAGCTAAAATCCTTAATTCAGACAATATCCCCTGCCCTTCCGAATATAAAAAAATGCAGGGACTTAATTATAAAAATTCAAACAGATTAACTTCCACTACCTACTGGACATACAGCAGCATAAGAAGTATCTTAAAAAACGAAATATACACTGGCTGTATGGTTCAGAACAAATCTTTCCGTATGATGTGCAGTAAGTCAGCTTCACCACTTCCACACGAAAAATGGATAATAGTACCTGATACACACGAAGCGATAATTGATAAAAAGACATTTGATATTGTTCAGAGTATGCTTTCAAATAATGTAAGACAAATGAAAACTTCTTCACATACACATATCCTTGCTGGTCTGTTAAAATGCGGTGACTGCGGGCGTGCCATGGTCAAGATAAAAAATAAAGATAAAATATTTTTTGTATGCGGGAGCTACAACAGATATGGTACTGATAAGTGTAGTTCTCACAAAATAAGTGAATCAACAATTTTAAATATAATATCAGATGATTTTAACAATATACTAAAGAACACTGAAAATTTTAAACAATTATTAAAAAATGAACCTGCTTATGCCGTAAAAACATCTGATAATTCCGAAAACAATAACTATATCTTAAACAGGCTCAGACAACTCAATCACAAAAAAATGCAATTTTTAGAAAATCTAAACGAAAACCTTATAACGCACGATGAATTTGAAACTTTTGTCAGCCGATGTAACGAGCAGATTTATAAGCTGCAAGAGTATCTTACTCCTCATAATGCTTATCCTAAACTGTCTGCTCCCTGTAAAATTCATTCCGTCGACTCTAATACTCCACAACCGTGCAATCGCAAAACAGACAAACAAATATATCCTAAGTCACTTCCGGATATAATATATGAAATCATAAAGAAAAACAGGATAACTATACCTGACAGAATAGTCGTCACTCAGATGGTATCCTGTATATACATTTATAAAAATAACAGTTTAAAAATCATATATAACTTTGATAACGACAGTTAAAAACTTTCAATTAATAAAGCTGATATGACTTTGATGACAACAGGTAAAAAAGTGTGTATAATTTTAATAACAACTATTACAAAGCTAAGTTTTCTATCTGCATCCACACATATGCGGTAAACTTAGCTGTTTTCATTTCCAAGAATTATACTGATAAGTTTTTTATCAAGCATTATTGTACGATTCCATGGGTTTAATATAATTCCTGATATTTCACCAACTTCAAGTGCCGATTTAAAAAGCTGTTCTATATCTGTTAAAAATGTAGATTTAACTTCATTACCGCCTTTAAGCTCCTCATCAAAGCTTGTGAACGCACTCCACCACTTTAATCCGTCTGGAGACTGTACCACACCAATATTTATTTTTTCAGATGATATATACGGCTCTACCGCAATTATAAACTGCCCGCCTTTTCTCATCTGTTTTCTTATGACTGTAAGGGTATGTGCCAGCATTTCCTGTGTGCACTCTCCCTGAAGCAGCTTTATTGCCTCCTCGATTTTTTCATTACCTAAAAGACTTTCATCAATTTTTTTTTCATCTTGCATAATAACCCTCATTTCTGTGCACTTTTTTGCATAATGTGAAAAATCTTGCATAAGCGATTAACCCGTCTGCTTTGCCTTTCTTTGTACTTCCACACGCTGTCAAAACTACCGCCATCAATATAAATCCAAGAATGAACTTAACCGTTTTTTTCTCTCTGATTAATATTGCTTCTTTGTTTAATATTTTGCTGCAAAATAACATATTACGGCTCCAAATACACTTATGACCGCAAATCCTATACCTATTGATATAAGCCACACCCATGTCGGTATTGATTCATGCACTATAAAAAAATCTGACGGATCATTTGCATTGAATTTTATCTGAACTTTATCACCCTTTTTCCAGATGTCTCTTGCATAACCTATCTTAGACTCCTCCTGCACTATGTGATTTCCGTCAAAAAAAGCAAAAGTCGGATAATAATTACAACTTTCACCACTTACACTTATCCTTCTTACTTTTTCAACTGTTCCTGATGCGGCTTCCGTACAATCTACTCTCTTGCGTTCAAGTTCTCTCTTAGACCTTACCGCCAGATAAATAAGAACAATAGCTGCAACAAAAAAAGCCACCATCAATACTATTCCTGTTAATAAATCCATAACTTACCAATCCTCATTTTATTTTTCATATTTTTTTACAGTATACAACTTAGACCTTTAAAAATCAAATGAGCCTTTTGGGGTATTTTTTATTCTGCGTAAATCTCTGCTATTTCCAAAAATAATCTAAGAAAGAGCACAACCAGCGTTTTGCTCCTGGTGTCACACTATTTTACAAGCATTTTCATATAACATTAAAAATACCGATTTTCTAACATTAGACCTATACTCTAATCTTTGAAAATCGGTATTGCAAAAATAATTTTTCTACATAATGCAGTTTTTAATCTTCAATACGCATCATAGGTGCCAGTGGCAGATATAACAGCCACGCAATAACAACACTTATTAATCCCTTTAACATAGTAAATGGAACATTGAATACTACAAGTGCCTGTAAAATGCTGTGCACTCCCGGAAAAATTGCCTGATATGCTTTCAGTATCACATCCTTTGGCATAAAATTATAATAAATAGGATATACGAAGAAATAGTTTGACACAATGCTTAAAAGCGACATAGCTACCGTTCCTGTAACCGAAGCTATCACTGCTCCTTTTTTGTCACTTTTCTTTTTATAGATAAGACCTGCCGGTATCACAAATGCACAGCCTAATATAAAATTTGAAATCTCACCGACAAACATCGTATTAGTTGCAAATGAATGAAGTACATTTTTTACAAGACATATAAACACTCCGCAAAGCGGACCATATATAAAACTTCCAAATAATGCCGGGAGATCTGATATATCAAGTTTTATAAATCCCGGCATAAACGGTACCGGTATCTCCATATACATAAGAATGACTGCAATAGCAGCAAGCATAGCCGTAAGCGTCATTTTTTTAATATTTCCTCTTTTTTCTGTTTTCTTTGAATCATTTGTAAATTGTAATGTCTTTCCTGCTGATGCCATGTTTCCTCTTCCTTTCTTTAATACGATCAAATAAATAATAACTTTACCATATTATTATCTGATCTTTATGCAGAAAATTCTTTGAGGTGCCTGCTATTGCACTATACGGATTTTAAAATCAAAAAGCCCTGAAATACGATAATCCCAGGGCATGACATTTCAAATCATAATATAACAAAACAAGCCAAAATCTTCTCTCATCCAGACTATACTGTTGGTATCGGAGTTTCACCGATTCGGTCGATATTGATAATCGATTCGCGGACTATACCGCCAGTGGGGAATCACACCCCGCCCTGAAGAATTTTCTTTAATTTACTTTCATATGATAGCACATACTTCTATTATGTGCAAGGGTATTTTCTAGTGTACTGGCATGTTGCTATTTAGTTAAATGACACAGAATGAATTTTTCATTCTGCAAGGCGGAAGAATGAGCCGTAGCGGGCTACGGCAATTGATGAAAACGCAGCAGATGAAAATTCAGGCAAGTTATTTAGCTAAATATGAATAGGTCAGCACACTAGCTTTGTTCAAAAGCTGTCTGTTTCGGAGCAGCAGTATTATTTATACTGTGCTGGCGTCCCTCCGTGTCCATTTCATAATTTTTAGTATAGATAAGTTCGGACATTTTTACAAACTCAAATCCTTTCTCTTTTAAGCTATCAATAAGTTTTGGAAGTGCCTTAGCCGTATATTTTGCTCCATTGTGGCAGAGTATTATTGAACCTTTTCCTAAGTGTTTGTGATTTAGTACGGTTGTAAGGATTGAATCAACACCATAATTTTTCCAGTCTAAGCTATCAACATTAGACACAGTATGAAGTACAGTTTTTAATTCGTATATTGCAAACAAATTTTACATATGATATAATGTCGTCAGACAAAACAATAGAATAAGTCCGTATCGGACAACAAAACAAAAATCCCGAAAGTGTACCAGACTTTCGGGATTTTCTATTCCTCTTTTGGTATGGCAAGGCTTAACACCATAGGTCAGTTACCTACTATCTGCTGTTCTACAATTTTATACATTCAAACTCAATGCACCTTATTATAATTAAGAATCGCCTGCACTATAGCTTTTGCTACGGCATCTCTGTTCTTCTTGTAAAGTTTTGCATCGTCTGGATCCGATACAAAACACACCTCAATGAGCAAGGCAGGTTTTGCAGTCTTATTTAAAACCCATAATCCCGATGTTGTTTTCACACCTCTGTTTCTAAAACCAATCTTAGAAAGCTGATTGCATATTCTCTTTGCTAAATCTCCTTTGACACCAGATGTATCTCTCACCCAGACTTCCGTTCCTGTTGTTTTACCATCCTGCACTTTCTGATGAACTGCTGAGTTGAAATGAATTGAGATGTCAATATCTCTTGTTTTGGAATTGCATTTTTCACAAATCTTTCTGAGCACATCTGTCTGACTGGTTCCATTGTTTACTGTACAGTCATATGCCTTGATACCATTCTTTTTCAAAAGTCTTATTACCTTTTTGGTAATAATTCTATCCTCTCTGCTCTCGTCAATATAGTCAGATGCTCCACAAGCTATCTTACCCTGTGGATTGTGTCCTCCGTGTACCGTTACTGCTTTTATCTTACTCATAATCTTTTTCCTCACTTTCCTCTTTATCCTTTAATATGTCTGCTTTTTCCTCAACTGTACCCTTAAGCACTGCTATTATCTTTGTCAGAAATCCGGGTACGGCAACACCCATTCGCCCGGCATTTTCTGTAATACTCAGACATTCATTTAAAATAAACCATGCTGTCACAAGCGTTGAAAAAAATGTGTTCATAGGTAGATGAATATCTAAATATCCGGATAATTCATAGATAAGAAAGTCAACTATCATTGCCGTAAAAATCACCAATATGTAGCCAACTTTCTTAAAAATGCCTATCATTCCTTTTTTGCTGTTCCATCCATACTTTTTGTTGTTTGGATGCTCAACAGCTTCTTTTGCACTTGCCGCCATACCCGCGGCAAAATCGATAATCATTGCAACAGTGACCGCAAAAAGCAGCCAGCCAAGCAATCCACATTCTGAGGATATTGCTGCAATGACAGTTGATAACCCTAACTGTGTTGCATAAATCTGTATTTTATCCATTTCTTTGTCCTTTCCTGCCCTTTTTAGGCATAAAAAAAGAAGCTTTTACGCTTCACTATGCTGTTCGATATATTTTTTTACTTTTTCTCTTAATTTCGCCGGAACTTCGTCAATACGATTCAAATCGTATGCAATTCTCTCAGACCAAAATTTCACCATATCGTCCACCCCCTTTCTATTCACTATAAATAACCTCTGACATCTCAGCAATGGCATCATTCTGAGTAGTCTGCCCTGCTTCAATGGCTGCAAGACGCACATCTATATTGCTGAGCTGACGGATGTTAAATGTTGCAACAAATATATTTTCTTTCTCTGCATATGTTACACTCTCAAAGGTATAATTTTGATATTCACCTATCACACTACTTTCTTCTTCATCATTTACATATGCAAAAGATGATAAATTCTCGTCTGTAAGTTTTTTACGGAAATCTTCAATTTCCTCAGCTGAGATAAACTCAGCTACTATTGATGTTGATGTGCAAGCATCTGTTACCGTAAGTTCTGTGTTGTCTTTTAATTTGATTTTCATAATAGTCATTCCTTTCTTTATATAAAATCAATATAGAGTTAAATACTATTTGCAATGGTAAAAAAATGCAGCATAAGCATTAAATTCATTGCATGGCGGAGCATATATGCATATGTTTTGTCCGGATACATATCCATACGATAATACTATATTTCCGGTTGTACCATCCCAAGCACTAACGGGGAATCTATATTTATCAGTATCTATGGTATGAGCATTGTCGTTAAGTATAACTAGACTTGTTGGTTCATTTACACGAGCTATATTATAATTAAAACTCACAAACATCATTTTTGTAATTGAATTATAAAATGCCATAATGTTTTGTGTTCCGCTAGCAACATTTGTAAATTTGAAAGGTGTTAAAGCATTATTTAACGCAGTGATACTGTTATCAACGCTCTCGGCGAAACTACCCGCCACACTTTTATTCAACTGCCTTGCATCAAGTGCATATCCCTCTCTTGTTGTAACAAGGTTGTTTGCTATATTTGATTTATCGAATTTAGAATTCAATATTTCTTCAACACTTTGTAAAGTCCCTGTATTAGTCCATGCCTGTGCACCTCTATCTGTATATCTTGTCATAATATAAGTGTTACCTGTTTTCACATCAAGATAATGAGAACCCGTATTAGCCCCATTAACTGACGACGGTTCTTCTATTCCATACAATGTATAAAGATGACTTCTAACCCATTTTTGTGCCATTCTTTTTAACATTTCTTCATAAACTACTTGATTTTGCACAGGATTTGAACTATATGAATTTAGTTCATTATCAACAATAGTTTTATTCGCTCCATCTTCTATCCCATCCAGCTTCTTTTTATCCGCCGCTGTTATATGAGAAACTTTATCCTCCGTATGCTCTCTAAAAGCAGTCTCTATATCCTCTACCTGCATTATCGTGGGAACTGCTGCCGGATTTACATTGACTGTTATATATTCACTGTCCTCTACCGTCACATTTATACGATAGGATACTCCTGACAATGTTTTTCCATCATATGCAGGCATATAATCCGGATTTTCTCTCGATATACTGATACCATATAATATTTCATTTTCTGAGCTGTCCTTTACATAAACACCCAGAGTTCTTACATAATATGCCTCCGGTATTTGTTCGTTGTTTATTGCGGCTAATATTTCCACTGTCTTTCCATCTGTTCTTGATATTTTGGCTATTATAGCCGTCTGTTTTACGCTTTGCAATTCGCTTATATTTTGCAGCTCAATACCGCTATAATCATAGTCACTTACCGCTATCTTTGTAAATGTCATTGACTCTGTTTCTGAAATAACTTTTGACATAAGCTGTTTGCCCTGTTCTGTTATCACTATGTTTTCCATTATCACACCGCCTTTCCTATTGTTCTCATTCTTGTATAAGTAACATTTCCGCCTATACTCTCTTTTCCTGATATATCATGTGCCGCTTTATTATCTGTTCTCAAATATATATTTACCGGTATCAGCCTGTCTAACATTATCTCAAATTCTTTTACCTGCCCCGGTTTAAATA
This sequence comes from Clostridium sp. AM27-31LB, assembly GCF_003480745.1. Taxonomy (NCBI): domain Bacteria; kingdom Bacillati; phylum Bacillota; class Clostridia; order Eubacteriales; family Clostridiaceae; genus Clostridium; species Clostridium sp. AM27-31LB. The sequence continues at coordinate 321,095 of NZ_QUJS01000003.1, read as the reverse complement.
AATTTGTGGTAATAAACAATTCATAATCTTTAAGATTTCCGCTTATATCGAAATTGTTTACTCCGCAAAATATATTTAATCGACGCAGCAATACTTTATATGTATATGGTACCGTGTCATTCCACCTGTTTAATACTCTTGTTTTACGCAGTTCTAATGTGTCACTGTCTGACGGATTTATTCCCAGCATATTTTCATACTTTTTTATTCCGTACCCGTCGCAGCTTTCAATAAAGGCATTATCAAGAACTTCCGACATTTTCTTATCGGCAATGTCTGTCTCCTTGTTCTCACTTTTCATTATTTCCTGCATTTCAGGAAACTGTTTTATAAACGGTGGAAGATATTCTATCAGCCTTTTTTTCTCTATCATATATTTACATCACCTCTTATCGGTATCTCGTCATATTCAAGAATTATGTTTTCAGATGAACCATTAAGTTTTACCTCTTCAACATCCAAAATCCCGTCAATCATCAACATTCTTGATTCTATCTGGCTAAGTCGTACCGTCAGATTTTCAGTTTCAGACCATGTCTTTGCAAGTTCAGAAAAATATGCATCGATACTATCTTTTATGTTGCTTTCTAATCCCGTATATGTAAAACCCTCTTTATATACAAGATTTAGCAATATGTCTATCCTGTGTCCCTGTACTCCTTTAACATTTACAACATGGCCAATCGGTGCTATCCCGTCACCCTCTCCTGAAATTTCAGGATCTAATGCTGTCTGTACTGTATTTACCAGAACATCTGACGGTACACTAAATTCTGATGTTATGATTATTACTTTTACTGTTCCACCTATTGTAAGAAGTTTTTCTTTCGCAGCACCATATACATTTTTTAACCATGAATAAACATCTTTCCCAAGTGTACTCTCTGACTGGCTTTCATACCACGATGTTACATTTTCACCCGGTATCATGTCGGCAGGCTTGCAGCCGCCGCTCCATGCCCTGATGACTTTACAGCCGCCTACACCTGCAATATCGTTTATCTTTTCTTTATAGTCCGCTTTATTTCCTCCAAAGGCTATCTGATTAAATGACGAGAAATACCTTTCTCTGAATACTTCCACATCCTCCTCATCTTCTCCTGGAATAAGTATCCGTGTAAGCGTGGCACTCTCCATATCATTTAGATTTTCTTTTGTCTCTAAAGGTATGAGCCCGCCTAACTGCTGGTTTCCCGCACTGCCTGCCGTCTCACATATAAGCCTGTAAAGACCCTGCGTGGCATCTATAACAGAAGCAACGGTATAATTAAATTCTCCCAGAGCAAAACGGTCATTTACGGCTATCTGCGTATCTGACGGCACTACTAAAAGCTCACACTCCGCATTGGTCTCCTCTTTCGGATAAATACCTCTTTCTGCGGCCCTCTTTATCAGGTAATAATAAGATGCCGTGTCAGCAAACACTTCATCCATAACCACATCAAGTGCAACATACATATTTGCAAGTTCAAGTGCCGCCGGTGCTATTGCATCATAGATTACCGAGCCCTCTCTCTTGTCAAGTTCATCACTCACATTTTCAAGCATACGCTCCATAAGCGTATCAAAATCATTTTCTTCAAACATTATAATTCCACCTCACTTTCTATAGGTATCTGCTCGTTTTGTGCCGTGACCGCCGTAAATGTTATATAAATGGTTTTCTTATCAACTATTGCCGCCCCGAAATCTTCCACTGATTCTATTCTGTCATCCGCCGTGACCGCCTCAGTAACTCTCTGTTCTATCTCACTAAGTACATACAACATTGATTTTCCGATAAGGTCATTAAGCTCTATGCCGTAGTCCCACGAATATATTTCATAAGCGTATCTTTCCGTATTTAAGATCTTAAGAATTGCCTGTTTTACCGCCGCTTCATCATCCGTCTTTCCGAGAAACCCTGACTTGTCATCCGTCAGATACATTGCATATGTCTTTGATGGTTCTTCATATTCTTCAAAATCATAATCCTGTTCCTCGTCGACTTCCTCGTCATATTCATTATTAGGTATCATCTGCCACCATCCTGTCTACTACAATGTATTCCTGTCCGCCTGCCTTGCGAAACATCAAAACACTATCACCCTCCTTTAATGAATTGTAGATTTTTACATTTTTCTTTGCCACTCCCTCGCCTACTTCCTGCACATAGTCAGTTACATTCCGTGTCTTTACCAGAAAATCATCTTCTATTACAAGGGAATTTGATACTTTAATCTTAAGCGGGTCTGTTCCTATTACATTTCCAACAATATAATCACACGGTCTTGATGCTTTCACAGCTTCAACCGCCATCTGTTTTATAAGCTGTACAATACTTGAATTAGCCACTGACAAAACCACCTCCCGATACAACAAGATCCATAGTGTACTGTCTGTTGTTAAACTTGTGTGTTACCTTTTCGACAAGCATATAATTTGATACTTTCATGTCGCCAAGCTCCAGCATAACCGGAACAAGCGAACCTGCACGCACATTCGTATTTCCTATGACACCGCTTATACTCAAAGTCTTTTGCTTTTTATTGTATATTTTCAACAGTACCGCCGATTTCTGTTTTCCAAGTTTGGGTGTGTTAATCTTTTCTACATATTGCAAAACACCCCACCTGTTTATGCTCTTACTGTTCTTTGTAACATACAGGTCATAAGTACCTTTCTTTTTCTTATTGTCCTTGTTCTCATAAATAAGTTTTATCTGGTTATATACATCCGAGTCTATACTTGTCTGATATGAAAATTCTTCACCGGTTTCCTTGTCGATAAGACAGCCATTTACTTTCATGTCGGAAATCTTTTTTAAACGGAGCTTTCCGACCTCATCAAACAAAACATAAACCATTCCGGTGCTTAGCACGGTATCATCAAGACTGTTCTGTATAATATCAAAAAGCGTTGTGTTATCCTCAATAGCTGACATTCTATAGCCTGTATTCGCAAGTTTTCCACAATTCATATTAAAACGCTTTGCTATAATGTTGATAACTTCATCCGCCCTCTTTTTCTTATATATGAGAGTTTCTTTATTTTTCAGATACCTCAACTGATCATATACGGTAAATGTAACAAAGCCGTCTTTTTTAAATGACCTTGTAAATATAAATCCATAGAAGATCTTTTTCTTATCCACGGTAACAAGCACACTGTTTCCCTCAACTATCTTATATTTTTTCTTATACTTAGTTTCAAAGGTCAGCTTGCCGGGTGTCCCACTTCTCTCCCATGTAATACTTGCACCCTCCAAAGCAGGTATATCATATCTCTTGTTTCCATTCACTACAGTAATAGTCACTATACCCTCAGGAAGCTTTGTTGTTTCCTTTATATCGGCACTTATCTTTTTCTGCGTCGTTTCTTTCTCTTTCAAGATTTTTTTCAGACCAGCCAGTTCTTTTTTACTACTCTTAGTTTTTTTCGTCGTAGTTTTTGTTGGATATTTAGGTACACCATATCCTGTTATCGTTGCATTTGAAAGTGGATATGTCCGCCTTGCAACCTTGTCCGAGGTATTTCCCTCAATGGTATGTAATGTACTTCCAGAAACTTTTTCAACAATCCCGACATGACTTCTGTTTGTCTTGAAATATACTATATCTCCACGCTTTGGTGTATATCTGCCTTTGTATCTGAACAATCCTTTTTTCTTAAACCATGCCATTCCGGCAGAGGTTGACGCTGTCTTTGGCACTATCGAAACTGACACCCCGGCTTTATATGCACACCATGAAACAAACATATGGCACCATGCAGCTCCATTCATGCCATACCACGCTCCATACTTTGTGCGATTGTTCCCCTGTTCCTTATATCCAAGCTCGCCAATCGCAACATCTACTATATCTTTCGCCATAACACACCTCACTTTGGCAGTTTCAAAACCGTACCTTTATACAGATACAATCCGTTAGACGATGACTTTCTGCCATGCTTTTTCGCCGCCTGTTCAATCCTGCTTTTATTGAGTTTATATATCTCTTTCCGCCTTGATGAACTGCCGAGCTGTTTTTTCGCTATATTGAGCAAAGTATCACCTTTTTTTACTTTGTAGGTTTTTGCCGCACTTTTAGAGTTTTTTCTTGTTTTCTTTTTTGACGCTTTCTTTGATGATTTTTTAACCACAAGTTTTTTTATTCCCCACTGGCGGTATTCTTTCATTGTAAGTTTTACGGCAATATCAAGCCCATAACTCTCGACATCTTCCATTATCTCGTAATCTTCGATTGTTACATACTTAAAGACTGTCTCCAAATTAGTTGCAATCTCATAATAATGTTTTCTCCTGTCTTTAATAATTTCCGTTACATGAATCCCTGTTCCGTTTATAATCCCAAGCTGACCGTCATACAAATCTACATTTTTAACCAATTTAAAACTTACCGGCTTATTGCTTTTTTTCCATTCTTCAAGTTTTCCCAGAAAATACTCCGCATTCTGAAATACATCTTTTTCATATTGAGCAAAAGGATATTTCTGAAATACCGGCAATATCAATTCGTCTATTGTTATTTCCGTCAGACCCGGGGTCTTTATAAGATTGACTTCACCCTCGTTAATAAGGGTGATAGTCTTATTGTTATTGCCAATCTTATATGATATTTTTCCGGGTGTTACAGGAAACAGCACATCTTCTATATACATTGAATACATTATATATGCACTCCTTCCGCTGCTGAAATCATCTGTTCTTCCATTGTCTTTCTAAGGTGCTCTGTCACACCGTCAAGGTCGAGTTCTTTGCTTATTTTGTTGTGATTTGTCTGATGCACTGTTATCTTTGCCGTAGTAAAACGGTTTATGTATTTCTGTGCCGCCATATCACGGATATATTTCAAGTCCTCACTTGTTGCCGTAAGTGCCTGTGCCGACTTTGCCGTATTCTTTGCCGTGCCTGCCGTGTTTTTCGCAGTTGCGGCGGTATTTGCAGCAGTAGCCTGATTCAGATTAGTTCCCTGAGTTTTTCTTAAAGTTTTCTCATAATCATTTTTATTCATATCCGTTGCAGCTTTTTTGCCACTAAACATATTTTTGACTTTGTTTGTCACTCCGTCACCAAATGATGAACCTGATTTGTAGGCTTCACCATAATTTTTTCTTTTAATCATATATTTTGATGGGTCAACTGGCTTAAAATATACTTCCTGTTTTCCAACAATCCCATCAACATAATTACTAAACTGATTTCTAACCCCAGATATTCCATCTGATAAATCTGTTCCTATAAGTGCATCTATAGTTTGAGCAACTGACTGGGCAACAGACATAATCGTATCAAGCAGGTCACAAAAGAGTTTTGCAACAGCTCCTACGGGGTTACGAAAAACATTTCCTAAAAAGTTAGCAAGTTTAGCAATTAAATTCCAAAGTTCAATCAACAATGAAATAATAGTGTTGACAACTCCTATGATAAGATTTTCTACAACTGATACTACAACTTTCAGACTGCCACATATAACACCAAATGTACTTTTAGCAACTCCACCTGTTCGAGCTATTTTAGCTGCAACCAATACAAGCACTCCTATAAGAGCAATAATCAAGAGTATGATCCATGTTAGCGGACAAGATAATAATGCAGTATTTAGTCCAAGTTGTGCGGCTGTTTCTTCTGTTTTTGCTGCTACCGCTATCCTTGTTGCGGCTGTTGCGGCTGTTGTTGCGGCTGTTTCTGCCGTTGTTGCGGCTACCACTGTCCCTGTTGCAGCCGCTTTTGCGTATTCTGCCACGCACATTGCCATCTTTATACCTGTCGATACAAGTTCTACTGCTTTTACTACACCCATGATTGCAGCATATGCCGCCAATGCCGCCGCAACACCATATACTATCGGACTGATCGTTGACCAGTTATTTATTACAGATGATGCACAATTTGCTATCCAGCCTGCCACCGGAGCAAGCAGGGTTATTGTCCCTGATGCAATATTTCCTACATTGTTAAGCACTGTTTCAGCCGTACTGCCAAGACTTTTTATGCCGTCTAATATCGTTCCAAAGCCGGCATTTGACAGTCCCTCATTTACACCATCTATCACACTGATAAGACCTCTTGTTACTGCTGCCTTAGCATTTGCTATGGAAGTTGCCCATGTATCACCTGCTTTTTTTGCGGCACCTGATATATTAAGCACACCATTTGTTCCGTTTTCAAAAGCACCTGATACCGTGTTGATAAAGTCCTGTGCGGATATTGTTCCCTTTGATAGATTTGACTGCACTACGGAAGATGATTGTCCTGTTGCTTTTGCATATATTCCTACAGCATCTATTCCTCTGTCTGTCAATCGGTCAAGCTGGTCCATCTCAACTTTTCCTTTTGTCATCATCTTTCCTAATGCGTCCGTCACCTCACGCAGAGAATCATTTGTCCCGTCGCCATAAAAAGCAACGGCATCCGACCATGCCTTTACCTGGTTTACGGCATCACCTGTTCCCATTCCTCTTGTAACAAAATTCTGAACAGAACTTGCAGCGGTATCAAGGCCATAGGCTGTACCTTTTGTCATATCCTTAAGTTTTGCAAGTGATGCCGTGGCAACATCTGAACTTCCTGTAATCGCTGTCATTGTTCTGCTATAGTTACTCATGGTATCCATTCTGTTTATAGCTGCGTCCATCTGACCTTTAACCGCACCTATAGCTGATTTGACTATTGATAATCCCGCTAAAGCTCCTACAAGTGACTTTGCACCTGATACTCCGCCCTGCATACTTTGATTAAAGTTTTGCTGGCTTCTCGTATTTTGTTCGATTGCATCACCGACACGGCTTGTCTGTTCTGTCATTGCCGCCGGAACTGCCGTCTGGGATAATTCCTCTCTCAATCCCTGTGCTGCCGTTGTCGCCTGATGCAATTCACTTCTGATATTCTCATAGGCAGACGCATCCACATCTGTATTCATTGTATTGTTCAATGTTTCCATCTGCGACACAGCCATGTTCACTGAATTGATAATATTCATAAGCGGTGCACTAAATCTGTCTACAAGCTGTATTCCTGCCTGTATTGAAGCCATATCATCACCTGCCTCTCGCCTTTCTCTCAGCCTTTTTTTCTTCTTCCTTTTCTGCTTCAATAACAATATTTATCGAAGCTATAATAAAACTTTTTTCACTTTCTTCCATCTCAATCCATTCTGACGGTCTGATTTTAAGTTTATGAAGGGCATAATGAGCGTATGCGGCTTCATTATCCCCTCCGTTTATTAGTTTTTTGCCTCTTCCACCTTGTCATCCAATGAATCAGAAAAGCCCTGGAAATCCTGAACCCATGTGCATAAATCCTGATATTCTCCCGGATCATCCACCATTTCATATACAAGGTCCTCAGGTTTCTTTACCCCGTAGCTGTCCTGAAGTTCTTTGTTATAAAGATCTGGTGTTACCGTAGAAGCAACTATCATACTTACAAGATACTTTGATGTATTAAGTTTAGGACGATACATATTCGGCTTACCCTTTACCTGAACATCTATTGTGCAGTCATCACGAATCGACTCATTAAGTTTTGAACTGATATGCTTAAATTCCCAGCGGAGTGGCTTTCCATCACTACCAAGCATTGACTTAGTCGGTGCGTACTCCTCATTTTTCTTCTGAATCTTGTTATTTTTCATAAATCTGCTTAAGTTTGACATATTTTTATTTCCTTTCTTTTATAAATTTATTTTGTTCTACAGCTTCTTTTCATTATTCCGACATTAAAAATCCGGTTAATTCAGCAAACTTCTTAGGAATACTAAAGTCCTCAAATGTAAAATCCATATCCTCGTCAAGATACTCTCCGTCAGCATCAAATTTTGCAAGTACACCACCATCTATATTGCATCCTGTCAGCACGATCTCCTGTCGTCCTGCCGCTGAACCTTTGTCCTCATTGACTATAGTCATATCGAAATATGTATCCAAGCCTGATTCCTTATAGTTGTACATCATCTCACGGAAAACAGATGTATTGTAATGGAAAGTTGCCTTACCGGTACCCTCCCATCCGGTTGCCTTATTTCCTTTTCCCGTCTGACCGAGAATAGGAATCTTACTCTTTGTCTTTGTAAATGTCACTTCAACATTTAATGCCTGCATAAAGTTATATCTTCTATCGCCTATAGTGATATAACACTCGGCAAGAGGTGCCGCTACCGTATCTTTTGCAAGCATAACAACATTTTTCTTTGTCTCTTCTGGCATCTGAATATCCCCCTTTTTACGATATTGTGACTGTCATATACATCTTTGACATTGCATTAACTACAGTTACAGCATTTTCAACTACTACAGCTTTCTTTGTATCACCCTGTAAAACCTTAACATCTGACTCATTAAAGTTTTCTATTGCTCCAATACGCTGAAGCTCTTTGCGGAGTTTTACAAGGTCAGTCCACAGTGCAGTCCTGCCAGCCTGGTTGTTTGGCATCTTTCCGAGATACTTTGTATTAAACAAAACAGCATCATCATTTGCTATCTGATCAATGACCCTGATAGTCTGATTATCTTTGAATACATCTCCCTGCGTGTCAGTTGTCGTCACCATCGTGTTTATATCATCGAGTACACGGACTTCACCGCTCACATTATGAAATACAAATTCACCTCTCTGTAAAGCCGTCTTAAGCTGTGTCTGCGTATAATCAGTATCAGTTTCAAACTCGCCATCATATACTCTGTTCTGCACAGATGCACTGATGGAACATCCACATTCTGCTCCTGTCGTCCAATACACAAGTGATGCTGCAGACTCTCCATCATCAAGTACCTTGTTTTTCACGCTGATAACTCCCATATGATCTGCTTCTTTGTAGTTGTATAATACAAGCTGGAATTTGATTCCCATCTCATCACGAAGCCTTTTAACAAATGATACATAAAGTCTCTTTGTAACTTCATCCTCCACCACAACACCCATTGCGTTATAGGCAAAGGACTCAATCTTATCAAGATATTTCTGATGAGATTCTCCGGATGTGGTTCCGTTTGTTCCATCTGAGAGTTTAATCCCTGCTGCCACGGTAAGCTCTGCATCTGCCTTAAATACAACATAATCATTTGCTGCAAGCTCTTTTGCATTTGCAACTGTCTGACTGTCAACTTTTGAGGCATCAAGATATGTTACTACATCAAATTTTGACGGTTCATCCACATTCTTGGAAACACTTATCGTAATATCGTTTCCTCTCGTGCCTGCATATCTTGCCTCGGCAATGTCACTTGACGCTTTCTTTCCACCGCTGTTTAAACGGTACGCATAAAGCGTTACAGCATTGATAAAAAGGTCACGAAGCCCTTTTAATTTGTCGCTGTCATACGCATATCCGAATATCATCTTTGAATTTTTCTGAAAGTCCTCATTTGTCACAGTAAAGACCTGTTCGTCAGGACCCCAGTCGAGTTCAAGCGGCATTGTACATATACCTCTGTCAGACAGGCTTGCCGTTGCCGCCGCAGCCGACACAAAGTTTATATATGTTCCTGGTAATACTTTGTTCTGCGTTGTAAAACTTCCTCCACCTAATGCCATTATCTCACCTTACCTTTCATAAATTTTCTGATAAGCTCATCAACCTCTGCCAATGTGTACTCTTTTCCATCTTCAAGCACGGCATTGACAACATCTTTCTTATCAATATATCTGGCAGATGTTACCAGATTATCTTTCTTAAATCTGATTTCAGCCTGTGGCTTATTTTCAGATTTTTTATTATCTGCCGCAGCATCCATTTTTCGGACACTTACGGACTTATTTTTGTTTTGCGGCATAATCATCACCTATCCTTTCGCCTTAACTCTGGAGTTCACGCTTTCCATTCTTGGTACATCCTCTTCCGGCTTTCTTACAAAGAAATCATAATTTACAAAAAAATGTAAAATATCATCCGTTATCTCATAGCTCATATCCGTACCACGAAGCAAACCTGAGTCATACGGTATTGTCTCAAGAAGCATTAACAGGTTCTCTCCAATATCGTACAGTTCCCTTTTTGTGGTACTTTCTGAAATATACTGGATACAAAACGGGTTCTGCTTTAAATATCTTTTTCCCGGATACTTTTTTATCCCCGGCTTTAAGCTCTGAATAAAAAAGCAAGGTTCATCTAAACCCTGCTCTATACTCTCTATATAATTTTCATATCCATATTCTGAATAAAGCACATTACTTATTGACTCAGCTATCCCGGTTATCATCATTAAACACTCCCTCCAAAAATTTCTGAACTTTCTTTTCAATTATCTTTGGGGCGGCATTTTGTAACTCCTGCACGGATACTGTCATCATAAAACGACCCTCTACCCAGCCACTTTTAAGTTTCTTTCCTATCGCCGGCACATATCTGCCCGGTGTCTGTCTGTGGCCGTACTCGACATAACTTGCATATTCAACAGGATTTATTATCTCCACTTCATATGCGTTACCTGTATTCCTTATCTCAAGACCTGATACGAAGTCCTCAACATTAGATGTTCCTCCATCAGAGCCACTGGACGAAGTCCAGCCCCTGCGCAGTGTTCCACCCTTTCTTGAGGACATTACAAGAAACTTATTCTCGCTGTCATCCTCAAGGTCATATGTATCTGAATAATCGCCAACCGGTGTCCTTTTGATAACCTTTCTGAGCAGTCTTGCCGCAATCTCTTTGGCACATGACTCACAAAATTTTTCGGCATCACTCTGACTTATCCTGTTTAGTTTTGTTTGCAATTCTCTTAACTCTTTTAAATCCACACTGCCCATTCCAGCCATCTAAGCCCACCTTTCAAACAATTCAAGCACTATTTCCTGATGTGTCACATATACTGCAGGTACACCGCTGTATGTATAATCCTTTGTCACACCGTTTTGCGTCACTGTTATCTTACTTCCGGGATTTATGTTTATATCAGGTGCCATAAATAATTTAATAGTCTGTGATACCGCCATTGCCGCTGCCGTATCTGCTGCCGCCTGTTTACTCTGAAAAGACAGCTTACACGGTATGTCTTTAAGCACCGCCACATCATTAAAAGCCGTCAGATGCGTTTTTTCATCTTTGACTTTCTTATGTTCATACACTGTCATTTTACCGCTGTATGCTGCTTCCTGTGCCTTTCTTGCGGCTTCAAATGCTTTGTTTACCACATCTACCATTTTATCCTCCTGAATGATGCAAATTCGCTCTTTCCATATGACCTAAGATAATTGATAAAATTATCAAGCCGCTGCTCCGGAGTAAGCGAACTTTCCCCCGTGGCAAACACCGTGTTCGTATCTCCTGCCTGTATCTGCTTAACAGCATATGATAAATCTATGTTCAGGCTCTCAGGGGCAAATGTCTTTTTGCTTAAGAGAAATTCGCCCACTGCCATATCAACAGCTATATGTTCAAGCCCCTCCGGAACATCCTGCCAGTTTATTTCATTTTTTATCGTGCTTCTCACTTTCTCAACGGCAAATGTGATTGCAAACTCATCTGATCTGTCAGTTTCAACCCCCAAAGAAGATAATCGTTTTAAGACCGCATCTGTATTAAACATACCTTATCACTTGCCTTTCCTTGTTCTTCCTTTGGTCTGTACATCAGGCTCCGGAGTTTCTTCGTCTGATTTCTTTTCTTCATCAGGCTCGCCCGATATCTCATATCCCATATCACGAAGTTTTTCCGCAAGCTCTGTATCATTTGTTTCAAATCTGCCATTTACAAATTTACAAAGCTGACAGCCTTTTTCCTTATCCCATATGATATTTGCAGTAAGAGGCTTTTTATTTATGATATACATATTCTTATCACCTCGCTTTATTTTACTTCCAGTCCTGTTATTGCACCATGTAAAAATGCCGGTGCATGTGCAAGTCCTATCTGGCCATAAATCTGTATTCTGTCAGATGCACCATTCTTTGCAAGTTCCTCCTCGAAAAAGTTTCCTTTTCCCGGTACCGGCTGGAATACAGGAGCTATCTGTGCCACATCTGCCACAAGCAGACCGTCTTTCTTCATAAACGGATCATAGCATATTCCGACCTTACAGAAATCACTTTCAATCTGTGTGATGTTCATTCCGGCAATGTTCTGTGTCATCTGCATCTGTGCTTTGAAGAAATCAGCATACAGATTTGTTATAACCTGTTTAATATATGAATTACAGAAAAGTACCATATTACCAAACATTGCTCCGTTGTCAGCCATTTCCCTAAACAACTGATCCAGCATATCCTTAGATAATGCGCCACTCTTTGCATCGATGGATGTTCCTGCATCCGAAGTACAAAGTTCCAACATTCCACGGGTCTTGTTTGCCGTATCTCCATCCGTTGTCTTATTGTAAGTTCCATTGAGGAATGAAAACTCTACATCTCTTGCAATCTTAATAAGTTTCTGCTGAATCTGAAATGCTTTTTCATCATTTGGATTTGCCGACTGATTAGCCGAATTTAAACCTGACAGCCTGCCGCTGTTTGACTGCTTTGCATATGTCAGGTCTATTGTCTCCTGATGAATCTGCACGACATTTGTTTTCTGATCTCTTGCTATATGTGCTGCTGCCGGAGCTGTCACTGATGCGTTTTCTGAAATATCAGGCTGTACTGCCTCCGGAAGTGAATACTCAACACCTGTTGAAAATTCAAAATTATCTGTCTGTTTTCCACCTGTCAATCCGCCTATCATAGATAAAAACGGTGTCTGTGTAGGTGATGCCGTAAATAGATCACCCGCATAATTTGGTAAATTAAATGTGTTACCTGTCCCTGCTACATTCTGTGGCATATTCTATCACCTTTCCTTTCTTTTACATTAAAGCAATCCCGTCATTCTGAAATGCTTCCTGTTTGATATTGATAACTTCTAACTGGTTGCCGTTCTTTCTTGCCTCCGCAAGTCTTGCTTCATAGCCTGCCTGCTTTGAATTTGGCACCATTGATGAACTGTCCGGCTGAAATCCGGTAAACTTTGTCTGTGGCTGCTCAGACTCACTAAATAAAAACTTTGAGCCGTCGTCTGCCTTAAGTTTATCAATCTGTTCCGAAAGACCTTTTACAAGCCCGTCATCTAACAACGCTGCATCATCAAGATTAAGCAATGCTCTTACTGCCTTATTGTTCTTTGCACCACTCTCCGTAAGTGCCTTATCAACAGCCGTATCAATTTTAAGCTGTGTAAGTTCCTTTTCATGTGCTGCTGCCTGCGTCTTATTATCCTCCTGAAGCTGTTTAATCTGTTTCTTAAGCTCCTCATTGTCACCGGCAGATGCTTTCAGGTTCTCAAGCTGTTTATCACGCTCTTTAACCTGCTTTTTGAGATTTGCATTTTCGGTCTGCACTTCTTTGCCTGCATCCTCCACATCAGCTTTGTTGATGCTAAGAACTTTGTCCGCCTGCTCTTTGTCAAGACCTAAATCTTCAAGTTCCTGTCGTGTCATATCTACACCATCCTTTCCGTATCGGTTTAATGCCTTGTCATACCCGGCAATTTTATGTATAAAAAAAAGACCATGAAAAAATCTGGTCTTTTAATATCTTTATGGTTGCACCGGTGCAACTTTTTTAATCTTCTATTTCTTCCTTATCCTCAATCAGCTTTAAAGCCTCCTCCGACAGTAAAGGGTCATTTTCAGCAAAAGGAAATTTTACCTTTACATCTTCCGGTGTCTCTATTGCCGAATACAATTCTACACCCTTGTCCAAAAGTTCGGAAAATGTATCTATAGCCCTCCTTGCCTTATCTCGTTCTTCCTCATTTACAAGTTTTATACCACTACTTTCCTCTATTTGAGATACTGCATCATCAAGCATAAGCGTTTTCATTCTTCTAAAGGTATCTATCATCTCCTGCCCTACTTCATTTTTTTGCCGCATAGTTTCAAGAATTTCTTTCTGTTGATTTATAACCACTTTATTAGAACGAAACTGCGTTGCAATCTCCGACATTTTTGAAAGAATCGACATAATGACATGACTTCCTGCTGCCGCCTTAATAAAAAGAGACAACCACATAGAACCCACATCAACCGTGTTAAAAACAATCTCCTCTCCACTTCCACTTATAAAAGGACACTGACTTAATATAAAATCAATATCTTTCATGTATTGTATATATTCTTTTAAATCATTACACTTTGGTATTTTTATATCAATTCCCTCTTTAGCTTCACCAGCTTCTAATGACTCATATAATTTTACCACCGAGTCTAGTCTGATTTTTATCTCATTTAAAACACTGTTAAAATTTGTTTTTGTAACAGCGTCTATTCTTGGATTTGCATCACTTCTTACATATACAGGAATGATTTTTATTGCATTATCTGCATAATCTTTGATAAATTCCATTTCCCTTAGTAAACTCAAAGCTGTAATTCCATTTTCCCACCCATTTATTTCAAATTCTCTTGAACCATTAAAATCAGAAAAAGTAATTTCATCAATACTTCGTTTTGCTGTTTTACAAAGATAATATATATTATATAATCTCAAGCCATTCACCTCTTTAATCACATATCAAGCATTTTTCTTATAAGTTCTAAATCCGTTACCTCGAATGTTACTTTCCCACTCACAGGCTCCATGTCCTCATATCGAAGTCCCGAAAAAAGCAAACGCTCACATGAACTCTCACCCTGCACATCTCCTAAGGCTTCATATACTTTTCCCGAATTGAACTCATTTTGTATCTGATATTCAATATCCTCACACAGCATAAATGATGCATGAATTATCTTTTCACCTTTACACTGTCTGCCTAATATCGGAGTTATGTTTTTTATTTCTTTTATCTCTATCTTTCCAGCAAACCTTGCAAGCGGTAATCTCCTGCCTGCTGTAATCACATTAAGCTCTGCATTTGTGATATTTAATGTTTTTATTAGTGTTGTCATTTTTTACTGTCCCCATCCTCATTGTTTTGTACATCCTCGTCGTCAGTAAGATGCTTATCCGGAGCAAGCGTTCCAAATTCATGCATTACTTTCTCCAGCATTTTATGTGTGTATGCTTCTTCTTTTTCTTCCTCTGTCAATTCACCATCTCCTATTGTTACAAACTTAGGTATTGACAATTCCATTCTAAGTTTTCTACATTCCTCTGGTGAAAGCTCTTTTCCTCTTTTTATCTGTTCTTCTTGTGGCAATAAAATCCATTCTCTCGCAGTCAACATATCTATACCTCCCTAAGCAAAATGCTCCATTTGTCATCAGCAAAATATTTATCTATAACTAAAAATTTTGAACCTCTTTCATAAAGCACCTCATTCTCATTTAATCCTATATTTCTTATATCATGTCCATTTTTAGCACCGAGAATATAAATCTGTATTTCTGAATTACCAACATCCACCTTTCCTGTCGTTGTACTCCAATATTGTGGTATGTGTGTTATTTTCCCAACCACAAAACTTTCTACAAAACCCCTTGTTTTTTCTTCAGCATCCGACCAACTTGAAAAATCAACAGTTCTTAATAAATCACCTTTATATTTCGGAACTTTTGACAATGCACTGTCTAACAAATTTATAAACCTCTGCTGTTCATTACTTAATTTTGTAATATCGTCTGTGTTTCTAAGTACTTCATTTATCACATAGGAGTCAAAACTTTTATATCTTATAATTGCTCCCAATTCATTATCTGACAATTTCATTATATCATCTTCCAACCCATTTTGCATCTTTTTTAGCGGCAAACTCAACTGCTCCATATCATCTTTTGCCCCGCCTTTTACAAATGCCTGTTCCCACTCCTTATATGTCATATTCCCCGGCACATAATAGACCTCACCGTCCTCATTTCTTGCGGCTCTCTCTCCTACTATGCCCAGTTCTTCCTCATCATCAAAATAAGGTTTTATTGTGCTCCTGCAATATACATGAAACGGCGGTGCATTTACTCCGACCTCCCACTCTGACATTGGGAAGTGTTTTCTATCCATTTTCCTACAGATATTTGATGTATGACTGTCAAGCGTCGCCACTATCTGAAATTCTTCTACATCCAGTTCCTTAAAGGCTTCTCTCTGCGATGCGGCACTAAAAAAGGCCTGTTCTGTCATAACAAGCCTGCCTGCTGCCCTCTTTGATACATCCATTCTTTTTGACAATTTATCTATTGCCTTTTGAGGACTTTCACCGAGTATTATATTTTGTGTGAGTATCTGGTTTAATTCACCGACAAGTTTTGTTCCATTGCCCCATATGCGTTCAGAGAAATTCTTACCGTCTGCCGCCCACGGACTGTTTATGACCTTGTCTATCTTTCTTTTATCTATTGTGGAAAAGTCCCAGCCTATGTGCATACCTTTCTGAATTTCATATGCGGTGTGCATATAGCCATCTTTGTAGACATTTCGCATTGTTTTATCTATAGTCTTTTGCTGACCGGCTGTCAGGCTTTCAATCTCCTGCCTTAAATCCATTTTCATGGCTTCAAGTCTTGATATGTGATATTTGGCAGATGCGTTTTCAAGCTCTTTCATCCATCTGCCGTTGACACCGTTTTCCCTGCCGTACTTTATGTACTGGTTTACATCCCACTTAAATTCCTTAAGTTCATTTGCATCGAGCAGTTTATACGCATCCTGCACAGTCACATCATTGTTTGCGGCAAGTCTGCCGTACCACTCATTTATTTTCTTGTCTATACTTTTTATTGATGTCTGGTACTGCTGTTCGATTTCCTTACAACAGTTTTTTCCTTTTTGGTTTTGTGCTGCTTCAAGCTGTAAAAACCTCTTTTTCCAATAATCTGCATTTGGCACTATTCTTCACCTGCATCCTCTTTCTTTTTCCGCTCATCCGGTGTTTCTTCCTGTTTTTCATCATCCTGCTGTCCGTCCTCCTCGTCCTGCTGCCCGAACGGCTCATACATAGATGCGGCTTCCTCCTGCTCTTTCTGCTTCTGCTCCTCAATCCTTTGCATTTCAAGTTTTGGGTCATCCACCCACGGATGTTTGCCTATTATGGTTTCATTTGATATAAGTCCCGATGATTTCTGGCAGTTGTCAATTATCTCTCCCTCGTTCATCAGAATGTCACGGTTGAATATTATGTTTACTTTTTCATTTTCAAATGAACCGTGCCCCGTATTTGCAAGGTGCATATTTACAAACCACAGAATATCTTCAAATGCCGCCTGGTATTCTGTTTCCATATCATTTGCATCTAAATCTATATCTGAATACATTGATAAGATATTCATCTGATTTGCATTACCGCCGAGCCTGTCATCTTTGGCATCATAGCCCATTGCATTTTCTATTAGTGCTTTTTTGAATATCTCTAATATACTTTTATAATTTTCTGCATTTACATTTATCTCCAGAGTCTCGACGCCGCCCTTTGTATCTCCGTCATATCTGACTTTGACAGCTCCAAAAGTGGCAAGATTTTTTCTGAACTCTCCGAGGTTTGTTCCATCGTAGTTCTTTAATACAAGTATTGTATTCCTTGCGTCCTCCTGCATATTATTTTCAAAATCAGATAACATTACATTTATACCATCCTGCAATGTCTTTACATTCTTTATAAGCGGTGTTTCAAGCTCATTTCGCTTTAAAGGTATAAGAGGTATGCGGGACCAGTTTAAACCGTCTGCTGCCCTGTCTCCGTCCGTCATAGTCACATAACAACTGTCCTGTTCATTTACAGTCACATCAGGAATGAGTGTGGCACCGTCAAGCACATATCTGTGCACCCCCATCATGTCAAACACTTCTACTTTTTCTATAACCACGGGAATATTTTTTTCATAGCCGGCTACAAGATAAAGCCTTACCGCACCCTGCAGCTTTGTATGCTCTGAATCCGCCCAGAACGGAAGTATCTCATATGACGGAAACAGTCTGAAAGTAAAACTGCCCTCCTCATCATAATAAGGATAAAGCCATGCCATACCTCCATTTAAGGCATACTTACCTGACTTTTTCAAAGTCCTCATAAATTTTTTATTAAAAACCTCTTTCAGAAGCTCTGAATACTGTTCGTTGTCCGTTTCTATCGTGAACGGATTGCCAAGCAGATAATTACTTTTCTGATTTACCATCTTTGCATACTGGTTATCTATATTACGGTTGTTCGGAAGATTTTCAACTACCTGCAGTTTGCCGTCCTCACCTATCATTGTCCTTTTTCGCATCAGTATGTCGTGCTCATTGTCATAATATAAGTGCCCTTTTATCTGCATATGCCTTTCGGGTGAGTTCTTCCACCGCATTATGGACTGTTCAAGAAATTCCTTGTCGCTCATATCGCCGTTTACTCCGTAAAGTATGAAATGAGCTATCCTGTCAATCAATCTGTTAAATCCGTTCACTGTTTCCTCCTAATCAAAGCTAAACGCATCACCTCTTGATATATCTTCAAGTGCATAACGCATTGCATCCATAAGATGATTGAAATCATCAATCGATCTGTTTATCTTTTTTCCTGTTTTTGTATCTGTATCCCATGTATAGTTGCTTATCTCTGTGATGAAATTTACACATCGTGGATGTATGATAATGTGATAATCCTGTATAAAATCAATACCATTGTTGATACTGTCTTTTCCTTTTCTGGCTTTTCTTATGCCCTTTAGTCCAAGTTCTCTCAAACGGTCTATTGACTTTGGTTCTGCTGAATCTGCTGTTATCTTTTCTTTCTGATAACCCATCTTTTCAACTTCCGTGGCAATCGACTCGTTGCTCATGCCCGGATTATACATTTCATCAAATACCCATATTGTTTTGCTGTTTGTATCAATAAAACCGCAAAATAAAGCACTCGGATCGTTCGTATAACCGAAATCAAGTCCGAATGCTGTCTTTACTCCTGATATTTTCTTTACATCCTCAATCGAGAACGCTTTTTCTTCCCAGTTTTCATATACAAGACCGTCAACTATACCCCAGTCTCCCAGTCCCGCTACCTGGTATCTTCTCGGATTTTGTTTTTTCATTGTTTCAAAAACTTTTAAATCCGCTGCGTCAAGCCACTCATTACATTTGTAATTCGTAGTCATTGCAAGTATATCAGGGTCTTTCTTTGCATCAAAAAAACGCTTCTTTATCCAGTGGTGTTCATTCCACGGGTTTAAAGTAAGCGTTATCTGTTTAAAAAGTCCTGAGCCATCGGGAACAGCTCCACGAATCGACTCGTCAAGCATATTGAAGTCATCTTCTGAACTTATCTCATATGCTTCCTCAAGCCACATCCAGCACAGACAGCCTACATCAACCGTTATTGATGTTACTTTCAGCGGGTCATCAAGTCCTCTGAAATATATCTTCTGCCCTGTCGACTTGTATGTCATTTCAAGCGGCGATTCTTTTATATCCCAGTGTGCATCCACACCCAGTCTGTGAATAGCCCATTTCAACTCGGTAAAGCATGAATCTTTAAGAGTCCTGTAGGTCTTTCTGACTACAAGCGTATTTGCATCAGGATATTTCATCATATTGGTGATATACCATAGAGCTGTCGTCTTTGATTTCTTTGACGCTCGTGAACCTTTACATACACGATACCTGCCCTTATATCTCCAGTATGTCCCATATCCTTTTCCGACCAGCTCCGGCAGTCTTACATTTACTTTTCCGGACTTAGTCTTTTTATTTTCTTCAGGATATAATATAAATTTCTGATAAGCGAATATGTGCTGTGAAGATATTCTATTTTTTACCATAAGCACTTACCTAATCTTCCAAAGCATCTTCACCGGATATTACTATCGGCACGGCAACATTTACATCTACCTTGTCATTCCACATTCCAAGATGTTTTCCGAGCATTTCAAGTGCTTTCAGTTTTGAAAAAATCTTAATCTCACTCTCTTCACTGGTTCCGTTTTCTCCGCTGAAAGATTTATGTTTTATCGATTCTACGCAGGCAAGGTCCTCTGGTCTGGCATCTTCTTTTATCTCTCCGCTGCTTTCTACAATATCCGTAATCTTGACAAATGCTATCTTTGCAAGTTCCAAGACTACTCTGTCCTGATTTATGCCGGTGCGTCTGCTCCTCAATGCCATTGCCTCTCCAATAGCACTTTGAACCTTAACATTTCTTAACATCCTTGAGCCCTGCACATCTGCCGTTTTTACTGAATATCCTGCTCTTATGGCGGCTTGTGTTGCGTTCAGGTCAACGAGGTATTCTTCAACAAATCTTTGCTGCTTTTCTGTTAATTTAGCCATATCACAACACACCTGCCTTTCAAAATATGATATAGCCAAGCAATATTCCAAGCAAAACGCCTGTGAACACGGATGAAAACCATATTGTTAATAATCTTCTGATTATTGCCTTTTTTCTTAAACCTCTAGAATAAATCATCCGCTCACCTCCGGTCATTCTGCTGCCGCCTCACTCGTTTTATGTATATCCGTGTACAGAAAAAATGGCATCACACTACATTACAAGCATTTTCCTATACACTGAAAAGACCGGCTTTTACACCGGTCTTTCGCATATCTACATAATTAACAAGGAGGTTACTTTTCTTTTGCTTCGCAGTATAACAATATCATACTTTTCAGGTGACATTCACTGACATTTACTCCCATTTTTATTAAAATTATATAAACTTTATAAATTACATATAATTTTTTGATTTATTTTATACTCTGCTGTCTCTTTTAAAACCGTTGCATTGTATTCTATATCAGAATACTTGTCATATATTTCAGCATCCCTGACTATCTCCATGTTCCAATGCTCAATGTAAAAGTTGTTTAATGGAAGTCTTATATTATATGGCCGCATTAAACTCATTTCATCAGTTATTAGTACATCACAATACCAGCCTTTCACACTGTCAACTCTTCTGTATTTTTCAAGTTCTATTACATCAAATTCACCATAGCATATTTTCACAAGCTCCATCCTGTCACCATTGCGCATACATATGTCACCTTCAAAAATAAAATGACCATTTCTATCTCTTAAACCTGAACATAACCTATTAACTTTCATTTCTTTTTTCCTCCAAATGCTCAAATGCCTTTTTATGTGCCCTATACACTCTTTTCTTATATTTCTCAAAATTATAGTCGAGGTCTTTTTTATCACTGTATATAAATTTCACAATATCATTCCACTCTTTTATATCAATATATCTTGCAAATAATACTGCTGCCTCTACTGGATTTTTTAAGCTTCGGATTATCTTCTCTGCCTTTATGCTTTCTCTCGCAGTCCTGCTTTTGAGAATATCAATATATTTTTCCTGTTCGAGTATCTCAGATACATCATGTGCCATGTTTGCATCTCCCGATGAGCGGCTGCCTTTTGGCATACCTGACAAGTCAGGAGAGGATATTGCCGCCATGTTTTCCTGCATATCTCTTAATCTCTTTTGTGCCATTCTTAATTTTATACGGTTCTGTCTTATGTTTCTGAAATACTCTCTCATTTTCTATACCTCCATCAATATTCTTCAGGTGCCGGATTTTCCGGCAATGGCATCCAGAACATTATCCTGTCCGCCGCAAAACTCCATCTTAATTTCCCGTTATCCTCTACAACACTCATAAGCGACTGCCTGCACTGTTCTTCATCAATCTTTCTAAATGCGATATATTCTCCCGGCTCATCAGGGCAGGCTTTTCTTCTCGTCGATACCCACTCACCAAAAGCCGGTACAAACTTTTCATTCTCCGGTAATACCTCAGGATAATTGTGTATCTCATACTGACCGGAAACAACATCGCTTTCTTCTGTGTCATTTTCTTCCGGAGGATTCATTGCATCGAAACCATTACCACTCACAGCATTTTCAGGTTCTTTTGATACTGTATCACCGCTTATATCACTTTTCTGTTCTGTTTGCTTATTTTCAACAGCACTCGACTTTTCTTTAGTAACGGCAGTATGTTCATGTTCTATAATATCCTGCTCATCTTCATCAACATCCGGCTCAATTTTAATATCTTCATTACACATTTCATATACAAATTTAAACGCATCAGTCAACTGCTGCCATGTCGTTTCCTCTGCCTCTCCGGTACGGACATTTATAATAACAGGTGGTTCATCAATGCCGTTTATTGACAGCATCAGCTTTCCTATTCCCTTTACCCTTGCCGGAATCATATCCACACCGCTCGGACTCAAAATATCTGAAAACTTTTCAGCAAATTCTTTTTCGCTATACATCGGATTTCCTGAATACTTTTTTAAAAGCTCTGCTGCCGTTTTAAATTTTTCATTATTTTCTTTAAAATAGACATACATCCACTGTTCAAATATATTTTCAAATTCTTCTGCAGGCTTTTCAGGTGTTTCCAATGCTACTTCTATATCTGTTATCTTTTCTTCGTCCCTCACTTCTTTACGGATATTTTGTATCTGACCTTTTGTCATTTCAGGCGGGATATTGTCAGCTATAGCATCAGGGAGTGTTATCATCTCGGCAAGTTTAGCTACTCCATAATCCTTGTATGCAGCCGCTATATGCTCTCCGTATCCACCCTCCGAATATTTTTCATTTATCCTTATATACCTGCTTACCATGTCCTTAGACAAATTATATTCCGATTTGGCAAAATCATTTATATTTGCATATCCGCTCTCATGCAATATCGTTGTGTCTTTTGCTATTCTTAACAAATATCCTATCCTACAAAAACTGTTTGCCGCCACGAGCATCTCTTTGTCAAGCTCTGCTTTAAATTCCTTGTATGTTTTCTTTTCAGTAAGTTCCATATAACCTCCTATGCTATTTTCTGCGTATCAGCAGACAATCTTTTATTTACTATTTCTCTGTATGTTCTAAGCCATTTATTAACTTCTGTCTCCTCAGTTTTTTTATCATATGCTCCATACCATTGCACTATATGATCCTTTTTAATCTCAATAGTGACAAATCTTATATCCGGATTTTTGCTATGCCTTAAAAACAATATTGTACTGGTCTGTCTGTTATGTGCACGAAGATAATTATCCCCGCCTACACAGTGATGAAGTACATGACCCTCCTCGATTATGTCACTTGCCGACTTTGGAATAACTATCTGATACTTTTCATCCTTATACATATAAACTTTTGAAAGCTGTTTTATAAGTTTTGGTATCTGTGTATATTTTTCATCAGCAGTCATGCTTTTTTCTTTTATCTTCTTTGCATCGCTCTGCATAACCATTTCCTGATGTGCTGCGTCAAGGTCACGGGGTTTTGAATACACATTGTTACTAAGGTCATAACCAAGTTCTATACGCATCTGTAAATAATCAAGATATTTTCCTGCCCTTTCATTCAGATAATGATAACCAAATCTGTTAGGATAATCGCCCTCTAAATCATCAGGACTTTCATATCCCACATACTTTGCAAGCTGATTTATAACCCTTTTAATACTCATATGTTCAGCAATCTGTAAAAGCTGCTCATATATCCTATGTGATGAATAACCGACTGAAAGTATCTCATAAAGCCATGCACAATATATCATTTCAAACTGCTGCCCCGTCTGCTTTTGAAGCCGACATATATTCAATATTGTTATATTTCCCTCCTGTTCTACAAGATAAGGTATATCTTTCTTCTGTATTCCAAGCATATCCTCCGGTCTTGCTGCTGCCATATCCATATCATTTGTCTGGTAAAAATTAGCTGTAAGCGGCTCTGCCAACTTCCACAACTGCATTTTCACAAGATATTCAAGCTGCGGGTATCTCCTATATGCCTTAAAATATCCGTGAATATCTGACTTAGGATATTTACTTAAAAATCTGTCTATGGCACAGTATTTAAAAGCTGATTTTTTTATATTTGCAAGTGACGGCTCGTATAAAAAACCTTTTGGACTCTGGTATGAGTACATCCCCGAACTATTTCTGTCATACCACTCTGTCTTATCTGTCCAACCGTCATAATAACAAAAGTCTTTATGTTCCTCTGCCTTTGTTATGAAAAGCCTTGTCATCTCAGTATATTCATAAGCCTCCTTCACATCTTTTCTTATCACCTGTGATGCGGCTACCTCTCTTATCACAAGTCCGTCTTTGTAAGTATCTGCCTTATAGAATGTCAGTTGTTCATTAAACTTTCTTTCCCTTGCCTGGTACTTTCCCATTGCTCCACATATCTCACAGCGGCTTATGATACCCTGCTTTGGTGTTGCAACAATATTTTCACTCTGACTCTCATAGCTCACACCGTACTCAGTTGCCCGTCTGTACTCACAACCGCAAGCCGAACACTTAAAATCAGCATACCGCCCTTTTCGCTTATACCACATGATATGCTTACCGAACCTGTCAAACTTCTTTTTGCAATATGCCTTAAACTCATCGTCAAGCGGTTCTACATAACTGCATCTTTCTTTAAGCCGCTGCATACGCCTCTTATATGCTCTGTCTGCCTTTTCACCTGCAATGGCACTCTCAAGCTGCCTTACAACATAAAACAAATTCTCGTCAATAAACCGTATCGTTTTAACTTTCTTTGCATATCCTGCCACTATGTCATATGTCTCTTTAGAATAAGCCATATCACGGCTTGCATATAGTGTTGGTACTGTCTGCGGAAACCATATCTCTGAATTTTCTATTGATTTGCCCGACCAGTTCTTTGTGTCATATTCATAAATGCCATAATCAACCGGAGTGACTATAATCCGCCTAAGGGGTTTCTTTCGATTTTTGGGATAAACATCAAGTAATAATATACTGCTGCCGTCTATATCCACCACTCCTGCCGATACGCTGTAACGCTTTCCACGCTCACTGTACTCCGTAGGAATAGGAGGTATCTTAAGTATTGCTTTTTTCTTCATCTTTCTCTGCCCCCTTAGTACAATGACTCAATCATCTTTTCCATAGCTTCTTTTCCATCAAGATAATATGCTTTTATAACGGCAATAAGCTGTTTGTCAGTGCCACAGCACACTCCCATGCTGCCCGTCTTATGTTTGCCTGCCGCACTTTTCATACTGCCTATTATCTCTTTAATACTTTTGCCTTTTCCTCTTACTGCTGCCGCAAAGGACTCATCCCTGCACAAAGTCATAGCCATTGCCGCAATAGTATTAAGTATCATCTTCGTATCCTTGTCTGCATATTTCTTTTCGATATTCAGCTTACCGACAGCCGCAGAAAAAGGTGTACAAAACGCACCCATGCCGTCAATAAAATCATCCACATCCTCTTTATCCAATCCGTTCTCCTCTGCAAGCACATAAAGATTTTCCTTGTCACCCTCCTCTAAAAGTCCCTCAGCACTCTTGTTTATTTCCTCAGCAGACTCAAACTCCCCAAACACCTTAAACATTTCTTCCTTTGCATCTTTTTTAACCTCTCTTGCCATGCGAAGCTCCTTTCCCTGTGGGGATATTCCCCACAGATTAAAATAAATAGTAAATTACTGTATGTGATACGCTATAAAGCGGTACAGTCAATAAAATCTGCCACCCATAAGACGCTTTACTACATTTAGTCCAATATACTCGCCCGCTGTCATTTCAACGCTCTTAAACGGCTTATATAAAGACTTTTCTCTCATACCGAGTTTTATTGCAATCTCCTTAAGTGTGTATGATTTTTCTTTGTCAAATAAATCAAATAACTGTTCCTGTAACCACTGCTTTAACTCCAAATCTCTCTGACGGTTTTTATGTGGTCCGTCATCACCTTTATGTTCTTCAATGGAAAGCGGTATAAGATTTAACTTAAAGTTCAATCCCCCCTGGCTTCTGAACACTATATGATGTAATTCTGCCATTATCTCCTATCCTCCATTTCAAAATCATATTGCATATTTGCAATCCTTTTACGAAGCTGTATAAACTCCGCTTCACTGTATTCATTTTTCTTTTCATCAACGACCGAAACAATGTGACCGCCCAATGCCATATCAGCAAGCAGACCGTCAATAAGCTCAAGGTTCTTAATTCCTTTATAACCCGACTCTCTCTGAGCCCTAAATCTACCGTCATTTATTCCTGCTGCCAACAGTGCATCATCTATGTGAAGCTCAATATCTGACCGCTTTGTAAACTGACTGAGGACATAATCAGCTATCAAAAGTGCTGCCCTATGCTTTGTAGTACCTGAAATCTTTCCGTACTTTTCAACCGTGTAAGTCTTACCGTTCACGATAGTTTCAAAAACTACGGAAAAATTCGCAATACCGCACCTGATAGAGCCTGTCCATGTCATATCAACAAACACCCTGCTCTTTGGCAGGTCAGGTTGCACCGGTGCAACTTCCCTGTTTTCCATCACAACGACCCCTTTCTTTGTTTTCAATGTGCCATATATATAAAATCCACCTACATAATCAGAGTAAAAAATCTTTGAACCCGTATATGTAAACTTATTTTTATAAATCTTTTCAAATATTGATGATATATCATCACCTGACTTTACCATGTCATACATCTTTTTCTTTGTGAGTGTAGTAGTGTTCACACGCTCGATAGGTCTTTTAAGATTGCGGCTCGAAGCCCACCTGTGGTGACTTCTCTTTTCCTGCTTGGTTATGTATCTGCCGTAACCCTCAAGACCGAAATCCTCATCAGGCTGTGCAATCTTGCTTTCGCTCCTGCCAAACTTCCACTTGCTCTCCGCCACATCCCTGTCCATGGCATTGATGATGATATGATGGTGAATACGCACTTTCTTTGTATCTTCACCCTCCGGAACATACTCGATAACATAAATATATTTAAGCTCATCAAGCCCCTGTTTTTTACGCTCTCTCTTTAATGCTTTAATATAGTTATTTATATCTTTTCTGGCTCTCTCCAGTGTCGGATAATATCCGTCTTTGTATGTAAGCGTTATAAGGAGATCACCTTTAACAAAATTAGTATTTAACAGCCTGATAACAGTAAGCTGTGCATTTTTATTATTTAGATTTTTCTGTGCTTCTCTTGACTCTCTGCTCTTTTTAGTCTTTGGAGTATCTTTTCTGGTATTCCATACCGGATAGATATTGCACTCAACAAAGTTGCCTGATATTATCGTCTTTTCACATATCCTGCATTTTCTTATATAATCCATTTTTGCTTTTACCGGATCAGCCTGTCCTAAAACCGAACTGTCATATATATCATCTAATGTAAGCTGTGCATGAGGTACCTGCGGTTTGGTTTTCCATTCCTTACCATATACATCCTCAAAGCTGTACTGATACCATCTGCTCTTTTTTCCCTCTTTTGCCATGTGCTACCTCATATGTCCCATTTTTTAATACTCATTACAAGGACGGTAAAGGGGTTGTCCCCCTTGCAAAACCTTGTTTACTATGGTATATTTGAATTGCCATGTGCTTGTACTTTGTGCAAGTCACAATTAAGCCGCTTTTTCCCAAGCGGCTTTTTTCATGCTATTTTTATTTCAAAATAAATCTCAAACCAGACATCTGCACATACATACGCATCAAGTTCTTTTTGGTCGATTTCATCCTTTGATTTATTGCGTGGTATGCAGTGAAAACCTACTTCTTTTACATTCCTTTCAAGCAGCTCCCCGGCTTTTGAAGCAAGATTTCCAACATACCCGACATAAAGAAGCGAATCCGCTTTTATATGTACTCTGGTGGCATTTGCTATGCTGTCTGTAAGTTCTTTTAACTTCATCAAATCACCCCGTATTCTGCTAATGTGACTATCACACTCACTGCCCCGGCTACAAATACTGCTGCTACGAACAATGTTGTGTGTGCAATAATCTTTAATCTTTGGTTGTCAATAACTGCTCTCTCGTTTTCAAGTTTATACTTCTGACACTCCAACTGACTCTTGCGTATCCTCTCGTCCAATATCCTCTGTTCCTCTACTGATACTATCTCCTGCATTTTTCTTTTCCTCCTGTTCTTTTCTTTTCTGTTCCTCTGCTTCTTTTTGCTTTCTCAACTGATACTGTAAGCAAATCTTTTTTATACCCATGATGATTTCTTCTTTTTCTTCCTCCGGTGTATCTATCCTGCGGTATCTGTGTACTGTACCATCTTCATAATGAAACTCTCCAACATACTCAAATGTTCCCTGGTCAGTAGTGACTGTCTCCATGTTTTCCACCTCCTGTTTATAAATATGTATATCTCAATTTGTCCTATTATTGTTTTTTGTTCTGTATTCTCCTATAATCTAAATACAGGTTGCGCCAACAACCGAGTATTTAGAAAGGGGGCATATATTATATGAGTACATTTAAAACCATACCTATTACAGGTACTTGTCCTGTAACTAACAGTGATGTTACCGTCAATGCAAGATACCGATACATCCACCCTTTAGGTGACCCAAACGGTCACTATCTTCTTGGAACTGTTGATTGCGAATATGCCAATATATGCACACATCAACAATGCCAAATTGCAGAACCATTTTTCGATGCTGATTAGTCCTTGCTAAAGAAATAAATCCTTTCACCACTAATCCGCATAAATGGCTGAAACATATCAGTAGGTCCTGCACATTTTCCTTCCGAAACAGGTGCAGGACTTATCGGACATATCTGACATGGAAATTCTTCTCCTGCCGTTCTTTCATGTATCATGTCCTGATATAAACAGTTCATCCAATGAGCTATACATTTTAACGAATTCTTTCGCTTTTCTGATAATTTCTCATCATTTACATTAAAAATTCCAGAAGAAATCGGTAACTTAAGCTGAATAACATATTCTTCCTTTTTGTTGAAACTGACAGTCAGATACTTGCTTAAATCCGTACCTTTTTCAATCTCAAGGCATAAATCGTTAAACAGCTCCTTTATGAACTCCTGTTCCATCCCCGCTGCATCGTCTTTTTTCACATCCTCAAAAATGCTATGCTGTAATGAAAATAAATCTCTCATTTCTTTTCTATCACTCCTCTTTCTCAGTGCCTTTTAATCTTTATATGTAATACATATAAAGATTGTTTTATCAGTTAAATTTATATTTAATAATTCTTCTACAGACTGCTTTTTTTCTATAGCAGTCTGTTTTTCTCTATCTGCCACCTCTCTCACCTCTTTTCTGAAAACATTGATTTTCACTCTATACTCCCCTATACTCTAAATACAGGTTGCTCCAACGACCAAGTATTTAGAAAGGGGATTTTCGTATGAGTGAATTAGCTGAAAAAATTTATACATGGTTTCAATCTCATCCACAATATAACTTTTCAAGAGATTTATCTGTCAAAGCTCTTGAAGATTCTGCCATTAAAGAATTAGTAAAAAATGACT
Organism: Clostridium sp. AM27-31LB; assembly: GCF_003480745.1. Lineage (NCBI taxonomy): Bacteria > Bacillati > Bacillota > Clostridia > Eubacteriales > Clostridiaceae > Clostridium > Clostridium sp. AM27-31LB. Next base: position 291,990 of record NZ_QUJS01000003.1, on the reverse strand, counting down.
ACATCCGAGTTACTGCTAGGGCTCTCGGTTATATTTGTGCTGAAATTCTTTAATTTTTCCTCTTAACCAATTAGGAATATATATCCGCCTTAATTCCTTTAGAATTCTTTTTAAAGGCGGATATGTTAATTCGACTTCTACACTTTTCCATTGTGCATCTTTAAGTACCTTTACATCATATATCCCTTTTCTTTTGTTTTCTCTAAACTGAACCGTGTACCGATGACCATCCATCTTAAATCCTATGTACTTTAATGACACATCTACATCAAATATTTCCATGTTTCACCTCCTCTCTATTGCTTTTCACTCTATACTCCTCTATAATCTAAATACAGGTTGCTCCAACGACCGAGTATTTAGAAAGGGGGGGTTCGTATGAGTGAATTAGCTGAAAAAATTTATATATTTTTTCAATCTGACCCTAAATATTACTTATCTCCTGACCCTATAATTCGCAGCAACGAATTAGCGGCTATTGCAGAGTTAGAAAACAATTTTTACATTGATGTAAAAATGAGAACTATTGGTTATATCTGTGCAAAAATAATTTAATCTTCTGCCGTATCCAAAGTTTTCGATGTATCCGCCACAATTCACTTATGATGTATCTCAGTGGCGGATATGTTAATTTAATCTCTACTTCCTGTTCTTCTCCATCTCTACATACCTCTATTTCATAAATACCTTTTCTTTTGTTTTCCCTAAACTGAATACAATATTTATGACCATCCATCTTAAATATGATATATCTTACCGACACATCTACATCAAATATCTTCATGCTTTATCTCCTCTTTTATGTGAATTTTCTTATAAATATAGTTACAAGTATTGTGGTAACAATGCTTACAATAATCTCTACACAGATACAGTATTTTGTATAAAGTTTTTCATACTCATTTTTCAACCACTGTTCCTGGCTTTTTAAATTGATATTTTCTTTTTTTATTTCATCATCTAATGTCTTAAGAAGTTCTCCTGCCTCCTCTATCTTTCCCTCTGCCAGAAGTGCAAATGCCTGCTCCTCAATTTCACTTCTGCGGTCATATTCTTCCTGTAAATCTTTTACGGCTTTTATTTTCTGTTCATATTTACTCATCCGGCTCACCTCGCTTTCACATATCTCCACAAAAGACTTAACACAAACCCGTTAAATGTCATTCCCTGTTCCTCGGCTTCCTCTTTTAATTTTCTATGAAGTTCTCTCGGAAGTCTTAATGTTGTTACTATCATCCACACACACCTCATTTCAATTTGATGTCATAATCATACGAAAAAAGTCGGGGTTTTCCCCGTTGCTTTGGCAACGGGGTTTGTCAAGTGTTGTTTTTTTATGCCGTTATTTTTGCCTTACATGACTGTCCACGCATCCCGGCTGTTTTCTGCTTTTCATGCTCAACACCCAGCATATAGCCAATAATCAGCATCTTGTTATCTGTACCTAATTCCAGAAATCCTTTGGTTACCTTTTCCACGATTTCTTTTTTATTATTTTTCATCATCCTCACCTCTTTCTTTTCTCAAAACCTTTATACCTACTACCAATGTTGCTGTTCCAACCGCTATCTGCACAATCGCAAATAATAACTGTAAAATTTCCATAACATTTCCACCTCTCTATCTATTTGACAACTCTTTAGAAAAAGCATATTATTTAACCAGGGAAGCAAGCCGGTAACTTGCTCCCCCTTTTGCATCAGGACAACATTTTGTAGATGTGGTCGATTAACTCTATGAGTTTATCAACCAATGTTGTTAGTCCCTGAAGCATTAAGACGATACCGTTCATTATCGTCAACCAGGTAAGAAGTTTCGGCTCCTTATCTGGTTTTTTGTTTTTCTTTTGCTTTTTCTTATTAGACATTGTTTTGTCTCCTTTCGTTTTGGTTGATAAACCAACTATACCATTTGTAATATGGTTTGTCAACACTATTTGAATACTTTTTACAACTTTTTTTAGTTGACTAACCTAATCAGCTATAGTATTATATTTACAACTTATAGAAATGAGGTGATTAAATGACTGCATGGGAAATTTTTAAATTTATACTCGATATTGTTTCTGTTATATGTGATGCAATATTGATTGTATTTCTGGCAAAATATTTAAAGGCAATTCATAATGATGATAATGAAGAGGAGGATTGATATTTTGGAACTTCATGAAAGAATCAGATTTTTAAGAAAAGACACATTAAAAATGAGCATGGATGCTTTTGGCAAACAACTTGGAGTAAGTCGTGACACAATCAACAATATCGAGCGTAATCGTCTTGCACGCCCAGAGCAAAAACTTTCATTACTCAAATTGATGTGCAAAGAATTTAATGTAAGTGAAAAATGGCTTTTAGACGGTGAGGGTGAAATGTTTGTCAGCGATGAAACAGAGTACAATGCACTTATTGAACAGATGCTGTCAAGTGAAAATGAGTTTGTGAAAAATATTTTTAAAACATTTGCTCTCTTCGATGAGAAAGACTGGGAAGCGTTGCAGCATATGGTAGAAAAGTATAACTCTGTTGCCGACTCAGATGGCATATTACGATATGATGAAAATCCAGCAGCTTTTGTTCCGGATACTCCGGAAAAATTAGAAAAGATAGCCCCGCCTATCCAGGTGGAAAAAAACGAGGTGAGTTGATACACTCACCCCTTTTTACATTTATTTGAATATTATCAGTTTTGTATCTCCTGCAAATGCAAGGTTATAGTAAATTGTTTTTGTGCTTCTGTAATAAATTGCATATATAGTTCTTTGATAATAATTTATGTATTTTCTCCTCATATACTCCCCCTGTTCTGTAAAGGGTGAGTGTGTAGAGTAAGTATAAAACAAAATACAGACATACTCTTAAAAATCTCCTGATGTAAAATCAAGAGATTTTTTTGACATTTTTAGTCGATATTGGTATTATTAAATTGCAATTTATAAAAGAGGAGGTTACATAATGAACAACATTAATTACAAAAAATTTTCTGAAATAAATTTAAACGACTCTTTTTTTGACTCATTACGCCAAGATTACGATGGTTTTGATGAATGGTTTAAGAGGAAAAAAAATCAGTCCGCACTTGTACAATACGATGATAGCAATCGAATAACAGGTTTTTTATACTTAAAAATTGAAAAACAAATTGTAAGTGACACGATACCTAATATTACGGCAAATACTATTTTAAAAGTAGGCACTTTTAAGATTGAAGCTCATGGCACTAAAATGGGAGAACAATTTATAAAAAAAATTATGGACTGTGCCGTAAATAATAATGTAGATGTATGTTATGCAACAATATTTCCAAAACAGATTGCTCTCATAAATTTAGTAGAACAATTTGGCTTTAATTTATATGGACAAAAAGGAACTGGCAATCACAAAGAAAATGTATATTTAAAACAGATGAAACTAATTACAAACAATATCTATAAGGACTATCCTTATATCAATACAAACTTTGTGCGAAAATACTTGTTAAGTATTTATCCTAAATATCATTCAATAATGTTTCCTGATTCTATTTTAAGAACGGAAAACCCAAACACTATTAAGGATGTTTCATATTCTAATTCGATAAACAAAATATATGTTTGTACCATGTCGCAAGTCACAGACTTAAATTATGGGGATATTGTTGTACTTTATCGAACCGCAGAACCTGGACAATATGCTAAATATACAGCCGTTGCCACATCTATCTGTGTTGTAGAAAGTGTAAAAACTCAAAATGAATTTGCATCTTTTGATGAATTTTACAAATATTCATGTAAATATAATTTATTTAACCGTGATGATTTAGAATATTGGTACAATAAAGGTAATTGCAAAGCAATTAAAATGACATATAATGCAGCTTTTAAACAAAGAATTGTCCGCAATGATTTACTAGTAGACATAGGTTTAGACGCAAGTCTTTATTGGGGTTTTTTTGAATTAACCGATAAGCAATTTCATGAAATAGCCCAAATAGGACTTGTAGATAATATTTTATTATAAAACTTATGTTCGACACCTATTGTAAAACTTTGCTATATATATTATAATATGAAAAAAGAAACGGAGATGAAAACAATGTGCTCAATATTATTATCAATAAATCCTAAACATGTTGAAAACATATTAAATGGTACCAAAGAATATGAATTTAGAAAAACAGCATGTAAAAAGCATGTAGATAAAATTATTATCTATTCTACATCTCCTATTATGAAAGTTGTTGGTGAAGCAGAAGTAGATGATATTCTTATTGGCGACCCTGAGATGATATGGCAATTAACGAAAAAAAAATCCGGCATAGATAAAATCTTTTTTGATGAGTATTACAAAAACAAAACAGAAGCCGTAGCATACAAACTAAAAAATGTTATAAAATTCGACTCTCCGAAAACACTAAATGATTATGGTGTACATAATGCACCACAGTCTTACCAGTATATAAATTGAATTTGTTATTATATAAAGCACCTCTCGTACGAGAGGTGCTGTTTTTACATTTTTGTATATTGCAAATACTTTTTGCATATGATATAATGTCGGTAGACAAAGAGAAGCTATTGTTCCATAGCGAACACAAAACAAAACCCCCGATGTTGCCGCATCGGGGGTTTTTATTCCTATTTTGATGTGGAAGGCTTAATACCACAGGTTAGTTGCCGATTATTCATTACCATCTAACCATTTGATGATGTAATGACAAATCACACCACCCATGACAGTAACAAAAAGAGAGGCTATATACTCCATAACAAACACCTCCTTCCCTTGCCGGTATAGGAGAGGCAACAAACCTATATTATCATATAAGATGACATTTTTCTACAACATTTTCCAAACAACTAATCTTAAAAATGGGAGGTGCTGTTTTTACATTTTTGTATATTGCAAATACTTTTTACATACGATATAATGTCGGTAGACAAAGATATCATATGTCCATGTCGGACGATACACGAACCCCCGAAAGTCTCACACACTTTCGGGGGTTTATTTTCTTTTCTGTTTAATAATTTCTTTTTGTTTAAGTTGCACCGGTGCAACTACTTTTATTCATAAAGCATTATTAGCATTCTTCTATTCCTTCCTCAATTTCTTGCTCTACCACCGCAATTTCACAATCTTCATCATATATCTCATCGTTTTCTATTTCCTCATATTGCATTATTTCTGAATCTATACGTTCAATCTCCCCATCAACTTTTTCCCTTATTTCATTCCCTATTCCTCTTAAAAAAAACTGTTTTAACTTTATTGACCACTCATTTTTATCTTTGTCTTTATTGTATCCACTAATTATGCCAGGTAAAATATATTTGCATACTAAAATAAACAGTTTTGCCTTGTCATTAACTCCCATTTCCCTTATGTCAATACTTAAAGCCCCTGAATATGTATTCTCATACACTTTTCCAGAATTTCCAATATATAATTCAATATTTAATTCCTCTTTCTCATATTGAATAATAGGACGCAAAGCTCGTAAACTTTCTTCTCCAAGTAACATTCCCAAAGTTCCAAGTAGTGCCGTCACTCTTTTTCCAACACCTCTTGTTGCATTTACCTTATCCTCAGTCCGACCTAAGTAACTATAAATTCCATTCAAATATATCAATGGTTCCTTCAATATAGGCTTATCTGGAAGCTCCCTCATTCTATAAAAAAACCAATATAATAAATCCTCATTTACCTGATCATCAGGATTAACTTCACCCCATTTTTCTTTATCTGCAAAAATTTTCTTAATAACTCTTTGTGCATTTCCATACGACTGCAAAATTACAATTCCAACATAATCCGCCCTTTCATAACTTACAACTTCTACAATACTATCGACAACAATATACTCATTTATATCATGATCGAATTTACATCCCTGAATATTGATGTCAAAAAATGCATATCTCTCACTTTTATCATTTATAGCTAACTCCATAATTTCTATATTTCTATTACCACCATTTATCTCGCTTTTGAGTTTTTTTAAACCATATTTCGGTGACGATTGCCTATAATATGTTCTGTTTTCATTTATCTTGTTTATAAAATCCTCTAAATTATTAAATTTATTTAATTTATAAACTGTGTAATTTATCATTAAAAATCACTCCTCTATATGTATAAGTTTCATAGTACATGGATTACCTCTCCACATAAATTTTCTAACTCTCCCCTCTACATAAAGCTCAGTATGTATTTTACCTTCCCATCTTATAGTTTTATTCGATACAAATGCTAATCTAAAATATAACTTTCCATCTTTTTCCCCAAAAGACACAATCTTATTTAAATCAACTTTTACTTCTTTACAATCATCCGAAATTTTCAGAATTCCGTCATACTGCTCTTTTCTATCTATTTCAATCGCTGTATAATCAGTATTGCATATTTTCAAATATGCTGGTTTATTGCTTCCAAAAACTTTTTTTAAAATTTTATTTCTATAATCAACTTTAAGTATAAAATTTAAATACGAAGCTCTCTGACAATCAACTTCTAGCTCACTTAACCCTCTAGGATTTTCTATTCCTATTTCTACCTTAATTGGTGATGCCAAACATTGTATAGCTGTATTTAATATTAAAGTTATAAATGCAGAATCAACTGCTACACTTGTGCTTGAAAATTCAGTCAAATTCTCTATTCTTATTTTTAACGCACTCAAAATACTTACACTTATACTTGTCCTAGAAAAATAAAATACTAATATACATAGAGGTGGCAAAAATTTTATTAAAAAATTAAGACCCTCTTCTCTTCCTAATACACTTATTATGATACATATAACAATTAATATTATAATAATAAATACCAATATCTTCATAAACTATACAATTTCCCTCAATAAATCAATTACCTCATCACATATACTTTCTACATCTATAGCAACAACCCCGTTATTATAAATATAAAACGAACACTTTCTTTGTTCCTTTTCAATCCAAAAACTCATATAATTCAAATCAATTCCCTCATCATAATTATACCATTGCAACAAATCCAATAATCTATGCATACTAATATCTTTGTCAATATTATTATTAATGTTATTTATCCATTCACCTATCAAAAGATTGTCATCATTAAACAGTTCGTTGAAGTGTATTTCCTTAATGGTTACACCTTTTTTAACCATACATATTAAAATTTTATAAAAAATACTTGTTGTTATTATATATTGCATTGCTGAGAGCTCAGACATATCATCCAGTAACTTCTTGTATCCATTTTTCATATAATCGTATTCAACAGCTAAAACAGACTCCGTTATTCTTATAAAATTTCTTTTTTCATTTAACTTTTTTAATGTAAAATCCACTTTATTTTTACTAATCTTAAAAATTTTATATTGTCTTTGCATGATAAAGTCCTCCTCTCTTTAAATATATTCCTCTACTACATCATTATAACATAACAAAGAAAAAAAGTAAAAAAAAATACACCTTTTTTCAAAAAAATTCAATTTTATTATACTTTTTGCCCATTTTTTATCAAATTTGCTTTTTCATACTACCTATTGTATATTAAATCTATCATCTACAAACTTTTATAATTTTCTGTATCCAAAATTTACGCAACTAATAAAGGAGGTCACCACATGGTAGCCATATATGTCCGCCAATCACTCGACAAAAAAGACTCCCTCTCCATCGAGTCACAGATAAACGACTGCATCACGCTTTGCAAAAGAAACGGCTGGGATGATTACCAAGTCTACAAAGACAAAGGCTGGTCTGCAAAAAACCTCGACCGTCCGGAGTTTCAGAAAATGAACAATGATGTTGAAGCTGGGAAAATAAAGGCTGTTGTCTGCTACAAGATTGACCGTATAAGCCGAAGCATCCGTGACCTTGTTAATCTTATCGAGGATTATCATGAACTCGGTGTTCACTTTGTTTCTTTTGCCGACAATATCAACACTGCTGCCCCCGGCGGTCTTATGATGGCTACTCTCTTTGGCTCGCTGGCACAGATGGAGCGTGAAGCTATCATCGCAAGAGTGACAGACAACTACTATTACCGCTGTGAACTTGGTTATTGGGGTGGCGGTCCTGCTCCGTACGGCTTTAACCTTAAAAAGATTGTGGAGAACGGCCAGAAGCACACTGTTCTTGAGATAAACGAACGGGAAGCGGCGGTGGTAAAACAGTTCTTTAAATGGTATCTCGAACCTGATGGAACTATATATGAGATACTTAAAAAGGCGGACAAAGCGGGTATCACGACACGAAAAGGCGGTGCATGGACTTCCAGAGTTATTTCCGAGCTCTTATCCAAGCCCATGTATGCCCCTAACTCTATGGATATTTACAATTTTTATGCAGCACAGGGAGTGCGTGTGCGTGTTACTCCTGAACAGTGCGACGGCAAACTTTCTCTCAATGTTTTTGGCCGGCGTGACAGAGGTAGCAAACATCCAAAGCGTTCCCGCCCGGTAAATGAAATGACTCTCGCTATCTGTAAAAATCCACCGATTATCGACAGTGATACTTTCCTTAAAACACAATTTAAGAAAAAAGCTAAGTTACAGGTTTCTCCACGCACCGGCACAGCAAAAACGACAATGCTCAGCGGTCTTGTAAAGTGTGCCGTATGTGGCAGGGCAATGTCTCCTAGCGGCAGTTCCCGTGGTGTCAGATATTTTACCTGTTCCGGTAAGAGAAATTATGCAGCCGGTACTTGTACTTCAAAAAGTATAAAGGTATCGGCTTTAGAAAAAATTGTCATTGATGATATTCTCCGATATGCAACAAATCCAAAAGTCATTGATATGTTTCATGCAATGCAAGGCTCTAAACTCACGGCAGAACAAAGCCATGAAGTAAATCTTTTACAGCAGGAGGCGGCAAAACTTGACATTGAGATTGATAATCTTTTAGATGCCTGCTCTGCCGGTAATACTACCGCCATTGAATATCTGAACAAACGAATTGAAAAGATTGATACCAGAAAACACGAAATCCTAACCAGAATAAATGAGATTAAAAGAGACACAGAAAATGTCATCAACCTTTTTTCAGGCATTGAGATTGAAAATGTCCCCTACATTCTTGCACATGGTTCCATAGATGAAAAAAAGAATGTATGTCAGTTTTTACTGAGTAGTGTCTTGTTCACAAACGCTGATGATGTAAAAGTCTATTATAAGATGTAAACTATATTGACATTTTCACCGTATTGTATATATTATATTAACAAAAAGCCCTGTTTTATGGGCTTTTTGTTGTACTTCATACAGCGTCTAGTGTATCAACATCCCACTGTATCGCATGATAACCACATTTTTCTGCACTTTCAATAAGCACATCATTATAATCACCATATGGTGGTCTGAAAACTTTCATGTCATATCCGGTGAGCTTTTTTACTTTATTATGTACTTTCATTATTTCATCTTCACATTCAGCCGCAGAAATTGTTGACATTTGTTTGTGGTTTTGACTGTGGTTTCCAAGTTCGTGACCTGCCTTATATAGTGCCTTTACATCATCAGGATAAGTATCGACCCAGCCACCGGTCATAAAGAAAGTTACATGCACATTTTTCTCCTTTAGTGTTTTTATAATTGACTGTGTGTCTTCATTCCCCCAGGGAGCGTGTTTCCTGATGTAAACTCCTAAATCTTCAAATTGACTAACCTGCTTTTTAATGCTACAATCGCAAATGTAGAAACTGCAAAACTAACCATATGTTATGTTAATCATACAAATATATTTGAGCAAGAATTATAACATTTTCTCAAATACCTAAAATTACACACTGCAGGAAAGGAGGTTATACGATGAATATCAGGAAATATTTTACCAGCAGATTTTTTATTATACTTCTCATTTTACTCCCTGCCATATGCACCGATTCACTTTTGACTAATGAATTGTCAGGTACAGTGCACTTTCAGACTATAGCTCCTTTCTTTTTACAAACAGAAAATGACATATCTGCAAATAAATTATATGCAAATGCTACATCAACAGATAATACCACCGCAAATGATGAACAGGGCGGTGTTTCTTTATCCGGAACAGATGATAATTCTCTGTATCATTATGAACTTATCTGCACGACAAACACGCTGAGCATTTCTGAAAATTTTCAATTTAATGAGCTGATAAACCGCATACGAAAACAAGGAGGAATTTTAGATTTTTCCTTTATTTTCATGCCCGTTTTTATATTATCTGCATTATATCCTGTCTGTTCTGAATACATTTCTTTACATTTTTCAAAAACAACCGAAATCGTAACCTGTTATCTTCATAGATCCGACGGCAAAAAAAAGAATGGCTTAATATAATAGTTTTCTATGTGATTATGATGTTAATATCAAAACAATACACTACAATTAACCAAGTTGAAATCAATGGTTGATTCTTGACTTAAAGTCCAAAAGACAGATATTATTTTTTAATTAATGCATCATATAAAATCACTATACTTTCTTTTTTTAGGAGGATTTTTAATTTATGAGCCTTTCAAATATAATGGGATTACTAGGCGGTCTTGCTCTATTCCTTTATGGAATGCAGATGATGAGCAATGGCCTTGAACAGACTGCAAGAAATCAGATGAGAGATATTCTCAAAAAAATAACTTCAAACAGGATAACCGGTGTTCTTACCGGTGCACTTATCACGGCTGTCATTCAGTCTTCTTCCGCAACTACGGTTATGGTTGTCGGTTTTGTTAATTCAGGAATAATGAATCTTGAACAGGCAACCTGGATAATAATGGGAGCAAATATTGGAACTACAATCACAGGACAGCTCATTGCACTTGATGTCGGTGCCATTGCCCCGCTTTTTGCATTTATAGGTGTAGCAGCAGTTGTATTTCAGAAAAATGAAAAACTTAAACATGTCGGTGAGATACTCGCCGGTCTTGGTGTTTTGTTCATCGGTATGAACATGATGAGTTCCGCAATGAAACCTCTTGCCAATGAGCCGCAATTTGTAAATATGCTTACAAAGGTTGAAAACCCTATTGTCGGAATACTCATGGGTATGGTATTTACTGCGATAATACAGTCTTCTTCCGCTTCGGTCGGAATACTTCAGGCACTTGCCGCAAGCGGTGTCATAGGGCTTGACAGTGCTGCATTTATCCTTTTTGGTCAGAATATCGGTACATGTATAACTGCACTTCTCGCATCTATCGGAACTACAACAAATGCAAAAAGGACAACTCTTATACATATCATTTTTAATGTATTCGGTACTATCGTGTTCACTATATTATGCCTGATAACACCTCTTATCAGCATTATGCAGCATATTACACCTGCATCTGTTCCTTCGCAGATAGCCAATCTTCACACATTGTTTAATATCGTCACGACACTGCTTTTGCTTCCTATCGGCAGTTTTCTTCCAAAAGCCGCTTCTCTTATACTGCGTGACCGCAAAGATGAAGCACACCCCAAAAACGGCATGTTTGTAAAATATCTTTTAGATCCAAAGAATGTGCATACAGAAACAACCATGATTTCTGTTATATGCATCGAGGGAATACGAAACGAGCTTTCAAGAATGACGGCAATGGCAAAAGAAAATGTGCACGACTCTTTTGATGTATTTGAGCATTGTGATGAAAAAAAATTTAAAGAAGTTGAAAACCGCGAAGAATACGTGGACTTTCTCAACAAGGAAATATCGAGTTATATAACTAATGCAATTACACATGAAGCGACAAAAGCCGGCAGCCAGATATTCAACTCATTTTATACGGTCACAAGCAATGTCGAACGAATAAGTGACCATGCTGTCAATATTGCTGGATATTACAAGATGATACATGAAAAAAATATTATTTTTTCTGACAACGCCAATCTTGAGATAGCTGAAATAAAAGATACCTGTGACCAGACTATGGATATGCTTCTTGAAAAACCTGAAAATATTGTCAAATGGCATGAAAATGTGACCTGTATGGAACAAAAAATAGATGATATGACCGAACATTTCCGTAATAATATGTATGAGCGTATTCAGGATGGAAAATGCTCTGACGAGGGCAGCATACTCTTTTCAGAAATGCTTACTGATTTTGAGAGGATAGGCGACCATGCACTCAATATTTCAAATGAGATACTAAAGATAACAATGAAAGAAATCGTGTAAAAACAGCTAAAATGTTTTAATTTAATATTTAACATAAAAAAGAGCAAAACCAGCGTTTTGCTCCTGGCATTACATTACTTTACGAGCATTTTCTTATGCAATAAAAACAATCCCGGAAAATCTTCTCTTTTGATCTTCCGGGATTTTAACTTAATTATTTTAGTCGGGCTGATATTTGAACTCCTATCTGCTGCCCGATTATAACACTATCAGCTGCTATCGCATCATATCAGAAAGTGCTTCATCAATAGTGTTAAATTTTATACAGACTATTTCTTATACATAATCATACCGGAAACCTTTGGTGCAGCAATATTTCTTAAATCAGCTTTTTTAATCTTGACATTCTTTTTTGCAATAGTATATTTAACATACTTTTTACCACCACTCTTAAGTGTTATCTTTTTATTTTTTACTGTATATGAACAAATTTTTTTTCCATCCAGTGTCTTTACCTGAATATTAATCTTTTTTATCATTGTTGCCATATACTGTGTATTATTTAATATATTGGCCTTTAATACAATATTTCCTTTTTTATCATAAGATATATTATAAACATCCACTCCTGATTTTCCATATGGCAAAGATGACACTGCCTGTTTACTTCTCGAATAAACATTTTTCTTTACATCTACCGTGCACTTTAATTCTGTTTTATCTGAAAGTGTTGCTGTAATAATTGCCGTTCCGTTTTTCTTTGCACTTACAACACCTGTAGAAGATACTGTTGCAACTGCCTTGTTGCTTGTCGACCACTTTACACTATCTGATGTGTTACTTACAGAGAGCTTGTGGTTAAATCCTGCCGTCAATGTAATTTTAGTGTTACTTATCTGTGCATCTTCTGAAGTTTTCTGAACAACTTCTAAATCATAATACACTGCCGACTTAAATGAAAATACAGCCTTATATGATGCGTCCGCTGATGGTTTCCATGAATCTCCCCAATAATACAGGTCTGACTGCCCTTCTGACTGATGCCAGTCACTTGAATTGATAGCAAACGACTCCAAATAAGTTCCATCTTTGTAATATGATATCATTCCATCCGCTACACTCTGAGAATAAATGAAGAAATACACACTCTTTCCTGCCTCAACTGAAAACTCATGTGTCTGCTCTACACCTGCCTCAGCATTCACATCCCCACTTGAATAAATACTTTTTAAATCATTTTCTGCTGCACTGCTCTTTTTACCAACGCACCAAACACTTCCTACCGTTACTGCTGCTGCCATTAAAAGGACACCAGCTTTTTTTAATAATCCTGTTTTCATTTTTTCCTCCTTTGATTCTTAAAACCAGACTTACTTTTATTTGTTTTCATTTTCAGAAAGCTTTTTAAATTATATCACAATATTTACTTTTTTTTCCAAATATTATTTTATTTTTATATTATAGAAATACACATCGTCCATATCTTTTACTTCACATTCATACCCGGATTTTTTTATGACTTTTTTCCAAAATTTAACCGAGCCTTTATTTGCTTTTAATGCACATACGGAGCATATGCCTTTATTTATACTCCATACAGCTTCTATCAATTCTTCTGCTATGTGCTGTTTTCTATATGCTTTTAGTATAAATAATTCCTCAATATAAAAATCTGCTTCATCAGGTTCTCTTTCCCTGTCCGGTACTAAAAACACAATAAGTCCTGCAATTTTCCCTTTTACTTTAATTATAAACGGCTGTTTTTCCGACATTTCAAAATATTCTGAAACTTTATCCGGTATAAAAAGTGCATCCTCTGTCATACATTCTCCCATCCATTCGGCATATGATGACATTTCGTATATATAGAGGTTAAATAATCTTTCAAATACTCTCCTATTTTCACTTGCTTCTGACAGATAAAATCTTTTGCTTGAAATAGCTGCTGACCGTTCTTCAGCGTCTATACCACATATTTTCTTTATAAATTCCTGATGTTTTTTTGCCGGCTCGCTAAAAATAAAATTTCTTATATCACCAGTGTCCCTTATCGCCAGCTTTCCGGCATATTCCATACCAACATGGTCGCACCACCTTTTATATCCGATTTCAAAAGGCTCAACCGCATAACCTTCATCATAACCATGAGATACCATTATGGCACTTTTTATCTTTATACCACTTTCTTTTCTCCTGCCATCAAAATAATCCTCATTTTCAAATGCAAAATCCATGAGTTCTTTTACCGCATCACTGCAATAAAATGAATGAATTGGAGTGGCTATTATGACAACATCATATTTTTTTATCTCTTCAGCTACAAAATCAACTTCTTCTTCATACAGATTAAATAAATCGTATTTTATTTTCATGTCCTTTAAATATGCTGCTGCATTATCACACATAATAGCCGTATTTCCATTTGGATTTTCACTTCCCGATAATATACAAACTTTCATAACTTTACCTATGCCTTTATAAAAGATAATATTCCATCTACAAAACCAAGACCAAGCTTATACAGACAATAAAGAAGAACTATTGCCAGTATCCATACTAAAACCTTATAGATAAGGTATCCTCTTGCAAAGTCTTTTCTCTCTTCAGATGTTTTTTTACTAAATGCAAGTACGAGAACATATATGAAACCGATTATAGGAATATTCATGTAACAGATCGTCTGAAACCATCCTCCTGCCCTTCCTATCTTTTCAATCCTTTCATTTTTCTTCTGTTCTTTTATCTCTGGAGAAACCTCAGGCTTTTTTTCTTTTTCTACAGCATTCTTTATTTTCCTGTCATTTAACACTTTAATTTTTTTTCTATCCGCATCAGCCACTCTGACAGGATTTTCCGCCTTATTGTCATCCTCCCGTTTTTTCAAATGAGCTTGAACAGGCTTATATGCCTTTTTTTTCATGTCAACATCTTCATCTTTTGTTCTTTTAACTCTCTCAGTCTTTTTTTTCACCGGTTGTTTTGGTGGCTTCTCCTCTTTTTTTTCATTGTCAGTCAGGGAAGCCGCCCCAAAATACTCCTCATGTGTGGCAACAATATCTTTAAGCGACATCTCTTTAAAAGAGGAGTCGATGCTTTTTACAAGCTCATCTATATCATTTTTATTTTCTTCCATTTATCACTTCCTCCTCTATTCCTCTTCCTGAGGTTCTTCCGTTGCCACCGGTTCACTTGTATCTGTTGGCGTCTGATTTTTTTTGTTACTTTCTCCCTTTACCGGAAGTTCCTCAAGTTCTTTCTTATACATATCAAACATCGCTTTAAGATTATAATATTCTGAGTAACCCTTACAAGCATCTAGAGCTTCTTTTGCCGAATCAATAAGAATCTGCATATTTGACGGCTGATACAAATAACCATGCATCCTCTTTATTCTTGTTCTTGCAAGCTCTATCTTATTTTTGTAAATCTGATTTTTCAAAGCTCTCTCTGAATCATTTTTCTTCTTCTCTGCAAGACGTTCGTTCTCCTCTTTTTGCTGTTTTTCATATGCTTTTACCACTTTCTTCCAGCTTACTGTCTCGTCCTTTAAAGAGTCATATTTATTTCTTGCCCTTACCGCATAATCTGTTCTTACATCATCATCCACGATACTTGATATCATGTCCGTAAGTTCCTTATAATCATTTTCCAAATCGTAGTAATCGGCGATATTACTGATATACCTCTTTTCAAAATTCTTGAGTTTTTTAAGCACTTCTTTCTGATATTTTTTATCCTTAAGTACCTGAACTTCATCTGCTTTCTCAGAGAGAATTGTCTTTGAAAAATAATCCATACCATATGTTCTTTTGCTGCTTCCTGAAATAGCTGTTCCCTCTATGATATTTCCATTTCCATCATATTTTGCAAGACTTATCGTAGACGGCATAATAAAGTCTTCCGGTTTTAATTTTTTATGAATATCATCCATATAATCTTTCCATATAACACCCGGAATAGAAGCACCTGAAGCCCCTGGCATTGCTCTAGGAGTGTCATAACCAGCCCAAACTACAGTTGTATAATACTTCGTATATCCGCAGAACCACACATCCTTACTTGAATTTGTCGTACCGGTCTTACCTGCACATATCTGACCGTTATCAAGTTTTAATTTGCGTCCCGTTCCGTATGACTCATTAAATACTCCCTTTAACACATCAGTCATCATCCATGCAGCATCCTGTGAATAAACCTGATCTTTTTCATTGTTATTCTTGTAAACTACACCGTCAGAAACATGTTCTATTTTCTTGATGCAGGTCCTGTCACTGTAACTTCCGTTGTTTGCAAGCGTTGAAAATCCTTTTGCCATATCGACTACACGCACACCCTCTGTAAATCCACCAAGAGAAAGTGCCATATTGTCATTATCAATATAACTTATATTATGGAAATGAAGCTTATCAAGGAATGACAATCCGTATTTTACGGTAATATTGTCAAGCACCTGCCATGCTACTGTATTGAGCGACCTTGCTACTGCCTCTCTTATCCTTACATTTCCATGATAACCGCCACCTGCATTTGATGGTCCGTTTGCAAATTTATGGTCATTTACTATGGTAGACGGGGAATACATACCGGATTCAAATCCAGGAGTATAGTCAATAAGCGGTTTAATCGCACTTCCTGACTGTCTTGCAGCAAGATATGCCCTGTTGTACTGGTCATTTTTTCCACGGCCCCCAACAATCGCCTCGACATAGTTTGTCTCATTATTGATACATACCGCTGCCCCCTGAAGTGCATATTTGCCAGTATCACCATCTTTTTCTTTATTAAATGAAAGTCCGTTATCTACTGCCTTTTGAAGCTTTTTCTGTTTCTTCATATTTATTGAAGTATAAAGCTTATATCCGCCTGAACGTATGCTCTCTATTTTTTCGCTATATACTTTTGAATATTGTTTATTGTATTTCTGATAATCTTCTTTTGAATCAAATACATATTTAAACTTGAAATTTTCTTTTTCCATAAGTGATATGGCTGCACAATGGATAGCATAGCTCATAACATAGCTCTCTTTACTGCCACCTTTTTCCGAAAACTGCTTTATATTTAATTTCTTTTTCAGTGCGGATTTGTACTCTTTAGGTGTAATAACACCCTCTTTACACATAATCCTTAAAACACTGTTTCTCTTTTTTAATGCTGCCTTTGGATGAAGAACAGGATTGTATGATGCAGGGCTGTTTGACAGTCCTATAAGCATCGCTGCCTCATGTGGTTCTAAGTCTGCACACTTCTTCCCAAAATAATATTTGCTTGCCGCACCAACACCATAACATTTGTTTCCATAAAAGTTACTATTACAATAAAACTCCATAATCTGAGCTTTTGTAAATTTACTCTCTATCGTCGGTGCAAGGAGTATCTCTGCAATCTTTCTTGTGTAACTCTTGTTCTGCGTGAGCAGGTTGTTCTTTATAACCTGCTGTGTAATCGTACTTCCACCCTGTGTTATCTCCATGTTGTGTTTCAAAAGCGAAACACCTGCTCTCATCGTGGCAACAAGGTCCACACCTCCGTGTGTCTTAAATCGCTTGTCCTCCACGGCAATATAACCCTCATAAATATATGGCGATACATCATTTATCTTGACATATTTATAACTTCCGGCATTTACTGAACCTACTTGCTTACCCTTTGAGTCATATACCACCGTGTCTTCTTTCATTACAAAATCATCTTCACTAAGATGAACAAGTTTGTCAAATACTTCCTCTCTTGCCTCTGTAAACATAGGAAGCACTTTGACATATACACACAAACCTACTATTCCGCCTATCACCATTACTGATGCCAGAATACCCATAGCAGTTCCTATTATATTGGAAATAACTCCTGCATAACTGCCTATTACTCCTGCTATGATACGGAATACATCTTTCGCGTTTTTAACATATCTGCGTAAAGTGTTCATAACTTTCCTCCAACTAAAAATCAAATACGGCTTATTTTTCACCAAAACAGCCCATCTTATATCAAATGCCATGGATTGCAATATTGCTATCCGCTTTTGACCCTTGCATCATATAATACTATTTTTTGAGATATGTGTAAAGTTTTATTAGATTATATTGACATGATTTTTTAGCTGAATTACAATAAAAGAAGCTCTATATGAGAGGTTTTTTGTTGCTTACCGCACTATAAGTGTGAACAGTAACTTTTTCTCGTGAAGCAAAAAAATAACGAAAGGTTAAATCATGACTGAACAACTCTCTTTTAATAATTTTGGATTTATTGGATTTGGACTTATCGGTGGCTCTATAGCACACGCATTAAAAGAAATCTATCCTTCTTCCAATATTATTGCATATAACTACTATAAAATCAAAACACACAAAAAACTTGAAGCAGCAAAACAAGATGGTATCGTTGATAATATCAGCACATCACTAAGTGATTTTTCAGATTGTGATGTTATATTTCTTTGTGCTCCGGTTCTTACTAATATTTCTTATCTTAACGAACTCTCACCTTACATATCAGAAAATTGTTTACTTACTGATGTTGGAAGTGTAAAAGGAAATATCCACAAAGCCGTAGCAGAGCTTGGACTTAACAAAAATTTTATCGGTGGTCATCCAATGACCGGCTCTGAAAAAACCGGATATGCAAACTCCGACTCATCATATCTTAAAGATGCCTACTACATTCTCACTCCGACTGAGGAAGTCCCGGCTGAATATACTTCATGGCTTAAAAATTTTATAATCACTGCAGGCTCACATTGTGAGATAATGGACTATAAAACCCATGACAATGTAACTGCTGCCATAAGCCACTGCCCTCATATCATATCGGCTTCTCTTATAAATACCGTGGCTAAGCTTGATGATGACGGAAAATATGGCAGACTTGCCGCCGGCGGACTTAAGGATATAACACGCATTTCTTCTTCTTCCCCCGAAATGTGGCAAAATATCTGTCTTTCAAACCCAGATGCAATAGTTTCATTTCTCAACAGATACATTGCTACTCTTACAAATGCGAAAGAAGCAGTTATAAGTGGTGATTCAGACAAACTGATGCAATTTTTTGAAAGTGCAAAAAAATATCGTGATAAACTTTAATAAATGGAGGTAACAATGAATATATTAGAAGGACTGAACCCCGAACAGGAAAAAGCTGTTAAACATTTTCAGGGACCTCTCCTTATACTTGCAGGTGCAGGCTCCGGTAAAACAAGGGTTCTTACACACAGAATAGCCTTTTTGATAAATGAATACAGAGTAAAACCTTGGAACATTTTAGCACTCACATTTACAAACAAGGCTGCCGGTGAGATGCGTGAGCGTGTGCAGTCACTCCTTGCAGAACAGGCTGATGATATATGGGTGAGCACTTTTCACTCAACCTGCGTCAGGATATTGCGAAGAAATATTGAGTCACTCGGTTACTCACGGAGTTTTACGATATATGACGGTGACGACCAGAAAACGCTTATGCGTGAGATAATCAAATTTCTTAACCTTGACCCGAAAAAATATAAAGAAAGAACTTTTATGAACGCTATCTCCTCAGCAAAAGACGAACTTGTCTCACCTGAGGAATACGAAAAAATGGCGATGGGCGACCACCAGAAAGAACTTTATGCAAGAGCATACAGAGAATATGAAAGACGGCTTCACGATGCCAATGCACTCGATTTTGATGACCTTATCTGTAAAACGGTACAGCTTTTTAAAGAAAACCCGGATATACTTGAATATTACCAAAACAGATTTAAGTACATAATGGTTGATGAATATCAGGACACAAACACAGCACAGTTTAGACTTATACATCTTCTTGCCAGCACAAAAGGTGATAACGGTGAGACATTGCACAATCTTTGTGTGGTAGGTGATGATGATCAGTCCATCTACAAATTTCGTGGTGCAAACATCAAAAACATACTGAATTTTGAAAACTCCTATCCTGAAACAGAAGTCATAAAACTTGAGGAAAACTATCGTTCGACCCAGAACATCCTTGATGCAGCAAATGCTGTTATTAAAAACAATCAGGTGAGAAAAGATAAGGCTCTCTGGACACAGCACGAAAAAGGTGATCTTATATATCTCTCACAATTTGATTCCGATTATGACGAGGCATCTTCCATCGCTGCTGCCATTGCAGCAGTCACAAGAAGCGGGCAGGCAGACTATAAGGACTTTGCAATTCTTTACAGAACAAATGCCCAGTCACGTATTTTCGAGGAAAAACTTGTAACAAACAATATTCCTTACAGGATAGTCGGTGCTGTAAACTTTTACCAGCGTAAAGAAATAAAAGATATGCTCGCCTATCTCCGCACGATAGAAAATGGTCTTGATGACATATCGGTAAAGCGAATAATCAATGTTCCAAAAAGAGGTATAGGACTTACAACGATAGACCGAATAACCTCTTATGCCATAGAGCATGAAACAAGTTTTTACGGAGCATTGCAAAACTGTGATTACATCGATGGTGTCAAACGAAGTACCGGAAAGATAAATTCCTTTGTAAATCTTATCGAGTCATTTAAGAGACATTTAGAGATGGACGGCTATGGTCTTGATGATCTCATAAAAGAAATCATCGACGAAACAGGTTATGTAAAGCTTCTTGAGGAAGAAGATACCGAGGAAGCAAAAGGCCGTATAGAAAATATCGAGGAACTTGTCAACAAGATTGCATCATACATTGAAAGCTGTGACGATGAAGAACCATCGCTTAGCGGTTTTCTTGAGGAGATAGCTCTTGTAGCTGATATTGACAATGTGGATGAGAGTAATGACCTTGTTCTCCTTATGACACTTCACAGTGCAAAAGGTCTTGAATTTCCGTATGTCTACCTTGTCGGCATGGAAGACGGCATCTTTCCAGGATATATGGCAGTAACAGGTGATGACCCTGAGGAGATGGAGGAAGAAAGGCGACTCTGCTATGTAGGCATAACGCGTGCACAGAAAAAACTTTCACTCAGTTGTGCTAAAGCAAGGTTTAGAAACGGCGAAATGCAATTCTACAGACCATCACGCTTTATAGATGAGATACCCCGCTATCTTATCAAGCAAACAGGTCCGGCAAAACAACAGACCACGCAGTCTGCAAAAAAACCTTCCGGAAGTTACAGTGCGGCAGACTTCCTCAAAATGCAGCCAAAAATGCAGCAAACTCCGATATATAAAAAACCAGATGCAGCAGCCACAACCTGGAATCCGCTTGCGGAAAAAAAAGCAAAACAAAAACAGCATCAGACATCAGGCATCGGACTCCTGGACAATCCTCTTATCAAAAAGGGCTTTGGAAACACTAAGGCTGCCACTGCTTCCTCTTCCACGCCTGATTATAAAACAGGTGACAGAGTTTCACACATTAAATTTGGAGAAGGTGTAGTCAAGGATATGACTGAGCATTCAGGTGATTATATGGTGACTGTTGAATTTGACAACCAAACCACACGCAAAATGATGGCTTCCTTTGCAAAACTTAAGAAAAAATAACTATTATACTACTAGATATAACGGTTATCTTATGATATAATAATGACCAAATCCAGATGCATCGCATCTGCCGCACTTCGTGCTATATGATTTTATCGTTCACAAATTCGGTACAAGAAGATAACACCTTCTCTTGCCTTGCGAATTTGTGATATATTTCAACAGACATTTTTTTAAGAAGAAAGGATGGGGATTATGAGCAACAAATTTGAAGATTTGATCAATGCAGCAAAAGTTTCTGAATTATTACACAAAAAAGAACTTGAAGAAAAGAACAAAAACGCTATCGTTATCGTTCTTGCCGTACTCGGTGCGATTGCAGCAGTAGCAGGTATCGCATTTGCGGTTTATAAGTATCTCACACCTGATTATCTTGAGGATTTTGATCCTGATGATTACTCAGATGATTTTGACGATGACTATATCGAGTTCTCTGACGGAGAACCTGAGGCTGAGGACTAATATATATTTGATATGATCTATTATCTAATTTTAATATATATTTTAGACTTAGGCAAATATTATAATTACAAGAATACCGAAGTGGATATTCCATTTCGGTATTTTAACAATTACCTGACATTATAACTGAAACGGAGGAACAACCAATATGAAACTTTGGGGAGGACGATTCACAAAGGAAACCAACCAACTCGTGCACAATTTCAATGCATCACTCTCATTTGACCAAAAATTTTATGAGGAAGACATAACAGGAAGTATCGCTCATGTAACTATGCTCGCTGAGCAGAAGATAATCTCTGATGAAGACAAAGACACTATAATCGGAGGTCTTAAATCAATTCTTGAAGATATAAAATCTGGAAAACTCATAATCAATGAGGAGCATGAGGATATACACAGTTTTGTAGAAGCTCATCTTATCGAGCGTGTCGGTGATGCCGGAAAGAAACTTCACACCGGAAGAAGCCGTAACGACCAGGTTGCACTTGATATGAAACTCTATACAAGGAAAGAAGTCCTTGAGATGGATAAGCTTCTCAAAAATCTTCTTAATAGTCTCTTAAAGATAATGAAAGAAAATCTTGACACTATAATGCCGGGATTTACTCATCTCCAGAAAGCACAGCCTATAACTCTCGCACATCACATGGGTGCATATTTTGAGATGTTTAAAAGAGACCGCTCACGCCTTAAAGATATATATGAACGCATGAACTACTGCCCACTTGGCTCAGGTGCACTTGCCGGCACTACATATCCATTAAACAGAGAGAGAACAGCAGAGCTCCTTGGTTTTTACGGTCCTACATTAAACAGTATGGACTCCGTTTCTGACAGAGATTATCTCATCGAGTTTTCATGTGCGATGTCTATTATAATGATGCATTTAAGCCGTTTTTGTGAGGAGATAATCATCTGGAACACAAACGAGTACAGATATATTGAGATAGATGATTCATACTCAACCGGCAGCAGTATTATGCCGCAGAAGAAAAACCCTGACATTGCCGAGCTTGTGCGTGGAAAGACAGGCAGGGTTTATGGCTCACTTACTTCACTTCTCACTACAATGAAAGGTCTTTCACTTGCATACAACAAAGATATGCAGGAGGACAAAGAATTTGTATTTGATGCCATCGACACTACAAAGGGATGTATTCTTCTTTTCAACGGTATGCTCGACACAATGACATTCAATAAAGACCGTATGCGTGCAAGTGCAGAAGGCGGATTTACAAATGCTACTGATGCCGCAGATTATCTTGTTAAACACGGTGTTCCATTCAGGGATGCACACGGAATTATTGGTCAGCTTGTACTTTACTGCATAGACAAAAATATATCACTTGGAGAAATGACTCTTGACGAATACAAAGCGATAAGCCCTGTATTTGAAGAAGATATATACGATGCAATAAGCATGGAAACCTGTGTCGATAAACGAAACACAATCGGTGCACCGGGACCACAGGCTATGCGTGATGTTATAAAATTATATGACGAATATCTTGCTGGGTAGAAAAGAGCAAAAACAGCGTTTTGCTCCTTTCTACTATGTTACGAACATTTTGCTATAACTAAAAAAGAAAAAGTTTTTGCAGGCTACAGCCTACAAAAACTTTTTCTTTTTTAATACTATAAGCATAACTGCACACACAATAAGTATCACTCCACAGATAATCCCAAAACCAAACGGTGTATTTGAAAACGGAACCCATTTTGAATTTACGTTCATTCCATATATTCCTGAAATAAGAGTTGGAATACCCATGACGAGCGTAACTATCGTAAGCGTCTTCATTACATTATTCAGTCTGTTGTCAATAACTGATGACATAAGTTCTCTTGTTCCATTTACTATATCTCTGTATATGCTTGTCATCTCAATAGCCTGCTGGTTCTCGACAATTACATCATCAAGCAGATCCTTATCATCAGGATACTGCTCAAGTCTTTTATATCTTGTCAGTCTGTCCATTACAACGGCATTTGCACGAAGCGATGTTGCAAAGTAGACAAGCGTTGACTCTAAGGCATGGAGATCTATAAGGTCTATATCTTCCGTATCATCATCGATTCTCTCCTCTATTTCAGTACGCTTCTTATCTATAACCCTAAGGCTGGTCTGATAGGATGATGCCACTCTAAACAATATCTGATAAACAAATCTGAGTTTTTTCTTTGTACTAAACTCCTTTACCCTTCCATTTACGAACGCTTGCAATATAGAAGTCTCCTCAGTACAGACAGTAATAATCGTATCTGATGTAAGTATGATGCCAAGCGGTATAGTAGTATATGCTTCTTTATCGTGTCTTATCTCAGTCGTAGGTATATCAATGAGAATAAGTGTATATCCATCCTCAAGCTCCACACGCGAGCTTTCCTCTTCATCAAGTGCTGCCAACAGATCTTGAATATCTATATTTAACTTTTCTGCTACTTCCTCACCTTCAGAAACCGTCGGGTTTACCATATCAATCCAGATTCCCTGAGTAAGTTCAGAAACCTCATATATCTTTTTATCATCTGTCCTGTAATACTTAACCACTTAATCTCACCAGCTTTCTTTCAGTTTTTAATGACAATGCAGACATTTGCAATCCGCTTTCGCTGCTTACCCATGAATACATTCACTTTGCTTATCTGCATTCTCAAAACACATTTAATTATACCCTATCACCTGAATCCTTGCAACACAATACTTATCTGCTCAAGTAAAAGATACTTTACATCCCAATAATCTTCGCTCTTTGTCCATGCCTTTGCCTGCATCTTTATGTTGACCGGTGTAAGTTTATCAACAACAACACATCTGTTCATTTCATGAAGTATCCTTTCATTGCTCTCGATAAGCTTCATTATCTCAGTTTTCACTTCCTCGATATTTGCATCTAAAGGAACCGTAAACTCTAACACAAGCATTCTTTCGTCCTGCTTAGTTGTATTTGTGACATTTGAGTTTGAAATGGTACCGTTCGGTATAACGACAACCTTGTTATCCGTGGTGGCTATCCTTGTATAAAATATATCTATACTCATAACCGTTCCCTCAGCACCGGCAGTGATTATATAATCTCCCACTCTAAAAGGCTTCAAAAGAAGTATAAGCACACCACCTGCAAGATTTGAAAGACTTCCCTGCAACGCAAGACCAACCGCCAGTCCTGCCGAGCCAAGAACCGCAACAATAGAACTTGTACCTATGCCGATTATTCCTGCTATAACCATCAGGAGTAGAATATTATAGGCAAATGTGGCAAGTGACATAACAAACTTTTGAACACTTATCTCTACCGCCTTACGCTCCATAGTCTTTTTTGTAACCTTGAGAGCCAGTTTGACAAGTTTTCTTCCAATAATAAAAACAATTACCGCTATCAGAAGCGTCTTTGCAAAATCAAGCAGCCATTCTCTCTGGCTAAGCAGATATTGTATAAAAAAGCTTGTTTTCTGCTTATCAGATGCAGATGAGTTCATGACTTTCTGAAGTTCATCGACACCTATCGCCTTTCCACTTGCAGACTGCTCCACGACACCCGCTGCTGAGCTTAAAAGCCCTCTTGTATATAACATAAATCCCTCCTGTTTACCGTTATGCACTCTCTATATCTTCTAAATAAAGAA
Organism: Clostridium sp. AM27-31LB; assembly: GCF_003480745.1. NCBI lineage: Bacteria > Bacillati > Bacillota > Clostridia > Eubacteriales > Clostridiaceae > Clostridium > Clostridium sp. AM27-31LB. Next base: position 266,367 of record NZ_QUJS01000003.1, on the reverse strand, counting down.
TTTTCCACCACTTATTACCATACGCAACAAAAGCTTTGGGACTTGCCTGTAATATTAAATCCTGTGAATAAAAAGACCGCTCCTGAGCTTTGGCTCAAACCATGTACTCTTAGGTGGCATTAAAAGACCTGCATCTGCCACATCAAACAATTCTGATATAGATGTAGGATACATTGCAAATGATACTTTCATATCTGAATCAGCACGCTTTTCAAGTTCCTTAAGACCTCTTATACCACCGATAAAATCTATTCTCTCATCTGTTCTCGGATCTTTTATTCCAAGAACCGGTTCAAGAAGATAATTCTGTAACAGTGAAACATCGAGCGACAATACAGGGTCATTTATCTCAAGAAGCTCTTTCTTTGCAGAAAGCATATACCATTTTCCTGATAAATACATTGAAACCTTACCTTTTTTGTCAGGATGTTTTGCTTCACTTAAAGTTGTGACCTCAAAATTATCTTTGATTTTTTCGATAAATTCATCCTCTGAAAGTCCATTCAGATCCTTTACCGTGCGGTTATAATCCATTATCATAAGCTGGTCATCCGGGAAAAGCACTGATAAGAAATAATTAAATTCCTCCGTTCCGTCATAACCATGATTTTCTTTTCTTCTCTTTAATCCGACTTTGACCGCAGAAGCTGCCCTGTGATGTCCATCTGCTATGTATATCTCTCCAATGCCTGCAAACGCATTTTTGATAATCTCAACCTCTTTACTTTCAGCAATCTTCCATACTGTATGACCTATGCCGTCAACCGCCGTAAAATCATAAAGCGGACTTTCCTCAGTCATGACTTTTGACACTACATCATTTATTGCTTTTTTAGATCTGTATGCAAGAAAGATAGGTCCTGTCTGTGCACTTAATGTATCTACATGTCTGATACGATCCTGTTCCTTTTCCTCTCTTGTATTTTCATGCTTTTTAATAACATTATTTACATAATCGTCAACACTTGCACATGCAACAATCCCCGTCTGCTCTCTTCCATCCATCGTAAGTCTGTAAATATAATAACACTCGTCATCATCCGTTACATATATGCCGTCTGCCACCATACTCTCAAAAATTTCTTTTGCCTTGTCATAAACCTGCGGTGCATATGTATCAACACTGTCATCAAACTGAGTTTCTGCCCTGTCTATCTTCAAAAAAGATAAAGGTTCTCTCCTCACCTCTTCTGCTGCCTCCACCCTGTTATAAACATCATAAGGTAATGCTGCAACCCTGTCTGCGACATCTGTATCCGGTCTTATTGCAACAAACGGTTTAATTATTGCCATAATACTTTTCCTCCATTTTTCTATAACTTTTTGCTTATATTTATCTAAAATAAAATATCTTTTGACCCTAACATACACATATGATATTATAACAAAAAAGAGAATAAAAAAACAGATGTAAATTAAACCAATACTGTTTATTGCAACAACTAAAAATAGACAGCGTAAAAAGGGGGCGGATGATTATGTTAAAAACTATTATATTTGACATGGATGGCGTTATCATAGACAGTGAACCACAACACGCAAAAGCAGCAGTCAGGACATTTAAGGAGCTTGGTGCTGATGTTGATATAGAATATTGCTATTCATTTATAGGAAGTTCAACTAAAAAAATGGCAGAGACAGCTATTAAAGATTTTTCTCTCGATATATCAACAGATGAACTTCTTGAAAAATTAAACAAAACCAAAAAAGAAATGCATGAAAAAGAAGGCTATATCGCTGTTCCCGGTGTCATAGAGCTTATCAAAAGGCTTTACAGAGACGGCATACAACTTGCAATAGCTTCATCATCTTCACCTAAAGAGATTGAAACTGTAGTAAAAAAACTCGGTATAAAAAAATACTTTAAAAAACTCGTGTCAGCATCACAAGTCAAACATCCAAAACCTGCACCTGACACATTTCTCCTTGCACTTGAAAAACTCGGTGCATCACTTGAGGATACCGTTATAATAGAGGATTCAGAAAATGGTGTAAAGGCAGCGAAAGAATGTAATGTCACCTGCATAGGTTTTTCTTCTCCAGATGCCGTAAAGCCACAGAATCTCTACAAAGCAGATGTGCTCATCGAGTCTTTTGACAGCATTGACAAGACATTTATCGAAAACACATTGTTACGCTCACATGGAAAACCGATAACTATAGCATCGACAAAACGACTTATCATAAGAGAACTTGCTGTATCAGATATACCTCAGATATATACCATATACTCTGACCCTCAGGTAAGGAAGTACATAGACAATATAGACGATTACCTTGACGCTGAAATGGAAAAACAAAAAGCCTATATACAGAAAGTCTATTCTTTTTACGGCTATGGTCTTTGGGGAGTATTTGGCAAGACAAGTAAAAAACTAATAGGAAGATGTGGCTTTGAAAATGAAACCATAGACGGCAAGGACGAAATAATGCTCTCTTATCTGCTTGACAGTGAGCACTGGGGCTATGGCTATGCATTAGAGTGCTGTGAGGCAGCTTTAAGATATGCAAAAGAAAACCTGGACATGAACCGTATAGTTGTCGTCATCGACCATGACAATAGCCGCTCTATCAAAACAGCCGAAAAACTTGGTTTTAAATATGAAAAAGATGTAGTATTCAACGATAAAGACCGGATACTTTTTTCGATTCAATTATAATCAGCAAAGCGTCTGTTTGCAATAATTAGTAAAACCATTTATATTCAGTGATATTCGCAATTCGTTTCACTAATTGCGAATATCACTGTTAACTACTAAAATTATTTATTTCAAAAAAACGGGTAAAACTTAATAGTTTACCCGTTTTTATTATTAATTTTATACCAAAAACCGTCTGTTTTTGTGCCACCGGTTGTAAAAACAATAAGTGCACCACCGGCTTATTTCATGTTACTATTATCTTTTGTTGTTCTTTTTATTATTGTTTTTGTCTGTATTCTTGTTTGTATTTTTCTTATTATTTGCTTTCTTTTTGTTTGGCTTCTTTGTCGTTTTGGGTTTTGCTGTTGCAGTATTTCCATTTACATTGTCAGTTGTCCCTGCCTGTCCCGCATTATTTGCTGTTCCATCAGTTCCCTGATTTCCTGTAGCATCATCGACAACATCCGCCGTATCATCCGCAACATCGTCAACTACATCTGCTGCATCATCAACAACATCACCCACAACACCGTCATCATCACCGGTCATATCACTCTCATCATAATCACTGTCATCCTCATTTACAACAGGTCCAGCTGTCTTTTCAGCCTCAGGTTCCTGTGTAGCAGATGATGTAACCGAATTATTGTTCTTCCCGTTTCCACAACCGGCAAGCATCATAGTAGATAATGCCAATGTAGTTATTAACATCACAATTCTTCTTCGCATAATTTCCTCCTAACACAACTATATTTTTGTACTTAAGTGAAGCATTACCGCTGCCGTAAGATTACAGCAACAGCCACGCATTAGAAACAGGTCAATCAGTGCAATCATCCCATCTCTTAAACATAGTATGTTACGAGTTTAGCAAAGTTATTCATTTTTCAATTATTTAACAACAATTTTCATAAATTTTTTCTTTCCTCGTTTAAGTACAATACCATCTTCCGTGATATTATCTTTATTTATAATAGATTTAGGCTCTGTAACTTTCTCACCATCGACAGAAACTCCGCCCTGCTGCACATTTCTTCTTGCCTCACCATTTGACGAAGCAAGTCCTGCCTTTACGAGAAGTGTAAGTATTCCTATATTTCCATCCTCATCAAAATCTTCACCGGAAAGCTCAGCAACAGGCATCTGTGATGTATTTCCACCACCTGCAAATAATGCTCTTGCACCCTCTTTTGCCTTGTTTGCCTCTTCTTCACCGTGAACGAGTTTTGTAAGCTCAAATGCAAGTATTTCCTTAGCTTCATTTAACTTGCTGCCTTCCCACTTGTCCATCTCATCAATCTGCTCTAATGGAAGGAATGTGAGCATACGGAGACATTTAAGTACATCAGCATCACTAACATTTCTCCAATACTGGAAGAAGTCAAACGGAGAAGTCTTGTCCGGGTCAAGCCAAACTGCTCCTGACTGTGTCTTACCCATCTTCTTTCCTTCAGAATTAAGTAAAAGATTTATAGTCATTGCATATGCGTCCTTACCAAGCTTTCTTCTGATAAGCTCAGTACCACCGAGCATATTACTCCACTGGTCATCCCCACCAAACTCCATGTTACAGCCGTATTTCTGATATAATGTGTAGAAATCAAAACTCTGCATTATCATGTAGTTAAATTCAAGGAATGAAAGTCCCTTCTCCATTCTCTGCTTGTAACATTCAGCGGCAAGCATACGATTGACTGTAAAATGTGGTCCTATATCTCTTAAAACTTCCATATAATTTAAGTCTGTAAGCCAATCAGCATTGTTTACAAGCATTGCCTTACCCTCGCCAAACTCAATAAAACGGCTCATCTGTTTCTTGAAACATTCAACATTATGATTTATTGTCTCGACAGTCATCATCTGTCTCATGTCCGTTCTTCCTGATGGATCACCAATCATTGCCGTACCACCACCGATAAGTGCAATTGGCTTATTTCCTGCCATCTGGAGTCTCTTCATAAGACATAGAGCCATAAAATGCCCCACATGAAGACTGTCAGCTGTCGGATCAAAACCGATATAAAAAGTTGCCTTACCATTGTTTATAAGTTCCTTTATCTCTTTCTCGTCTGTGACCTGTGCTATAAGACCACGAGCCACTAACTCATCGTATAATTCCATATTAACCTCCATTTATCTATAATTTACAGATACTTACAAAACTGTTACAATATATAATTATTTTGTGCAAATATAACAAATAACACAACATATAACCAGTTTTGCAATGACCCATTTATAGTTTATCTGCAATTATGCTTTCTTTTTTTATCCTCATACATCCTGTCATCCGCTATCTTGCACAATTCCTCTATTCTGAATGAACCTTTTGCAAATGCTGTCCCAACAGCTACACTGCACGGACTCATACCATACTTTTCATTGACTATCTCAAGCTCTTTTTCCCATCTTTCCTTTATCTTGATGACATCACTTTCAGCACAGTTTAATGCAACCATTATAAACTCATCGCCGCCCATTCTGAAACCGTGTATATTTTCAGACAACATAGCCTTAATACTCTCGGCAGCCTTTTTAAGAAGTGCATCCCCGGCATCATGTCCATATCTGTCATTCGTTTCTTTCAGATGATTTACATCCATGAAAAATATACCGACTGATGCTAGCATAGTATATTCTTCCCTGCTTTTCGTGAAATAACTTCGTCTGTTATAAAGTCCCGTGAGAAGATCATGTTCACTGTCATAGCGCATTTTCTCACTCATTATCTTATTTTCCATCATAAGATGCACAGTGTTTAAAAACATATCAGAACAATCATTGAAATCAACTCCCACTTCCTCATCCTGCTCACCAAGCACAAGAACAATACTATATAAAACACCCTCTACTATTCCTGAACAAACTACTATTCTTTTGTTTTCAACAAACTCATAACAACTCAATAGCTCTTCTCTCATATCATCCGACATTTCAGCAACAGATGTATATATATAATGTCTGGTATTAAACAGTCTCCCTTTTCCTGCATTGAGATATGTCTGATATTTTGTCACATCATCCGAATCTTTTCTGTAAACCACACTGTCAACAAGACCTGACTCTGTACACGAATATGTCAGCATTGCATCCATTCCAAAGCACTTTGAAAGCACCTTAAACAAAACTGAAAAATCATCGTGTATATGTTCCAAAACATAACTCTGAAACTGAACAATATTTTCTAAGGATTTAAGATATTCCATCATTTCTGCATTTTGTTTTTCCAACTTTTAGTCCTCCTGCAATTTGCAAAATCAAAATAACAATCCTGCTCTGATTCTCCGTTTCAAAGCTGTCACAAAGTATCAGACATTTTCCTGCAATATATTTTACTAAACCGGGGACAAACTTTCAGCCAAAACTTTATATTTAAACATGCATACCTGACTTTGTCCACACATCATCTTATCCCTCATAACCATTAGGATTTTTAGTCTGCCATCTCCATGCATCTTCACACATCTTATCTATGCTTCTCGTTGCCTCCCAGCCAAGTTCCTCCTTAGCTTTTGCCGGGTCGGCATAACACATATCAATATCTCCCGGTCTGCGTGGGGTAATCTTGTATGGTATCTCTTTTCCACAAGCTTTTTCAAAATTCTTAATTATATCAAGAACACTATAGCCAACACCTGTTCCAAGATTGTAAGTCACAAGTCCCGGATGTGTGACAAGTTTCTCAAGAGCCTTTATATGACCTGTTGCAAGGTCAACAACATGAATATAATCACGCACTCCGGTTCCATCCGGTGTATCATAATCATCGCCAAAAACATTTACACATTCAAGCTGTCCTGCAGCCACTTTTGCTACATATGGCAGAAGATTATTTGGTATGCCATGCGGATTTTCACCTATCATTCCACTCTCATGTGCTCCGATAGGATTAAAATATCTAAGCAGTGCTATATCCCACTCATTATCAGATTTGTATATATCTCTGAGCATATCTTCTATTATAAGCTTTGTTCGTCCATAAGGATTTGATACTGACAGTGGAAAATCTTCTCTAATAGGCACAGATTCAGGCTTTCCGTAAACAGTAGCCGATGAGCTGAAAACTATCGACTTAACACCATGCTTTTCCATAACCTTTAAAAGATTTAATGTACCTGTAAGATTGTTATCAAAATATCTAAGAGGTATCTGGCATGATTCACCGACTGCTTTAAGTGCAGCAAAATGAATTACAGAATCTATGTTTTCCTTTTCAAATATAGCATCAATGGCTTTTTCGTTTAAAAGATCTTCCTCATAAAAAGAAATCTTTTTTCCTGTAAGTTCTTCAACCCTTGCAACAGACTCCCTGCTTGAATTTACAAGATTATCCACAACTACTACATCATAACCTGCATTTAAAAGTTCCACATTTGTATGGCTTGCAATAAAACCTGCTCCACCGGTTACTAAAATCTTCATAAAACACCTCATTTCGTTAATCTATTATTTTTCCGTCTGTTTTCTGCTTAATTTATCAATCAATGTCATAAAGCACACACTCAATGTGATACAAAACATCTCTCATATGTTCATACACTTTTCCTATAACTCATTATCACACATTTCAAGTGCTGCCGCAATAACCTTATCCATGTCATAATATTTGTACTGACCGAGTCTTCCGCCAAATAAAACATTTTTCTCATTTTTTGCAAGCTCCTCATACTGCCGGTAAAGACTGTCATTTTTTTCATTGTTGACCGGATAATACGGTTCATCACCCTTTTTCCACTCAGAAGAATACTCCCTGCTTATAATAGTTACGGGCTGTTTTCCAAAATTAAAATGCTTATGCTCGATTATCCTCGTATAAGGTACATCCGCAGAAGTATAATTGACAACTGCATTTCCCTGATAATTCTCCATATCAAGCTTTTCAGTCTCAAATCTGACTGAACGGTACTCAAGAACACCGAGTTTATAATCAAAAAACCTGTCTATCATACCTGTATATATTATTTTATCGGCATCAATCTGATTTTTTATATCAAAATAATCGACTGAAAGTCTAACTTCAATGCCCTTAAGCATATTCTCAATCATTTTTGTATAACCTTCAACCGGAATCCCCTGATACCTGTCATTGAAATAATTGTTATCGTAAGTAAATCTAAGAGGAAGTCTTTTTATGATAAATGCTGGAAGATCCTTACATTCCCTGCCCCACTGTTTCTGGGTATATCCTTTTACAAGTTTCTCATACACATCTTTACCTGCAAGTTTTAAAGCCTGCTCCTCAAGATTTTTTGGCTCACCTATATTTAACTCAGCAATCTGCCTTTCTATCACAGCTTTAGCTTCTGCCGGAGTCTTAATGCCCCACATCTTGCTGAAAGTATTCATATTGAACGGAAGATTATAAAGTTCATCCCCATATATGGCAACCGGAGAATTTATATAATTATTAAACTCTGCAAATTGATTTACATACTGCCATATCTTCTTGTCAGAAGTATGAAAGATATGCGCTCCGTATTTGTGAACATCAATATCATCAATTTTTTCAGTATAAATATTACCTGCAAGATGCTCTCTCTTGTCGATAACAAGACATTTCTTTCCTTTTTTATGTGCTTCATGTGCAAAAACCGCACCAAACAGTCCCGCACCTACTATTAAGTAATCGTATTTCATATTTCTCCCCTTTTCCGTCATAATCAGACAACTTATTCACACGCATTATGCCAGCAGTCTTTTTAACTGCATACACATCTTTAAAAATTTTATCAAAGGCATTTCTTATGATTTTAAATCTTAATTAGGACTCTTTAAGTCTCCGCCTTCTTTTGAAGAAAAATTGATACTGTCAAGTGTAAAATCATGCGGTATCATTATCTTATAACCCGAATATTTTTCGCTGTCCTTAACAGGAACCCTGCAATAATTTGTTCCCTTTTTCCATGTCGCATTAATGTAATCAGTCAATTTATTACCATCTTTGTCAAAAAATTTAAGACTTAAAACAACATCCTGTTCTGCTGTTTCAGCAAAATTAACATCAATTTCTTTTACTCCGTTATAATTGTCCGTTTTCAGATAACATTCCTGCTGAGTGTTAAACCCATAGTGAAGTCCCTCGACATTATAACCGGAATACTCAATGACACCTGAACTGCCCTCTTTAAACGCACCCTTTGGTGCAAAAACCGTATTTTTTAAGATAACGGCACATATTATCACAACAACTGCTATTGCTATACATATTATTGTTTTCTTTGATTTATTCATGTTTTTTCTCCTTACACCTATTTGTCCTGCAGGTAAATGCAAGGCTAATTATATCCTGTGTTAATTCCTCTATTTAATCAAGGATTGTGCCATTTTCACAAATGCCTAATTAAGCAGGTGTGACTGCCCCTTATACACTCTCAGCCTTTTTAGCAAAAATAATAAGTTTACTGAACACAAAATTCAAAACTATCACGAGGACATTCGACAATATTTTCATTATCATATCCGACCAGTGCAGGCAGTCAACAGTCACATACATTATAACCATATCCATAACACCGGTAGCCAGGCGGCACCATACAAATGACATACACTCTTTGAGTAATGCCGAAAGTGTATCTGTTTTGCTCTCGAAAACAAAAATCTTGTTTGTCACATACGCAAACGCAACACCGAGCACCCACGCTATTGCATTGCTGGGGATAGTATCTATCCCCATAAGATGCTTGCAAACCGCATATGCCACAATGTTTATAAGTGTCGTAAATCCTCCGAACACAAGGTAAAGGATTGGCTCTTTATACTTTAAATATAAATCCCATATTTTTTTAATCATATCTTATCTGTTAGTCTCCATTCCATTACGGCTTTCCGTTAATAACCTATCATACATTCCTGTTCATATCTGCCCAAACAGCATTTACTCAACGGTAACGCTCTTTGCAAGATTTCTAGGCTTATCAACATCAAGACCTTTAGCTACAGAAACATAATAAGCTAAAAGCTGAAGTGGAATTACTGCAAGACTTGCTGCAAAATGCCCATCTGTCTTAGGAATATATGTTGCAAATTCAACTGTATCTTCTATATTATAGTTGCCATATGTCGTAAGTCCCATGAGGTATGCACCTCTGCTCTTACACTCTACCATATTGCTTATCGTCTTTTCATAGAGGTCATTCTGTGTAAGCACACCTATAACAAGCGTTCCATCCTCTATAAGACTTATAGTTCCGTGTTTAAGTTCACCTGCCGCATATGCCTCAGAGTGAATATAGCTTATCTCCTTAAGCTTAAGACTTCCCTCAAGTGAGATAGCATAATCTATTCCACGACCTACAAAGAAAATATCCTTTGCATTTGCCTGTTTAGAAGCAAACCACTGAAGTCTTTCTTTATCGTCTATTATCTTTTGAATCTTATCAGGAAGTTCACTAAGTTCTGACAAAAATCCGTCATACTGCTCCTGATTTATCTGACCTCTTACCATCGCAAACTCAATAGCAAGAATATAGCTTGCTATAAGCTGTGTGCTGTATGCCTTAGTAGTGGCAACTGAAATCTCCGGACCAGCAAGTGTATAAAATACGTTGTCAGCCTCTCTTGCAATAGAAGAACCGACAACATTAACAATACCGAGTGTCTTTATTCCCCTGCTCTTAGCTTCCCTTAGTGCTGCAAGACTGTCTGCCGTCTCACCTGACTGGCTGATTATAATAACAAGTGCATCTTTATCAATGATAGGATTTCTATATCTGAACTCTGAAGCAAGTTCAACTCTTACCGGGATTCTTGCAAGATCCTCAATAACATACTGTGCAACCATACCAACATGCCATGCAGAACCGCACGCAACAATATGAATCTGACTGATATTTTCAATATCTTCCTTTGCAAGACCTACATTAGAAAGATCAATCTTTCCATCCTTGACAACTGAACCAAGCGTATCCTTTATAGCCTTTGGCTGCTCATGTATCTCTTTCATCATGAAATGCTCAAAACCTGCTTTCTCTGCTGCCTGTGCATCCCAATTAATCTCCTTAGGCTCTTTCTCAATCTCATCACCGTCAAGATTGTAGAAAGTAATCTCCCCGGCTCTAAGTCTTCCGATTTCAAGATTTCCTATATAATAAACATTTCTCGCATAGCTGAGTATCGCCGGAACATCAGATGCAACATAAGACTCCCCATTTGCCGTAGCAAGAATCATCGGACTGTCTTTTCTTGCAACATAAATCTCCTCAGGATACTCCTTAAACATAACCGCGAGTGCATACGAACCACGGATTCTTATCATCGCATGATTGATGGCATCGACAGGAGTTCCCTCATATTTTTTATAATAATAGTCAATAAGTTTTACGGCAACCTCTGTATCAGTCTGTGAATAAAACTCATATCCTTTTTTGGCAAGCTTATCTCTAAGTTCCTGATAATTCTCAATAATACCGTTATGTACTGCAACAACATTACCATCATCACTGTGATGCGGATGTGCATTAGTCTCTGACGGCTCACCATGTGTAGCCCATCTTGTATGACCGATACCACAAGTTCCCTGCATAGCCTTACCGTCATTTGTCTTTTCGGCAAGCACTTTAAGACGACCTTTCGCCTTAACTACCTCTATATCTGCATCCCCGTTTCTCACAGCAAGCCCTGCTGAATCATACCCTCTGTATTCAAGCTTAGACAAACTGTCCAAAAGAATAGGTGCTGCCTGATGTTTACCAATAAAACCAACAATTCCACACATATTTTATAGTCTCCTTTATCATCAACATTATCTAAAGCAATTAAAAATCATAAACATAGTCTATTATATTTAATTTATCTGTAAATTGCAACTAAAATATGTCAAGTGCGTAGGTTTATGGGAAAAATTTCAATGTGAAAAGGCAGATGCTCACTGCATCCGCTTTTTCATCATTCTTTTTTACTTTATAATATTGACCTTATATTTCCAAGCAGCTTATTCACCCAAAATATCTTTATTATAAAACTTTGAATTTTTAGATAATTCCTGTTCTATATACTCATATCCATATTTCTCTGCCAAAGTTTCTTTATCTGCATACAGATTAGTTCCAAGACCCAGTCTGTCACCATCTATGTCTACGCCTAATACTGCAAGTGTTGTAGGGAACATATCCATACTTGTAAATTTACGATTTTTGTTATTTGATGTCTCAATGGCAGAATTGATAAAACAGTTATAAACTCTTCTATCCTTTTTTATTTTTCCATATTTTGCTTTTTGATTAATATCAGATACAAACTTTGAAGAAAAGTTGATTATAGGATCATTATCAATATTCGTCAACTTCATATTTTTCTGTGCTATAACCACATTATGCACCGTTGTGACATATTTTCTTAATTCTTTGGAAGTCAGCTTTAAAATCTTACTTCCGCCATAATCTACCCTAAGACTTTCAATCTTAAAATCATCCTGTTTCTCAAACACCGGATCCAAACGAATTAACTGAATATTTTTAAAAGTCTTGACACTAATACTCAACTCCACATTTCTGTCATTTATTTCTTCTACTACAGAATTTTCTTCCGAACACCCTGAACCCACATCATAAAATATCTGAGCCGAAGACTACATGTTCCTATCATATTCTATATTAAAAGTAATATCTTGCATTTTCAATGGGATAACCCAACTGACGACAACTGCCAAAACTACAATAATAATATAAGATAACTTTCTTTTTTCTAACGATTTCATATATTTCTCCTAATGTATTGTATTTTCGACCCTATTATTATAATCTCCCACGCCATTATCAGCGTATGAATTGTCTATCCTCCATTCTTATGTGATGTACTCTCGGTATCTCCTCAAAACAAGTCATTTCGGCTGGATTTCCGATATACTGTTTCCATTTTCTCGTCGTACACACTACGAAAATGTCGCAGAATAAAATTATTATCCCACCAGACTTTTATTTAGTTCAATCCATTTAGATGTTGGTGACGATAAATAAACAATGATTATATCATCCGTCTCTCCTATGGCATTTTCTGCAGGCCATACAGACATATCTCCAATTTTTCCAAGTGCCTCATCTATCTGAGCTGATGACGGAAGCAAAACCTTATATCCTAAAATTCCCAAAAAGTCCCTTGTCCTGCTCATATTACAGTCATCCCAGTTCCAAAATGATGCACCTATCGTTCCTGAGCCACCATTCTCTTCTAATGATTTTCCATATTTCCCAACAAAAACAATAGGTTTGTTTGTATAATCATATTTCTTTTCTTCTATAACATTCATTATTGATTTAGCGGTAACCACATCATTATTGTAAACTTTATAACCTCTGTAATAAAGCAGGTTCATATAAATACAGTTTAAAAGTAAAACAATCCCCACAAAACAATAAATTATCTTTTTAAACTTTATTCCGTCCAAATATTTAAAAACAAACAATAGCTCAATTGCTCCTAACAATGCCACTGATAACAACATGCGACCATATGTTTTGTATGTTCCCATTGCAATATAAAGGAAAAATGGCGAAGCCACCAAAACTATTACCCCTAGTACAATAACGGCTCTTTTCTTTATATCATCGGTTTTCATCACGGATTTGCCAACCGCTATAATAAAAATAACAAATAAAATTCTTAATGCCCATGCACCATAAACATATTTTCCCATCATCGTAATACCCAATGACACTCTTATAACATTGGCACACGCCATAAACAGTACACGAATGACATTTCCGCTTTCCCATCCGATATAACCATCAGAAAGATAACTTGCTGAACCAACATATTTTTTGATGATAAAATTTATTCCACAATATAAAATCATCGATATAACACAAACAGCTACACCTTTAATTGCAATTTTTAGCCATTTATTTTCCTTTAGATAGCAACCAAAACACCAGCCTACAACTGCAACTATAAATATTTCTAATAACGCCTGATATACTCCCATTGAAACAGTCATCAAAGCACCTGCAAATACAACATCCAGCAAGCCATGCTTTTCTTTTATAATCAATAAAAATGCTAACGCAACAATTATCATAGCAAAAGTCTCAGGGATAATCATAAAACCAAACCCAAACGCTTCTCCCATACATAATGGTACACTGCTATACCAGCACAATGCTGCTATTCTTCCATACTTTGAACTTATATCATACAAATCAAAAAAAACATACATAAATACAATGCCTGACATATTCCAAAAAAACAGTCCAAGACAATCCGACACTATAGGAATAAATCTTCCACATGGAGAAAATATCATATTATATATATAAATCATATATCTTTCCTGATAAAGCCATAAATCAGACATTTCTTTTTTTGTTGATAAATACCACGTTTCTTCATCTATATTTATCATTTTCAAAGATATCATAGCAATACAACAAATTATAGAAAAAACAAACGAAACTAAAATATTCCATCTGTTTTCGTATAAATATTCTTTAAATTTTATTGTATTCTGTTCATTGTATGATACCCTCGATTTATTTTTACTATTCAAAACTTTTTTCTCTCTTTCTCTGAAAAATTTCTTCCAATGCTTCTACCTGCTCTGTTGTAAGACCTGAATACAATGCAATTTCATCATTTGACAGCTTTCCGGCTTTTATCATTCTTAGTGCAGACTGCCTGTTGCTCTGTTCTCTTCCCTGCTCTATCCCCTGCTCATATTTTTCCTGATAATTTATTTGCAATGTCATATAATCCAACCTCCATTTCTCATTTTTCCTTACAGTTTTCACTGCTGCTTCCAGCTCCTTTGTAAATTCATCTCTCGGTTCCTCTCCGTCAATAAAATCAAGCAAACTTTTTAACTCTGGTGTAACATCATCCATCGTTCCTTTAGTATTTAATATAATCTTTATAGTATCGTCTCCAAGTGATAAACTTGTATCCTGAATACAACGATTTTCAAAAGTATATATATGCCGTCCCCTTCCAAACAAATCAAATGTACAAATAAAAATAACGAAGCTTTTCTTTAAACTTTTATAATTTTCTCCTTTTTCTAATATATTCAAATCTATCATTCCCTGATAGTAACGTGTTCTCTTATGAATATTTCTATTCTCAACCGTTTGCATTTCTGCTCCACAATGTCACATTTTTAATTTCCTGACTCAGAGTAACTGCCTCACTTGTCGTTGCGGCTGTAACTTTAACATTCTCATTTTTTGAAGCTACTACTTCTCCTTCTGCATTTTTTATCACAGCATTCAATGTTACATCAGTATCCTTATCTGCCTTATTGCTAAATTCACTCTTAGTACTTACCGCAGCATTGCTCGCAACCTGATTACTGTTAATAAAAATTCCTGAACTTCCGTTATCTTCCAACGATATGTATTGGTCATTATATAAAATAATCTCAACATCTCTGTATATTCCGGCCCATTGTGTGTAATCGACATTGATAGGTATTGTGTCCGTATCTATATTTTTAACCTTTACTTTTAATTGAACATTCTGTTTTCCCTTTACATAATCCGTAATATCAAATACAAATGCCGTATATCCCCAAATATGTGTTCCAACTTTTTCCCCGTCTATATACACATCCGCATTTCTGCTCACACCATTCAATTTAATAAAACAATTTTTATTTCTATAACTGCTGTCATCCAAAGACTTTGTGTACTCAACGGTTTTCTTATTCATATTAGCAATATAAGATTTCGTTGGATGAGTATATTCCCATGTATGCGGCAAATCAATTTTGCCTGATTTTGCTCCTGTCGGAAAGTCCCATCCATCATCACTTTCATCGCAACTGTCAAAATTCCAGTCCTTATTTATATTTATGATCTTTCTACTTTCTGAAACTGCATTTGAATAATTGACACTCTTATCTGATGATGCTTTTGAAATAGTTTTGCCAACACTAGAAAAATTTAAAATAATTACAATTACAATTAAAAACAATGCTAATATTTTCTTATTTTTTTAATAACCCATAATTTCACCTTTCTGTATTTTACCGTTACTACTCTTTCTTAAATATATAATTTTTTGCCATATTGATTATATCCTTTGCCTCCTCTTTGTTTGTAATAAATAATCCGGCAAAATATATACATATACATATAATTAATGATACTCCGCCTAATAAAATAACTTTTAGATAACTGTCAGCAAATAACATATTCTGATTTACAGTGCATACTATAACGATAAATATAATAAAACAAACAAGCCACCTTTTAAGCGTAAGCCACGGTTTTCCTTCAAGCAAATGCTTATATGCGTAAAATATTATATCAACCGTTCTGTAGGCAGATGCTATGATCGAACCAAGCAATGCACCTATTATCCCCACTTTCCAGATAAGTGCAACTGATATAACTATATTAAGAACAGTTTCCGTAACCGCTCTCCACTGCGTCTGCCTAAAATGTCCCGCAAAATTTACTACATTATTTCCAATATTCCTTCCATAACTCATGATCGGAACAAGTACAAAAAAAACAGGATAAAGTTTGTCTATATAATTAACATCATTCACTCCGGAAGTATATAATCGCATAAACGGTAATATGCATATATAAACAACTGTCATAACCGAAAACATACTACCAAGACTTATCACCTCCATTATATGATGCAGCCTGTTATACTCTTTTTTATCGGTATTAAAAATCTGTCCAAGTCTAAAATTAAAACCGTTTACCAACTGAACGAGCATTGTATTTACCATCTGGATTATATTATTATACATAGTATATACGCTTACCACCTTAAGATTTTGCAAAATAAGCGTCAAAAAAATAGTATCTGTATTGTAAAAAATAATACCTGATATCTGATGTATCAATGTCGCACCTTTTTGCGAAATCGCTTCTAAATTTGGAGCTGTATTAAAATCAAGCCATGAATAGTGCTTTTTTATAAAGAATGAATAGATAAGCATTTGTAAAATATTAATACAAAAGTATGAAAACTGCACTGCTAATACATTATATCCCATCAGCAGTAATGCAACCTTTGTCAGACTGGTTATTACATTTATGACGGTTGTTATATTGGTTGCTATAAAAAGGTAACCCTCAGCTTCCATTAAAATTCTGTATTTGCCCTGATAAAGAAAATTAAAACAATTCCCCAATCCACCAAATACTATTATTCCAACTACTGTCCAATATGATATACTTGTCTTTACAAAAACAGGATATAATAATGCCAATAAAACAACTGAACCTGCATATAATGTTCCTGTTTTTATATAAAATTTGTGAGTAGCTACAATTATTCCCTGTATCTCTTCTCTATCACTGTGGACAACAGGTGCATATAGAGCCTGTAATGATGCTGCACCTATCCCTGCTTCAAACAGACTAAAACAAGTAAAAATCTGCGTTACCGAAGTCAGCAGACCATTTACTTCCGAACCATAACTTACAACAACTAATCTCGGAACTACAATTCCTATAGCGATAATGACAATCTGTCCCAAAAAGCCACACACGATATTAAGCATTCCTTTTTTTGCAGCCTGCATATAATCTAATCTCCTAATCCTACTCAATCTTTCAAAATATTATCAAGCCATTCTCTAACAGATATAGCATGTTTATCATTCTTTACATAACTGTCGGTCATAAAAGCATCATCTATAACCGGATTTTCCCTGTCAATAACAGATATGTTTTCTGAATATACTGGATACTCCGTTATATATTTATTTGTAGTTATTACTTTAGTATCTGTCAATAATGCATCAAAAGGTCTTGTTGTCAATCCAACCTGTTTATACAATGGTAAATCCAATACAGCATGAGACTCCTGCAAAATCTTTAAATACTCCTCATATTTAAGAGACTCTGTATGCCCAAAAAAGTCTGGTTTAAAATCAGGATGATAAAAATAAATAAACATTTTGTACTTTTCTTTGTATTTCTCGTAAATTTCTTTTGCCAATTTTATTCTATCAGGATGTGCAGTTCCAATTAATGCTAAATCATACTTGTTTTGTTTTGCATGTCCTATCCATTCATGTTGAGTAAACATAGGCATGTACTTGAAACCATATTTTTTACATTCATCCATATTAAACGACATAACTTCATCAAAGTATTTAAAATGTGTATTTTTTCTTAATATCTTTGCATCATCCCACAAATATAGTCTCATTTTTGTATCAGGATTATTTTCCTTTAAGCTGCGATAAACTTTATCCGCAAGCAAATGTCCGTTAATACACAAAATCTCATCATATTTTTTTCTGAGTAATATATCTAAATTTTTATCTGCAAATTTATTTTCCATATGTTCATAAAAGACATCAAGTTTTTTTATGTATAAGAAAAATTGTCTCAAAACCCTAAGCCAAAATCTATCCTGAATATACTTGTCTATTTCATATAAATCCTTTTCATTGTCATATAAGGTAACCTCATATCTCTTTTTGAACTCATTGCAAATACTTTTCTCATATTCCATAAAAAATGGCATTAATACTAAATAACTTTTCATATGTTTCCCATCTTTCTTTTCAACTTTATAAGATACTTATAAGCTGAATAATCAACTGCCCTGCATCGCATCTCATGAGCATAAAAATATTCTTCATCATGAGGATTTACTTCATAATATACATCACCTTTTGCTCTCTTTTCAACATATTCGTCAAATGACTTAGTAAAATAGTGATTTATCTGTATTGGAAGTTCATTTGTTTTTATATAATTCATTTGAAAAATTGAAACTTTATCAAAAACATTTACCGGCGGAAGATTCATGTTTTTTAGTTTTCCCCATCCTGTATGATGAAAACCTGTATTATTTTTATAATCTTTGTCAATATCATATTTTGTATTATAGAAACATTTTCCTATTGAACAATATTTATCCCAACAAACCGTATATCTCTCAACCATTGTTTCATTCATATTTTCTTCGATATGTCCTGATGTTCCAAATATTCTCCAATTAATAATAACTGCCGCTCTGTTTTTTTCAAACAATTTCAAAAAATCATATATGCTTTCCATTTTATTTGGTACTATATATTCATCTATATCAATAAAACCTATCCATTTCGCATCTTTTCTATGCTTATCATAGCAATCTTTATATGCTGAAATCTGTCCCTGTTTTACCGGCCAATCTATAAGATCGACAATTCCCTCTTGAATGTACGGTCCAAGAACTTCCATATAATTATCATCAGAAAAATTATTATACATATAAAAATGCTGCACACCGACAATCCTGTTAAATTCTATCCATTCTTTTAAATATTTTGCCTCATTCTTAAAAATTGCTCCAACAACTACATCATATTTTTTTTCTTCCGTACTATTCTGATGCGGTCTTATAATATTTAATACAGGCTTATATATCCAACTCATCCCCTTAGCATACAACTTCAACATTAACCCCTTAATCCCTTTCGGTAAAGCACTGCTATAATAAACATATTTATTTTCTATATTCTTATTTATTTTCATCAAATTTCTCCTCATATAAAATAACTGTTTCTATTTCCAAAATTTTAATTTTCCAATAGCAATCTTAATTATCATTTTCCATATCTCTGTCTTACTATAGAAACACTGTATATTCTCTGAAAAGCTGCTTAAATCATACGAACACTCTTTTTTTCGTAACACATATGCATAGTATAACTGAGCCAGTAAAACCAGATTACTTTCTTTTACTTTATCAAATGTTTTATATGATATTTCCCCCTGCCTATACAATTCAAGAATAATTGCAGGATATTCAACTCCGAATGCATAGAATAAATCATATTTTCCCTTTTTGCTATCGTCAATCATTATTTCTTTAAACAAAACCGTATGATCTATTATGTATTTTGATGCTTCTTTATTATTAAATATTAAATCAATATGAGGAAATAATCTATTATACTTTTTATTATCAGATATTTTTTCAAATTCCTCTTTCCACATTGCAGTTCCGGCAGACCATGAGGAAAATCTTTGCATACCATATACAAACTCGTCAAATGTATTTAAAACCTCTTCTCCTGACTTCCCGGCTATTGCTCCATTCATAAAATAGAGTTCCGGTCTTAAATCTGAATATTTTTTTGAAACTTCAATCAGATATTGTACCGCCCCATCTACCAGAGTATGACGATGATTTACAAATTTTATAAGTTTTCCCGATGCCATTTTAAATGCTTCAATCTGATTAAGAAATTGAATTGCATCTGTTCTTTTATATATACAATTCGACTTGTCCTTGCAATAATCAAGCAATGTCTCATAGAAATCCTTATCATTTCCATTATCTGTGATAATCACCTCAAATTCTTCAATATCTGCATTTGTGCAATAAATGCTGTCAAGAACAGGTATAACCCACTCTTTTATGCCATTTGTTGGAACACAAAACGAAACATAAGGCTGCATTCTCATAACCTCCATATCACTCTAATAATAATCAATTATATTTCCTATAAACATTTATTTCCATATATTCTGATACTTTTTCAAATGGTCAATGGTCTTTTCTATCCCATTTTCTAATGATATTAATTTAATGTCACATATATTAGAAATTTTACTGTTATCTAATATAATTTTATTTACATCAACACTTCTTCTGTCCTTATATACGATATTAATCTTTCTTATCTTATCTTCAACAATATTTATAATATCATTCTGACTTGTTCCAATACCTGAACTTATATTAAACACCTCTTCATCACCGCTATAATCAATAAGTGAATATAACATCTCACATACATCATCTATATAAATATAATCACGAACAGTGTCACCATTTCCCCATATTTCCAGCACATCACCAAGCATTGCTTTTTTTATAGCTGCATCTATAAATCCAACACCTTTATTAAAATCCTGTCCCGGACCATATGGATTTGAAATTCTTGCTATCAACATTTTGGAATGCATCTGTGTATTGAACACTCTCATAGTATTTTCAATGCACAGCTTCACATTGCCATAATGATTTATCGGTAAAGCCATCACATCTTCCTTTATAGGCTGGATTTTCTGATTTCCATAAACAGTTCCGCCTGAAGATAAAAATATCAATTTCTTTTTTGTCCCAAGTAAATACGAGAAAAGTCTTATCGACTCTATCATATCCCTGTTATAACCACTCATATATTTCTGATTGGAATTTCCGGGCTGTATCGTGCTTATCGCATGAAATATAATATCCTTATCAGAAATAATCTCTTTTAAAAATATTTCATCAAAAAAATCACCTGATATATAGTTTATTCCCTCTAATTCCTCATCAGGCTCTCTTATATCTAAGCTATATACATCAAGACCATGTTTATAAAAACACTTACTGAGATTTTTTCCTATAAATCCATTTCCACCTAATATAATAACCTTTTTTTTATCTACATTGCTCTTTATTAACATATCCATACACTTTCTTTTTAATTTTACACATTCCTGTTATCTTTCTGCGGCAAAATACGCAACTTTTTATAATCACCTACTTCATCGAAAAACAATTTTTCGTTATATTTCACAATATTTTTGTCTATCTTAGAAAAATCTATTTTCAACAGCTCATCAATGTATTCTTTGTCAAATCTATATTTAATGATATGTGCCGGATTTCCAGCTACTACCGCATATGCCGGAATATCTTTAGTCACAACTGCTCCCGCTGCGACAACTGCTCCCTGTCCAATATGAACTCCTGAAAGGATAACTGCATTACACCCTATCCATACATCATCTTCCAATACTATATCACCTTTTGATGTGGCATCATTGCCATTAAACCCCATCATTGTTTTAAAAGGATACATAGATATATGCTTCATATCATGTTCTGAACTTAGTATAAACTTTGTTCCATTTGCAATAGAACAATAATTTCCTATTTTCAAGAAAACATCATTTCTTGACATTTCAATATCTATAGGTCCATATGTTCCAACTCCAACACTTACACAATTTATATCATATACATTCAAACAATATGTCTTATTATGTCTGTTTCTAATTCTCCATCCAATTCTTCTTTCAAAAAATTTTACAAACATATCTATAATCAATTTTTTCACCTCATTTGTAACTGCTTATAATATATTTTACTTGAATTATATATATTTTTCATTCTAAACAATTCACTTTGCTTTGCATTTCCAACTGTTTTTGTAGCCATTCCATGGTAATGTTTAACTTTTATCGCAGGCTGATAGACCATTTTTTCATTATTCTTCAAACACCAGTCTGCTAATATATACTCTTCATAGTAAAAAAAAGTCTCCGGTGAAAATACAACCGATTTTTTTTTCAATAACTTCTTTGATATAACTAAACAGGCACCTAACGGTATCACATTTTCCTGATAAACTCCTGCATCCTTTATCTCAGGCTTATCATTTCTGCTTTTTCCAAAAAACATATAATATAAATCAAAAAAAGTTAATGCCAGACGGTTAAATATAATAGTCTTTTTCACCTGACTTTTACTTCTCTGCATCTCATAACTTATAGGACTTTGATGTGTATCTATTATAGGATTATATATATCCGGTCCTACTACTGCAAATTTACTATTTTGATATTCTTCGTATATTCTTTTTACAAAATCTTTCTGAATAAACTCTAAATCATTATTTGCAAAAATCACAAAATCACAATCATACTTTTTTTTGCAATATTCATATGCAATATTATTTGCAGCCGAAAAACCGCAATTATATTCCGTTTGTAAAAGTTCAACTTTCGTACCGGAATATGTTTCACATAATTTTTTATATGAATCATTAGCAGATGAATTATCTATTACTATAACTTTTACACATTCCTGCTTATCCAACCCCAAAATTGAATCAACACAAACTTTTGTCGCTTCATACGAATTATAATGTAAAATAATAAATGCACATACCAAATCCATTTTTTTCACCTCTATCACTCTTTAATGCTCACCAATAACAAAATAATACCTGTTTTATAATAGTGAAATTATTCTATACACAAACTTGTCTATACCAATCTTATTAAAAAACATCATTGTCTCTACTGCAAGCCTTATTTTTAATGACTGCTTTTTAGCTTTTCCAAACTTCAAAAATTTATTTTCTTTATAATCAGGAAATTTATTTTTTAAATCATCAATAAAAAATTTGTATTTTTTATCCATAATATCAGGTTTGCAACCATGTCCATACACTATCAGGGCATTTATCATATTCGCAATATAATTATATTGTATCAGATATTTTTTTTCCTGACCGGCAGACTCATAATCATATTTCATTAAAAACATATCAAAAATTTTAGAAATATCACACTCAAGTTTTTTATCATATGACAATGTACTTGTAGTTGATTTTTCGTTGAAATAATAATAATAACCTGCATATCTTATAACACTATATTTCGCATCATTAAAAAATACAGACATAGAGAATAGAATATCCTCTCCGCATCTTATCTCGGAAAAATCTATATTGTTATTTATCAAAAAATCTTTATTATATAATTTTGCACATCCTATGGTATAACTAAAAACAGACCATATACAATCATTCACTAAGTATTTTTTATACTTTCCCGCAATATCTTTTGTATATCCACCTATAACAATATCATAATCTTCCTTTTTCATTTCATCATAATATGTCTTTAAAAAATCGTCTGCTATGTAATCGTCACTATCTATAAATGTCACATACCTTCCATTTGCTTCTTTTACTCCCCAGTCCCTGCACAAGCCCGGACCTGTATTCTTTTCATTTTCAAGGAATCTTATTTTTGGGGAATATTTCTTAACATACTCTAATATAATTTCTCTGCTTCCATCAGGACTGCAATCATTAACACAAATAATCTCATAACTTTGAAATGACTGCCTTAGTACGCTTTCCAAGCATCTGGCAATAAACTTTTCAGCGTTATATATTGGTATTATTACAGAAATTTCACACATTTAATTTCCTCCACTATTTTCTCTATTGTTCCCATTGTATCTTTCATACATATCTTTTCTGATAATAGCAATCTCCTGTGCCATCTTTTTAACCTTGTCAGTCAGGTTACTCAATGCTATAGACAACGTAAATATAATTACTATAGACAAACAAAATCCAAAAAAGAATAACATATTTACCGGTGATGCTATCCCAAATGCTTTTGCAACCACATTCAACAATTTAGGAAATATCGCTAGTACCAATACACATATGCATACGAAAAGCCATAATAATGCGTATTTAAAATCTATGCTTTTCTTTCTAACATGATTAACAATATATAACATTGCCAAAATAATGACAACTATTATCAAAATCTGTAATTTTATCGACATTTTTATCCACCTTTATTTTTTCATTCTTGCTATCAGTATTGCAAAACTAACTTTAATCATATAATATACACTGTTTTTTAATGAAATTGAAGATACACCTTCTTCTCTTTCATTCATAACTACAGGAATTTCCGTTACCTTATATTTTTCAGATAAAATCGTTACTACACTTTCCGGTTCAGGATAATCTTTGGGATATTCATCTGTAAATTTTTCCAAGAGCTTTTTATTAACCATCCTCATTCCTGAAGTCGGATCTGTTATTTTCTTTCCAGTCAGCAATTTAATAAGTCCAGTAAAATATTTAATTCCTATTCTTCTTAAACCAGAGGACTGAAAACCTTCTTTTTCAATAAATCTTGAACCGATTACCATATCTGACTCTGTATCAATAAGTGTCGTAACCATATCCTCTAAATGTGATGCACTGTGCTGTCCGTCACCATCAAACTGGACTGCTATATCATAACCATGATAATATGCATATCTGTATCCTGTCTGGACAGCACCACCTATTCCAAGGTTTACCGGAAGATTAAGATAACTAAATCCATGTCTCCTACACATTTCAAGTGTTTTATCGGTTGAACAGTCATTGATTATAACATAATCAAAGTCCGGTGCATTATCTTTTATATCTTTTATTGTTTTTTCTAAATTTCCTTCTTCATTAAAAGCCGGAATTATTACAAGTTTTTTCATTGTATTTTAACTCCCTAATCTTGTATAGCTCTAATTCATCTTTATCTATTCATTATATCTCATTTGATTTTTCAGATTTTGTATAAAAATGATTTATCAGTTTCGCTATCGGTTTCGGCCAGAATTTGCAATACATAATATAATTTTCCTGAACTCTTGCATTATCATGTATTATAGCCGTTGTTGCCGATTCCTCATGTATTCTGTGACACATAAGGGGTTCATTTATATAAATAAATTTTCCTTTTAACTTGGACAATTTTTCCCATGCTTCCCAGTCCTCGCAGCTTCTGAAACCATCGGCAAAAATCGGTCTTTTAACATTTTCAAGATCAAATGTAACGGCAGGACAGCATATTGGATCGCCCATAGACAAAACTCTTCTTCTTATAAACTTGCTTTTCCAAAATGCCTTTATTCTCAATGGCAATAACATTATCCTCTTAATTTTAAGCATTGTTGTGTCATGTATCTTTTCGCCGTTTCTAAGCTCACTATAATCAGAAAATGCAATAATCGAATTGTCCGATTTAGCCATCTCCTTAATTATTTTTTCTGAATATTCAGGCTCATATATATCATCCTGATGTGCAACTGTGGCATATCTGGTCTTAACTTTACTAAGTCCAAAGTTCCAATCCTGTGTTATTCCACCCTGCCCTTTATTTACCATAACAACAATCCCATATTTTTCTGCAATATCATCTATATATTTATTTGGTGTTGATGTTGCTATTAAAATATTTGATCTTACTGTCTGCTTTTTCAAAGACAAGATACATTCTTCTAAAAATGCACTTTCTTTATATGCACAAATTACAAATGTATGTTTCATGTTTACCCACCTTATATTTATAGCATTGTCCTTAACATACAGCAATTAAGTACAATAATAAATAAAATTGTTATAATTTCTTCAGCTCTTTTTATAATACTACTCTGTAATTTAATTGGTATATAAATTCTTGACACAACCAACATACCAGATACAATAATAGGGAATAAATACCTTGCCTGACATCCAACAATACTTAATGAACCAACTGGATTATAGACCACATATAAAGCAGTTGCAACCATACATGATGTAATAAATCCAATTAGAATACTGCTTGCAGATAAATACCATTTAACGGTATTATTGTCACTCCTGTCATATAGCATTACCAGTAACATAAATGCTGCAACATATCCCCAATATCCAGCCGGTTTCATAAGATATGCTGTTGCAGTATTATAGTCGGGTATTTTTTTTATTGACCAATAATCCTTTATAAATGTCAACAATATTTTCGTATATTGAAGCGGATTAGATAAAATATATTTTATTTGTCCCATAGCATTTATTTCTTCTCCACCTCTGGTATCTCCAATTCCTAACCCACCACCAAATATCAGTATAGCAAACCCTATAATTGCACAAATAACAATTCCACAAAAAAAACATCTGAACGCAACAATGCCCTTTTTCTTTTCAAACTTTTTCTTTGGCAAAAATGCTATTATCCCTAATAAAGGTATATATACAACTTTCACCGCAATTCCTAACAATGTAGAAGCAATTATATAAACAAAATCCTTAATTTTAATATATTTATCTGGATTTTGATATTCTCCAACGATATAACATGTTGAATATAAAGTTAATCCAATAAGCCAATAATCGTAATTAAAATTAGCAATTATAAACATTGCACCTGGCATTGTTGATGCCGCTGCAACAACCATCTTTCCATTTTTTAAATGTTTCATTCCTCTATATACTATATATAGATAAAATAACATTCCTGCTAACTTTGCTCCCAGAATAATCAAACTTAAATTTAATCCTATTCCTCTTAATATCATCATAGCTATAGCTACCGGCATATACACAACACTTTTATAAGTAATATTTTCATTATATTCTACTGATGTTCTCTTGCTATAGCTATCATTTATTATGTTATGATATGACTTATCTTTTACATCACAAGAATTTCTTAGCTGCGGTACAAAACAACTTAAATAATAATCATCTTCCGCAACACTTACACTTTTATCAGGATAATGTGATAATGCTACAATATTTTTGTAATGTATCTGATCATCATATGAAATATTTAATCGATTAGGTAAAAGTACAATAAACATACAAGATAACATGCTACCAACAATTAAAAACATTTTTTCAAACTTGACTTTATTGTTTTTTATATACCAATATAAAGAACTTAATGTTCCCCATATACATAAAGATAATATAGTATATAAAACATAATAACTATGAATCTTAAATTTAAACTTGAGCATACATACTACAAACAAAAATAATATTATATACCCTATTATTTCAAATACTATTATTTTCTTATATGCATCTATTGAATTTATAATTTTTTCCTTATATCTTATAATTTTTTCATCAATTTGCTCAGCTGTAAACTTATGTTTTCTTTTAATAAATATATATGACAGTATAACAAACAAAACAAAAAATATAATAAAACTTCTATGTCTCACCCCCGTTAAACGACTCACATCTTCATTTACCTGAAAACTCTGCACATTGGCACTATTGTAATCAAATGTTCCTTTTAAATATACTCTGACTGAATTTATTTTTCTATTTTCAAAATACAACTTTGCATATTGTTCATGTCCCGGTATATTACTGTCAATTTTCCCTAAACTCTTTCCATCTTTGAGCATATCTGCTTCTAATTCTATTGTATCTCCCGGTGCTGCATTAAGCTGAATATTTAAAGTCTTAATCGGTACCTCCGGCACTGAAAAATCTATGTAATGTTCTGAAGCATTTTCATCATAATTATACACCGTTCCTTCAATATTATATCCCTTATAGTCTGTTATGGATGCCTCATACCAGACGCTTTGATATTTGTCGATATAATTTGAATTGAAGTATATTCCGCTCAATAACAGACTTATTACAAAAGAAAACGCTAAACATACAATAATACTTTTCTTATTTTTATCAATTCTATTATGTTTACTTATAGTATTTTTTTTCTTACTTTTCACTATCTTATTACTCATTTTTACCTATCCTATCATCCAATTACTGCACTTAGTTGTAAGGTTACTATTGTAATACTCATCATATGATATATCATCTTTCCACTTCTCTTTTACAATTATCATACATTCTTTATCACCTACATAGCATCCGTTCATATCTCTGTCCCTGTTTTTTCTATGCACATAAACAATCTTTGCATATGGATTTATTGCATTTAGTTTTCCTGCATTTTTCAATTTAAGACACAGATCAACTCCCGCAAACCATTCTGAAAGTCTTTCGTCAAATCCCCCTGCATCTTGAAAGTCTTTTTTTGATACCATCATCCCACAGTCGGTCATAGCCGATACTTCATGTGTAAAGTACATATTGCCCATATAACCCTGACAGTCATACCCCATGCCATAGAAATTTGATGATAATCCACAGGTGATTCCAACTCCCAGTGTAATTCCAAAATCCCTTAGCGTTGTGTCTGCATGACTTATCTTACAGCCAACTGCTCCAATATCGCTTCTCTGTACTACAGACAACAGTTCCGTGAGCCATTCATTATTTTCAAAACGGCATCCGTCTGTCACAAACACCAGATAATCACCTTTTGCATTTTGCACAGCATGATTTCTTTTATCTATGTTTTCACAAATTATTATCTCATAATTGTCATATAATGTATTTTCTTTTAATGAAGCCACACAATCATCTATCTCATCATACTGCTTTGTTACTATTATAGAAACAAGTGGTTTTCCGACTATCTCATATGTCACTTTATATATAACGGGATATATTTCAGAACTTTTCACATCTGCTTTAACACCCACTCTTTCTAAATGTGACTCTATTGCTTTCTTTCCTGCATCTATACAGTATGTTTTTGCTGATATATCTGAGGCAACTGAAAGTTCATGACATCTCCAATAATACAATACTTTAGGAACGTGTACAATACTTTCTGCTTTTTCTGTCAATCTGAGTATTATGTCAAAGTCCTGACTGCCATCAAATTCCTTTCTGAACTTTCCTGCCTTTTCAAGTAATTCTCTTGAAAAGCATGATATATGACATATATAATTGTTTGAACGAAGGTCATCTATAGCAAAATCTGTTTTAAGATGATAACTGTCCGGTTTCCTGTAATCTGTTGAAAAAATCGCTTCATCTGTATATATGAAATCAGCATTCTTATCATCTATAGCTTTTCTTATCTCATAAAGTGCTGATTCATGCAGCATATCATCATGATCAAAAAGCACTATATAATCCCCACTTGACATATCGATACAAGCATTTGTATTTTCAGAAATGCCGCCGTTTTCCTCAAGCACCTTATATTTTATTCTGTTGTCAGCATCTGCATATTCTTTTACTATCTTTCCTACATCGCTATGTTCGTCATCACTTCCGTCAGCAAGACAAAGCTCCCACTGAGAATATGTCTGCTTTTGAACAGACTCTATCATGTCACGCAAAAAGCCCTCAGGTGTATTATAAAGTGGCACAAGTATGCTAAAACATAATGTTTTTTCATAAGTTTCCTGCTTTTGTTTCTGTCTTTCCTGTTCGGATATGACAATCTTTTTATAGAAAACTTTACTCTCATGTCTTCTTATAAAACCATATTTTATTTTTTGATATTCGTATTTAAAACCATATCTTTTTATATTAAGCAACTGTGCATAACATAATTTTATCGGTTTTAACAATGTACTTTCTCTCAAAAAATTGTGTACACCTGAGATTTCTTCCTGTTTGCTCATATATCTACTCTACTTTCCAACTTGTCCTAATAGCACATACACCCGTTCTTCCATCTTCATTTATCACATCAAATCGTATTGTATCATGTATGCTGTCATAAACTATATCACCTGTTTTATCTTTTACATCAACATCTATCATGTAATTTCCATCAAGAAGACACAGGTCATCAAAATCCACGATAAATTTATTTTTTCCTTTTATTTTTATCGTATCATTACATTCTATATCTGATGTCGTTCCGTAACAATGTGTATTATCATCTTTATAAATTCTTACCGAAAACACGGCTTCTTCTATATCTGACTTATTTACAAAGTCATATTGTACCTGCATAAAATCATGTGATTTATACACATTCTGTAATTTTTCTTCTTTATCTTTTAAAGTCACATTTGTAAAATATACTTCGCCACTAC
Organism: Clostridium sp. AM27-31LB; assembly: GCF_003480745.1. Taxonomy (NCBI): domain Bacteria; kingdom Bacillati; phylum Bacillota; class Clostridia; order Eubacteriales; family Clostridiaceae; genus Clostridium; species Clostridium sp. AM27-31LB. The sequence continues at coordinate 236,560 of NZ_QUJS01000003.1, read as the reverse complement.
CCGAACGGATAACTTTTTTTCCACAAAAACTATCTCTGTCCTCTATGTCATTTTCTTTATTTTTCTGTGCTTCATGGATAAGTCTCTGGCGTTCCTCTTCCATTTCTTTTAAATATTTTAAATGTATTTCTTTTGGATTCCCAATCTGACGAATATGACCTTTTTCTATCCATATACTCTTATCACATATCTGTTCTATCTGCTGAAGCGAATGAGAAACAATCACTATCGTTGTTCCTGAATACTTTATCTCACGCAGTTTTTCAAAACATTTCTTCTGAAAACTCACATCCCCTACGGCAAGTATTTCATCTATCAGAAGCACATCAGCTTCAACATTTATCGCAACTGAAAATGCAAGTCTCATATACATTCCTGAAGAATATGTCCTTACAGGATTGTCAACTGCCTCACCAAGTTCGGAAAATTCTATAATATCGTCAAGTTTTTCATCTATCTGTTTTTTTGTAAGACCAAAAATTGAGGCATTTGTATAAATATTTTCTCTTCCACTCATATCAGGATGAAATCCTGCACCAAGTTCTATAAGACTTGATACTCTGCCATTTACCCTGATAGTTCCCGATGTAGGATACATTATGCGGTTTAAAAGCTTTAATGTTGTACTTTTGCCACAACCGTTCTTTCCAATCAAACCTACTGCTTCACCTTTTTTTATGTCAAAGCTCACTCCATCAAGTACCTGATTGACCTCGTATTTGTTTCTTTTAAAAAATAATATTTTTTCTTTAATACTATTGCTCTTATCCGGATATATTTTAAATATCTTTTTTAAATTTCTGACTTCGATTGCATTTTCACTCATTATAATTCCTCCACAAAGTTGCGCTGCAGTCTGCTAAATACTACCATTCCCACAATTATCAGTATCAGTCCCATAGCTGATGCCTGTATAAGAGTTGTCATATGCGGAATATGTTTATAATATAATATATCTCTATATGCCGTAATAATCGGAGTCATTGGGTTTAAGTTAAATAATGTCCTGTACTTGTCCGGAACCATACTTGACGGATACACTACCGGAGTAAGATACATCCATCCAAGTCCTATTATTGATAATATATGCTGTAAATCCCTGACATAGACGGTACACGCAGATGTTATAAGTGAAATACCAAGTGCCAATGCATACTCAATAATCATAACTAATGGCAAAAACAAAAGTGCCACAGGATTTATTCCAAAACCTGTCACGATTATAACTGCAAAAATGACTACAAAACTCAAAAGCATATTTACAAAACAACTGGTAACAAACGATAATGGTAATACCAGCCTCGGAAAATATATCTTTTTCACCATCTCTTTGTTGTCCATTATGCAGGTAGCTCCCTGTTGAAGACACGCACTGAAAAAAATCCACGGCACTAATGCCACAAATAAAAACATATAAAATTTATCTACACCCATTCTCATTATCGTTGAAAATACGAGTGTGTAGATTATCAACTGAAATAACGGATTGATAAATGTCCAGAGAAATCCAAGAGCAGAGCCTTTATAACGACCTCTCAAGTCTTTTTTCACCAATGATATTATCATTTCTCTGTAGTTATATAATTCTTTTATTAAGTTCATTACTTTTTCCTCACCTGTTACTTAAAATCCCACTTTATATACACTATTTATTTTTTTCTTCACTTATATACTAAAAACCTACTTTATCTTATCACAGCTATTGTAGAAATGCAAATTTTAAGTGCTTTCTTCGAGCTATTTCCACAAGAAGTAATATTTTCCAAACACATTCATATTAGCATTATATGTTAAATCCTTTTGTCTGATTTCAATAAAATCTTTCTTTATACTCGTATTTTTTACTTTGCTGCATATTTTCAAAGGCACTAAAGGAGATACTACACATTTTTCTGCCTTTCCTTTTATATACAAACATAACGCAAAATAGAATTCGTTTGAAAGCAAGTCCTCTTTATTCTCTGATTTCTGCAGGTATTGCAATAAAGTTCCAGACTTGATTGCAAATACCCCTTTACCTAATAATGACACATTCTGTCTGAATTTAAGTCTGTTCATGTATGCCGGATCTTTTACAGGAACTCCACTGTATAACGGCATAATAAAGTTTTTCAATCCTTTATCATAACAATATCCTGACTGATACACTTTCTTCTTATAATAGACCGTTGCTCCTGATGCCACATTCTCCGACGGCTGTAAGCATTGTAATACTTCCTCAAATACACCTTTATCAATTTTTCCTACATTCTCTCTATCACTGTCTTCATATCTCTCATATCCATCTGCTACAAAGATTACATTATCATAAGAAGATACCTGACTTTCTTTGAATTCATCTGCTCCAACAATATCATATTTTAAATCAGACTTATTTATCTCCTGCATTGCAAACTTTCTTGCCTGTTTACTTTCAACCACAACTAGATTTTTGTCATTTTTAGAGATATGATAATCCACCGTATAAAATGGACCATATAACTCTGATGAATACGCTTTTCCTATGATATTCTCTCTATGCAGGTGTTCTTCTAAAGCCTTTCTGCCGGCTTCAACTGTATAAGGTTTTGCACCAACTCCGGATGCCACAGATCCGGCGTGCAGTCTCCAATAATACAACACCTTCTGTATATGGCACACCCTCTTAGCTTTCTCCAACAGCCTTAAAAACATATCATAATCCTGTGCCCCGTCGAACTCTTTTCTAAATCCACCTGTCTCTTTTAGCAGACTTCTCTTAAATGCCGTAAAATGACATATGAAATTATTGTTTCTGAATGTCTCCCACGAAAAGTCAGGTTTAAAGTGAATACTTTGCACTCTGTCGGTCGTTCCGACAAATGAAAGCTCATCCGTATAGATAAAATCGGCTTTCTTTTCTTCTATTGTCTTTACCACATTATAGAGGACTGACGGATGTAACAGATCATCATGATCCATAAGTCCTATGTAGTCACCTGCTGCCATCTCCAGTGCTCTGTTGGTATTTTCTGATATTCCCTCATTTTTAGATAACTTTTTATATTTTATTCTCTTGTCTTTAGCCTGATATTGTTCTACCGTCTTTTTTACCTGCCCGTTTTTTTCATCACTTGCATCTGCAAGGCAGAGTTCCCAGTCAGTGTATGTCTGTGCTTCTACCGAATCTAACATTTCTTTTAGGAAATTTTCAGGTGTATTATAGAGTGGCACTACTATACTGACTTTTATTTTTTGAGCAGGCTTATATTGCTGCTCACTTTTTCTCTGAGCATCTGATATTTCAAACGGACAGTATTTTCTTCCGAGCTTATATTTTACCTTATATCTGTAATACACTTTTTTTGCTGCATAGCTTATGCCATAATCTCTGATGTAACCTGTTATCTTATCTGCTTTTGCTTTTATCCCCATTTTTATTCCTTTCTTTATAATAACTTTTAAATCACCATAATGTAACACAATAGAGCAATCCGTGGCATCAATTGGGGCAAAATAACTCTTTCCCCCAACATCATAATTTATAATCAGTTTCACAGATGACCGTTTAATAACTTCCCAAAATAAGTATCAGCTTAAATATCCTGTTGTCTGTTTTTCTCTGACGGTATATTCCTGCTTCTTTTACAAGTGTCATTCTCTTTGGAAGATATTTTATATTTCCTCTGTATTCAGCAAGCCTTTTTGCCATTACTATCTTTGATTTCACAGAACTGCTTTTTAATATTTCCTCATTTAATGGTACTGTCGTTTCCTTTTCATGGCTTTTAGCAACATTTTTTTGCGATATGTCATCAACTTTGTTATTAGCTGTTGTTTTAAAGCAGGATGTGTCTTTTCTATATTTTTCATGAATGTGGACAAATTCTGATAATTGTCTTGATATATTCCGTCTATTTCTCTTAAATCTTTTTAATCTGTCTTTAAATTCTTTTGTCTTGCTGACATTGTATCCTACGGTATTTGAGCCGTGCTGTCTGTAGCTTATATGCTGTTCCATGTCATAATATACTTTCCCATAGCAGCTTGCAAGAAGATAAAACCACCAGTCATGCATTACCGTAAACTCCGGCTGATGTGCCTTTGCCATGTCCCTAAGCGTTTTGTTCATTACAAGCGTGCAGCCTGTGACTATATTTTCCACAACAGCATTTTCAAATGCCGGTTTCTTTAGTTTTCTCGTCATTTCGTTATTGAGTTCTTTGAGATTTTCATCTACAAGCATCGGACTACAGCAGTAGAGTAATGGCATATTTTTCTTTGTGTCTTTTTCTTTTGACATTTTGTCAATATTTGTTATGCCTGCACTTAATTTGTCTTTATGCCAATAATCGTCCTGATCTGAAAATGCATAGTAGTCCGCTTTTTCGTCCGACTTTACCACAAGGTCAAAGAAGCTTTTGATAACACCTACATTCTGTCCCTGATACCATTCTATCGTTTCAGGATATTTTTTAGCATATTCCCCAAGTATCTTCTGCGTTCCGTCTTTTGAACCGTCATCCCTTATCAAAAGTTTTAATTTTGTACCAGCTTTTTTTTCACAATCCTGTGCCAGAATACTGTCTATCTGCTCTTTCAGATATTCATCACCATTGTATGTGGACATAAGTACCTGTATTACTTTTCCTGCCACTTTATCTTCCTCCATATTTTCCAATGTCGAGCGGATGTTCGCAATCCGCTCTGCTGCTTAAACACTTACAATCACTATTTTCAAATCATACGATAAACATAAATATCTTAACGCATTAATATCTAACACCACACCTTTAAGCAATATTACAACAATTTGTCAATCATCTTTAACCCACCGGCTCACCTGTGACCTCGGCATATATCTTTCTCATCTGCCTGTCTACGACTTCTATTGAAAATTCTTTGACTTTTTCTATGTTCCACATTCCCATCTGCTCTCTGCGTTCTTTCCTTGGAACTGCACTTTTTCCGTCTTTTTCAGTAAACATTCTTCGTATCTTTACAGAATAGTCTACCGGTTCAAACCCGTGAACGAGATAGCCGCCCTTTGTATGCTCGATAAGATCTGTTATACCTCTTATGTTTGATGCGATAACCGGAAGTCCGACCGCCATTGCTTCCATGACTGCCACCGGAAGTCCCTCCTGAAATGACGGGAATACAAAGCAGTCACATTCTGAAAGCACATCTGGTACATCTTTTACATATCCTGCAAATATGACTTTCTTTTCCAAACCTAGGTCTTTTACACTGCTTCTCAACTCCTGGTCCATAGCACCGGTTCCGCATATCAGATATACTATATCGAGGTCTTTTAACTGTGCCAATGCTTCTATAACACATATATGATTTTTTCTTTTGCTAAGCTCTCCGACACTTACGATTATCTTACTTCCCTCTGCTATGCCAAATCTTTTATATATTGCTCTCTTGTCTTTTCGCTCTATATCCGTCTGATATTTTTCATACTTTGACAAGTTCATTCCTATGCCTTTTGTGTGTTCAACTTTCCCACGCACTGGAAATTTTCCTGCTCTTTTATAATCTTCATCATTTATAAGTATCAGTCTGTCTGTATATCTTGCCAGATACCTCTCTATCGGATAATATATCCAGTTTTTAAACGGTGCTCCCGTATAAAAATGAAGCCCGTGTGCCGTATATAAAACCGGAACATTTCTGCCTGTCTTTTTTCTTACTCTCTGTGCCGCAATCCTTGCAACAACCCCGCTCATCGGCATATGACAGTGTATCAGGTCAAAATTTTCATCTGTTATCAGTTCTTCAAGCTGCTTGCATGATATTTTCACATTTTTTGAAAAAGGTGAGCGTTCAAAATCCACCTGATGCCTGATTATCCCTGTCCCGTCAAGTCTGCTGTTATCATTTCCATAAACTATCGTATTAAAATTTGCGGCATAATGCACCTCATACCCCATCTCCTGAAGTATTTTCACATTATTCATCTCAAACTGCGGTATAAATCCGCTCACTCTTGTAACAAGAAGTGCTTTTTTAACCATTCCCGCCCCTTCCGTTTTTTCCACATCTAAATTCTCTTTCAAAATCTTCCTCCAATTTATGCTATTGATTAAGCTTTTGCGAAACTCTCAATAAATTGCATTTTATTTGTGCAACATATACATATCATTAACAAGGTGCTTCTGACACCGTCTGTACTTAAGGTGCGTTCTTTGCACCTTTATGTACAGCTACGAGTGTCGGGCAGCGAAAGCGTGCCTTGTGTTGATATTGTATATGTTGTACAAATATTCACAACATAAAACTGCGTTTCGCAATCACATCATTGGTTATTCTTAACTATTTCCTTAACTATCTTCTCCACCGGCTCCTGTGCCGCATCATCTGCTTTCTCGGCTGTAACCTGATTGTCTGAAACACCTTCCGTTGCATCCTTCTTAAGAACCGTTTTTACTGTCATAAGTATAAGTTTTATGTCAGTCCATAGTGAATAATTTTCTATATAAAACAAGTCAAGTTTTAATTTGTCATAAGGCGTTGTATTGTACTTACCATATACCTGTGCATATCCCGTAAGTCCCGCTTTTACTCTTGTCCTAAACGGAAATTCCGGCATTTCCTCGCAATACTGCTTCATTATCTCAGGTCTTTCCGGTCTTGGACCTACAAATGACATATCTCCCTTTATTATATTAAATAATTGTGGCAATTCATCGATACGGGTCGCCCTAATAAATTTTCCTATCGGTGTTATCCTGTCGTCATTTTCCTTTGCAAGCTTTGCAACACCGTCACTCTCAGCATTTACTATCATGCTCCTGAATTTGTATATCTCAAATTCACGCTCATATTTTGTGCATCTTACCTGTTTGTAAAATACCTGACCTCCATCATACAATTTTATCGCTATTGCCGTGATAAGCATAAACGGTGAAGCTATGACTGTCATTGGAATTGCAATGATAAGGTCTAGTGCTCTTTTAAACAATCTCTGGTCAAAGCTCAATGTATAGCCTTTTGAAAGCAAAAACGGTGTATCAAACACATGAATCCTGTCTGCTCCCATAAGTATTATGTCTGAGAGTTTCGGTATAACATATGCCCTCATTTTATGTGCATAACAGTATTTGAGCATATCGTTTCTCTTTTCGGCAGATATATCACCGATTATGACAGCCTGAAAATCTTTCATTTTCTCAGCTATCTTATCTATCCCCTCATCTATATTTACCGCATCATAGATTGCATACTTATCACGCCTTGCCTCAACCTTATATACAAGGTCTGCCGCCGGTCTTTCACCATATATAAGCAAAATCTTCCACGGCTGGAAAATTCTGTTGTAGAAATGGATTATCACAAAGTTCCATATCGTGGAAAGAGTCATCTCAACTGCCATTGCAGCAATCATATACATGGGATTTACTATTCCGAATGCCAAAAGGCATATTACAAAATACATCACCATATTAGACAAAAACAGGCTGAGATACTGCGACAGCATAACCTCAAGCCGCCTGTACTGCCCTATTTTCATGCTTCCATACATCGTTGAAAAAAAGAAAAGAATAAGTGCGTATAAACCAATCATAGCATAATGTCCTTTTCTGTAAAAAGTTGCCACAAACATCGTAGCTGCATAGTAATGAAACCATACATACATAAATACAAGTGACATAAGCACTATATTAACAAGCGATGCAAAAAAAAGTATCGTTTTTTTGTATGGGTCGTAATTTCTCATCTTTATCCTTAAACCTCGTTTCTTTATAAAACCTCCAAAGCTCATTGTATATTCAAACAGATATTCGCAATTTTCTCTGCCGTTTATTGCTCTACGCAATAAAAATGGTTATGTTCATAAACTTACCATAAGGCAGAAAACTGCATTATCATTAAAAATATACGGTACAATACTTCTTATTCTACTAATTTCCTTATTTAATGTCAACTTTACTGTTGTTTCTTTTTAAAATATATGTATAATTAGATGTGTGTATCTGAACATAATCTATGTTTACATACATATATTTCAATTTGCAAAATAGCCTATATATGTTCAATCTTCACAGCATACAGCTATTTTTGCAATCATAAAAAATTTTTAGGAGGTTTACCTATGGCATCTCAAAATGCTAAGAAAAAAGGCACAGCGGCTGAGCCAAAGTACCCATTAGGTCTTTTGCTCCCGATAATCGCCGTACTCAGCGTGATACCACTTATCACTTATATGTATTCTTATGAAACCAAACTTGGCAAGTTTGAATGGTACACAAGCCAGACTTCCGCAGTCGACTTTTTCCTTCACACAAAACTCATATGGTTTCTCGTTGCCTGTGCATGCATGATATTCTGTCTTGTCTATATGATATTTGCAGATGAACAGAAGGCTGCATGGTGCAAAATACTTATACCACTTGCAATTTATTGTGGCATTTCCTTTATTTCGGCTCTTGCATCCTCAAACAGAGATTTCTGTTTTTCAGGTATCTATGAGCAGTTTGAACCTGTCTGGGCTCTTATGGGATATTGCCTTACCGCATACTATTGTTTCTTTATAATGCGTACAGAAGCAGCAGTAAAGCGTATAATGCCGTGGTTTGTTGCCGGTATTACGGTTATGGTTCTGCTTGGACTCAGCCAGGCATTAAAGCACGATTTTTTCAGGACTTCACTCGGTCAGAAACTTATGACACCTTCTACATACAAGGGAGGTCCTCTTAAGTTTAATTTTGAGGAGGGACGTACTTATCTTTCCCTCTACAATCCTAACTATGTAGGATTTTATGTCTGCCTTATAGTTCCTATTCTTGTAGGTCTTATATTTGCATTCAAAAAAGTGTGGGCAAAAATAGGCTGTGCTGTTTTGATAGTATCTCTTATGCTTATTCTTTTTGCATCACAGTCGCGTGCCGGTATTCTTGCGGTTATCTTTTCTCTTATAGTTATGCTTCTCTGTATGAGGAAAGTGTTTATTAAAAATATCAAAATCGTTATTGCCGCAATCGCTGTTTTTATAGTTGCATTTATTGGAATAAATGTGGCAAACCAGGGTATATTGCTTGACAGAATGAAATCCATGTTCAGTACTGAAGCTGAATATCATCCGCTCAGCGAGATTACCACAAATGATGACAATGTTTCCATTGTTTATAATAATGAAACTCTTATCATCAAGTGTACTCAGGATGCTAACGGTACTGACCAGTTTTCGCTTACTGACAAGTCAGGTAAAGAAGTGGCTTTTGCACTTAATGAGGACTCTTCAAGCTATGTTATAAATGATGAGAGATTTCCATTCTCATTCTCTTCTATCCGCTCTGACAGTTTCAATGGTTATCAGATTACGATAGATGATAAAACATGGTACTTTACAAATATGATGAAAGAAAATGATTCAACATTTTATACTTATGGGCCGGGTGGTGCCATTATGAAACTTACAAAACAGACCAAATCACTTTCTTTCCTTGAAAACCATTTCCATTTTGCAAATATGCGTGGATATATCTGGGCAAGAACACTTCCGCTTCTCAAGAAGTATTTCTTACTCGGTTCAGGTCCTGATACATTTATCATTGCGTTTCCTAACAATGACCTTGTCGGTCTTTACAATTCAGGACACATAAATGAGATTATTACAAAACCCCACTGTACGCTGATGCAGATTGGTGTACAGACTGGTGTTATCTCGCTTATCGCATGGCTGGTATTCTTTATATGGTACCTTGTCAGCAGCTTAAAACTCTACTGGAAACACGATTTTAGCGGTTATCTTCCAAAAATCGGAGTGAGTATATTTGTCGGTGTTATAGGCTACCTGATAATCTCACTCACAAACGACTCCTGTATAGCTGTTGCTCCTGTATTCTATGCAGTTACGGGTATGGGACTTGGTATCAATTACAAGTTGAAGAAAGACCAAAAAGAAACTGGGACAGCTCAGATTAAAGAGGTCGCAAAATAAATCAATAAAATTAAAGTAATTACAGCTTGCACTATTGCTGTGACACAGTAAAAAACAAAATATATTGTTTTATAAAAAAATAACACCAATTGCTTTTAAACGATTGGTGTTGTTTTTTTGTGTATATCATATATCATTGGTGTACGGCCCATTATACGATATACACTGATATAGTAAATCATATTCTCACAATCTGAAACTCTCTGGAGAGTGTACGGCCAATCCTTTGAACTTCGGACTATGTTGATATGTTTTACCTCGTGAGTAAGTATTTTACCTTTTTGCCATCCATAAATAATATCGGATTATTTTATCATTTTTTTAATGATTATTGTACAATTTCACGATTATTTCACAAATTATGCACAACAGGTGAACAAACTATCTATGTCAATATCTGAACCTGCTCATTGTATCGTCAATGCTATTTATTTAATGTAACAGCCATTCATTTTATAATAATCCAAATGCTGAATGTTTGTCTATTTTGCAAGTTCAAGCATTTTCTGAAGCGGTTTACAGGCTTCATCCATTATATCATCAGGAAGAATTACTTCCTCAATCGGATTTTCCATTACATCTGCCACTTTTTCAAGGCTTACTTTCTTCATATTCGGGCAGAACTGTCTGTGTCCTACTGAATAGAACTTCTTGTCAGGATTCTGCTTGCTGAGTTTAAAGAATATGCCCATCTCTGTACAGATGATAAATTTCTTGCAGTCACTCTCTGTTGCATAATCAAGTATTCCTGCCGTACTTCCTATATAATCGGCAAGTTCGAGTACATCCTCAGTACATTCAGGATGTGCGAGCACGAGTGCGTCAGGATGATGCTCTTTTGCTTCTTTGACAAGCTCCGGATCAATACTCTTATGGACATGACAAAATCCGTCATTGAATATAAACTCTTTTTCAGGCAACTGCTTTGCAACATATCTTCCAAGGTTATTGTCAGGCACAAAGAATATCCTCTTATTCTCTATGTTTTTTACTACCTTGATGGCATTTGATGAAGTCACACACACATCTGATACTGCCTTTATCTCGGCTGTTGAGTTTACATAACAGACTACGGCAACATCGTCATACTGCTCTTTTACTTCTTTTATACGGTCAACCGTTACCATATGAGCCATAGGACAGTCGGCAGTCACATCTGCCATATATACATGCTTTTCAGGATTTAAGAGTTTTGCACTCTCACCCATAAATGACACGCCTGCAAATAATATGTTTTTTGCCTCAACTTTTGTCGCAACCTTGCTTAAATAAAATGAGTCTCCAACATAGTCTGCTATATCCTGAACAGCACCGTCCACATAATAATGTGCAAGTATGACAAAATCGTTTTCTTTCTTTAATCTCTCAATCTTTTGAATAAGTTCTTCCATCTTTATCTCCATTTCGTTTTAATTATGTGCTAAATTAAATGCATCTTTCTCAAATCATGGCAGTTTGTTATAAATATTTTACAATTTTCAATATTTGTAATACAGCCAGTATAAATTATAACTATCGTTTTTTATAAATTCCTGCAATCATTTATAAGTCTTTCTAACTGCTCATAATTTTCTACTTCATTTACTTGTCTGCGTATTGATGATGAATTCTTATAGCCTGCCGTGTACCAGCCGACATGTTTTCTCATCTCGCGTATGCCAAGATATTCACCTTTATATTCTATCTGCATTTTTGTATGTCTGAGTATCATAGCTGCCACCTCATCAAATGATGGCTTGTCCTGATATTGACCGCTTTTTTCAAATTCCTTTATCTGCCTGAATATCCACGGATTTCCTCTCGCACCTCTCGCTATCATAAGACCGTCGCAGCCTGTTTCGTTCTTGCATCTTACCGCATCTTCAGGGGTAAATATGTCTCCACTCGCTATGACCGGGATTTTTACTGCTTCCTTTACTTTTCTTATTATATCCCAGTCCGCCGTTCCGGAGTAATATTCTTCCCTTGTCCTGCCGTGTACCGCAACGGCACTTGCACCGCTTTGTTCCATCATTTTTGCAAATTCAACGGCATTTATGTTTTCGTCATTAAAACCTTTCCTGAATTTGACCGTGACAGGCTTTTTTATCCTGTCTGATATGGCTCTCACTATTTTTGCGGCAAGTTCCGGATTTTTCATAAGTGCCGAACCCTCACCGTTGTTTACTACTTTTGGCACGGGACAGCCCATATTTATATCGAGTATGTCAAAGTTTCTGTATTCTATCTGCTCCGCCATATCCGCCATAAGTTCCGGTTCTGAACCAAAAAGCTGCAATGCTACCGGATGCTCCGTATCGTCTATCTGCCACAGAGGTTCGGTATTTTTATTTTTATAATAGATGCCTTTTGCACTTATCATCTCAGTGTAAAGCAGATCTGCACCAAACTCTTTACAAATCATGCGAAATGGCATATCCGTCACTCCTGCCATAGGTCCTAAAGCAAGATTACCGTCTATTTTTACATTTCCTATATAAAATTCACTCATAACTCTCTATTTTTTCTGTTTGCTGTGTATAAGCTGCAACCCTTTTAATGTGAGGTCACCGTCATATATCTCTATAGACTTGGTATTTTCATATACAACTTTTCCAAGCCCGCCTGTTGCGATGACTTTAGCATCCATAAGTCCGGATTCTTCCTTAATCTTTCTTATGATATACTCTGTCTGACCTATCGTTCCATAAAAAAGTCCCGCCTGCATTGCAGAAATAGTATCTTTAGCAATAATATTTCCGGGACATTTTATCTCTATCTCAGGAAGATTAGCCGTGTTGTTCCAGAGTGCATTTGCCGATATTCTTATTCCCGGGCTGATAACTCCGCCCTTAAATGCACCATCTGCTGTCACAAGATCATAAGTTGTCGCTGTTCCATAATCCACGACGATTATAGGTCCACCATAAAGTTCAAACGCACTTACTGCATCCACTATCCTGTCAGGTCCTATTTCTTTTGGGTTCATCGTATCTATTCTTATGCCTGTCTTTGTACCGGCTCCGACAACTATAGGATGGCAGTTGAGGTACTTGATTATACCACTCGTAAAGGAGTACATCATCTTAGGCACTACCGATGCTATTATAACCTCTGTTATATCGTCAGGCTTGTACCCTTTCTGCTCTAAAATATTGCACAATAATTCTCCGTATTCATCTGATGTTCTCGGAACCTGAACAGTAAATCTGAACCTTGCTGCAAGTCTCTCTCCATCAAATACTCCAAATGTCACATCCGTATTTCCAACATCTACTGCTAATAACATGATTTTTTTCCTCACATTTCTATATATGTTATCACACAAAGCCATATATAATTTATTATTCCTGCGTCTGTATAGCATCTAAATCTTCGTGTAATATCACTGCTTTATAATATTTTTCAAGTGATTCAAGAAGATCCCTTTTCTCATTTTGCAATGCTTTTATCTTTAATGCACTTCCTATCTCGTCAAATGAAAAATCGTCTTCCTCTGCTACGACATTCATATAAAGGTTGCCCTCTTCATCATACTGTAATGAAAAAATCCCACCTATCTCTGCCGTATAGAGTACACACATTATCTGTAATTCATCCTTAATGGTCTGTGGAAGTGAACTGAAATTTTCATTGAGATAATATTTCTGTTCATAGGCATTTGCCGCACACAATATCACCGCTTCACTGTTTATATCAGCCTCATCATACATAGCCATACAACCCCCTTACTGATACTTCTCCGGACACAATGCTCTTAATGCCGTCTTTTGTCTCGACAAGCAGTGCACCGTCCTTGTCTATTCCTCTTGCGATACCTGTTTCTTCTTCCTTAGGATCTGCTGTCTCCGCCATGCCATAAAGCACTTTTACTTCACTGTCCATGCTTATGAGCATAGAATTATACTTATCGACAACCTGCGACAAATCATTTGTCTCAAGAAATTTTTTGTAATATTCATCAAATTTCTCTACAACCTTTGCTGTAAGTTTATTCCTGTTTGTCATTTTGCCTGTCTCCAGATATATTGAAGAAGCATTTTTTCTAAGTTCGTCAGGTATATCATCATCGTTTACATTTATGCCTATTCCTATAACGGCATAATTTACATAGTTCATCTCTGAACTCATCTCAGTAAGAATACCACATATTTTCTTTTTTTCAAGTACAATATCATTAGGCCACTTTATCTTTGTGTCCGCACCACACACATCTTTTATTGCTCCTGCAACAGACATTGCCGCAAGAAGCGTGATACCCGAAAGATGTTTAGGCTCAGTCTTGGGTCTTATGAGAAGTGTCATAAAAATATTTGCACCTTTTTTAGAGCACCATTTTCTGCCACGCCTGCCCTTGCCGCATGTCTGCTCGTCAGCCACCAGCAAAATTCCCTCCGGCTCACCTGCCTCGGCAAGCTGCTTTGCCTTTGTATTCGTTGAATCTATCGTGTCATATGTCACGGCTTTCTTGCAAATGCAGTCCTTTGGCAGATAACTTTCTATCGCTGATGCATTTAATATGTCAGGCTCACTCTTAAGTTTATATCCCTTATTAGAAACTGACTCTATCTCGAATCCTTTTTCCTTAAGCTGCGTAATATTCTTCCAGACAGCCTGTCTTGACACGCCGAAACGCTCACACAAACTCTGCCCCGAAACACACTCATCTCCCGCTTCGCGTAAAATGCGTAGTACCTCACTTTTCATGTCATCCTCTTTTCTGTGCCTTTTTGTACATTAACAAGTTTGTGCAAAGCACAAATCTTGAGTGTGAAAATTGCTGTTTACTATATTTTACAGGTTTTCCTGCTGTTAATTTTCACACTATTCCCTTTCTCCAAGTGTGGCAACCATAACTGCCTTTATAGTGTGCATACGGTTTTCGGCTTCATCAAACACAACCGACTGCTCTGACTCAAATACCTCGTCAGTAACCTCAAGTTCGCTCATTCCGAATTTCTCATAAACTTCTTTACCGATTTTGGTCTTAAGGTCATGGAATGCCGGAAGACAGTGCATAAATATCGCATCCCTGCCTGCATTTTCCATTACTTTTTTATTTATCTGATATGGTGATAAAGCTTTTATTCTCTCTGCCCATACTTCGTCAGGCTCACCCATTGATACCCATACATCAGTATAGAGAACATCTGCACCTTTTGTTCCACTCTCAACATCCTCAGTAAGTGTAATAGAACCGCCTGATGCCTTTGCATATTCCTGACACTGTTCAACAAGTTCCTGATTTGGGAAATATTCCTTTGCAGTACAAGCCGTAAAATGCATCCCCATCTTTGCACACGCTATCATAAGCGAATTTCCCATATTATAACGGGCATCCCCCATATATACGAGTTTTACACCTTTAATCTTTCCTAAATGCTCTTTGATGGTAAGTAAGTCAGCAAGCATCTGTGTAGGATGATATTCATTTGTAAGACCATTCCATACCGGAACTCCTGCATATTTTGCAAGTTCTTCTACAATATCCTGTCCATATCCACGGTACTCGATACCGTCAAACATTCTTCCGAGAACCCTTGCAGTATCAGGTATACTCTCCTTTTTGCCTATCTGTGAACCGGACGGGTCAAGATATGTAACTCCCATACCCATATCATTTGCTGCAACTTCAAAAGAACATCGTGTGCGTGTGCTTGTCTTTTCAAATATAAGTGCGATATTTTTATCTGTGTAGTTTTTAATTGATACTCCGTTTTTCTTTTTCGCCTTTAAATCAGCCGACAGATCAAGCATATACTGTATCTCTTCCGGTGTAAAGTCCTTTAAAGTAAGAAAATTGCGTCCTTTTAAATTGATAGCCATTGATATGTCCTCCATTTCTTTTTTATACTATGATGTAATAATACACATATAGAGTCTGCCAGTGACAGACTCCTACTTTTTAATATTAAAACAGGTACTTGCGAAATTCTCGCAACATATAATCATTTTCGCAACAACCTAATTCTCTTTTGCAATCTCGGTTACTGATTTTGCAAGTCCCGCAAGCCCTTGTATCTCTGACGGAATGATTATCTTTGTTGCTTTTCCATCTGCTGCCTTTGCAAATGCATCAAGGCTCTTTAATTTGATAACATTGTCGGATGCAGCCGCATCGTTAAGCATCTTTATACCATCTGCGTTTGCCTGCTGAACCGCAAGTATAGCCTGAGCCTGACCTTCAGCCTCACGGATAGTTGCCTCTTTTTTGGCTTCGGCTCTAAGTATCGCAGCCTGCTTCTCAGCCTCCGCATCAAGGATTGCTGACTGTTTCTTTCCCTCCGCAACAAGGATTGCCGACTCTTTTTCTCCCTGTGAGCGAAGGATTGCTTCACGCTTTTCACGCTCTGCCTTCATCTGTTTTTCCATCGCATCCTGGATTGCTGCCGGCGGAATGATATTCTTAAGCTCGACTCTGTTTACCTTTATTCCCCATGGATCTGTCGCCGTGTCAAGTGATGAACGCATTTTTGCATTTATAATCTCTCTTGATGTAAGTGTTTCATCAAGTTCAAGCTCACCGATAACATTTCTAAGCGTTGTAGCTGTGAGATTTTCGATAGCCATTATCGGATTTTCAACACCGTATGTATAAAGTTTAGGATCAGTTATCTGATAAAAGATAACAGTGTCTATTCTCATTGTTACATTGTCTTTTGTAATAACCGGCTGTGGTGGAAAATCTGCAACCTGCTCTTTTAAATCTACTTTTCTTGCAACTCTGTCTATAAAAGGGATTTTAAAGTGGATTCCAACTCCCCATGTCCCCTGATATCCTCCAAGTCTCTCAATAACATACGCCCTTGCCTGTGGTACTACATTTATACATGACAAAAGTATAATTACAATCAATATTACTAAAGCTGCTAAAAATGGCATTTTCATATCTCCCTTCTACCAATTCTGCTTTTCTACAAGCAATTTAACTCCATTTACCTCTTTTACTTTGACTTTTGAACCCTCAGGAATGATTTCATTGTCATTAACACTCCTCGCTGTCCACTCAAGCCCTCTTACAACAACCGCACCTTTCTGGTTAAAGTTGTCAATCTCCTCTGTAACCTTTGCTTCTTCACCGATAATACTGTTTATATTTGTCTTTGTCCTGCTGTTATTTAGGTATTTTTCTGCAATAGGTCTTGTAAAACAGAACAATACCACCGATACGGTCAAAAACAATGCAAACTGCACGATGAGCGGAGCATGAAAAAGTGCTGCAACAACCGCTGCTAATGCTCCTGCCGCAAACCATATGGTCGTAAGCCCCATAGTGATTATCTCAATGACAAGCAGTATCGCCATGGCAATAAGCCAATACATCGGTTCCATATTTTCCTCCTCTCCTATACCATAATCTCTCAGTATCTTTTCAAAACGAATTATTTTGGCTGGATTTCCGAGAGTATATGATTTGTACGATTTTATCGCATTTATTCACTGAATATAGCTCAAACAACTGTATTTGTCAACTAAATGATACTTTCGTTTCTCTATTCAACTATTATTCACAACCTCAAATAAACTAAATAACAGTCTATTTTCGTTTCTGTCTCGCCATCTCATACATTATTATGGCGGCTGATACTGCTGCGTTAAGCGACTCCAATTTTCCCTCCATAGGAATCCTGATACGCTTTGATGCTTTTTCAAACACTGCATCAGATACACCGTTTGCTTCATTGCCTATTATAAAGGCGGAACCCTTTGTGTAATCAACACAGTCATATACCTCACTGCCCTCCATTGCCGTTGCATACACATCATATCCGGATTTTTTAATCTCTTCTATAATGTCTATAAGCGACTCAACATAACAGAACTTAACCCTGAATATTGCTCCCATCGTTGAACGCACCACTTTAGGATTAAAAAGGTCAACGCTCTCCTTACTCATAATAACACCGGACATTCCAGCCCCCTCCGATGTTCTTATTATAGTACCTAGATTGCCGGGGTCTCTTAAATCATCCAAAAGCACCCACGCTTTTCTCTCATCCGACAGAATTTCTTTAACATCGTACTCAGGCATATTGACTGTAGCAAGAACTCCCTGAGGTGTAACCGTATCGGAAATCTGTTTAAAAACATTATCGGCAACAACCTCATACGGTATTCTTTCAAGCTTATCACCAAGTCTCTGTGCCGTCCTGTCAAAAGCAGACTCCGAAACATATAATTTATCGAGCTTATCAAAATTGATTGCCTCAAGAACCATCTTAATCCCCTCTGCAACAAATTTCTTAGTCTTTCTTCGCTCCCTCGCCTGCTTCTGAAGTTTTATAAGTTCTTTAATCTGTCCGTTAGACTCGCTTGTGATTATTAAATCCTTTGATTTCAAACCAAATCTCCTCTTTAAAACAATATATATACATAAATGTATGCAAATCCCAAACATATATAATGCGTGGTTGCATACAATTATTTTTGTAGCAAAATTTATTTTAACATTAGCATACCGACATTATTATTCTGTCGTAATATTTGCTTGGATTGTGCAGCTATAACAAATAATGTTAGCCGGCATTTTTGTCACCGTCAGTACTCAGTCAGCGTCTTTTGCTGACTTTATGTACTGCTACGAGTGACAACATAGCGAAAGCGTGCCGGCGGTATTATTCTGTTATAGCTGCACAATCAACACAACCTACATAAAACTTACTCCTCGCTCATCTTCGCAAGTCTTGCCGTCTGGTCTGCCGCAATGATATTTTCAAGAAGCTCATTTATATCACCGTCAAGTATCTCTCCAAGTCTGTGGCTTGTGTACTTTATTCTGTGGTCTGTAACCCTGCCCTGTGGGAAGTTGTATGTTCTTATCTTCTCTGAACGGTCACCTGTTCCTACCTGACTTCTTCTCTCTGCTGCCTGCTCGCTGTTTGCCTTTTCCTGCTCCATGTCATAAATTCTTGAACGGAGAACTTTCATGGCTTTATCTTTATTTTTAAGCTGTGATTTCTCATCCTGACATGTTACGACTATTCCCGTAGGGATATGTGTGATTCGCACTGCCGAGTCCGTTGTATTTACACACTGACCGCCGTTTCCTGATGCTCTATACACATCAATCTTACAGTCATTAGGGTCTACATGAACATCAACTTCCTCAACTTCCGGCATAATTGCCACCGTTGCCGTTGATGTATGAATTCTTCCGCCCGACTCCGTAGAAGGTATTCTCTGCACACGATGAACACCACTCTCATATTTAAGTTTTGAGTACGCACCTGCACCTATTACCATAAATACGATTTCTTTGAAGCCACCGATTCCATTCTCGCTCGCACTCATAACTTCTACTTTCCAGCGGTTTGCCTCGGCAAATTTTGAATACATCCTGAAAAGGTCTGCCGCAAAAAGTGCTGCTTCATCTCCGCCTGCACCTCCACGGATTTCGACAATAACATTCTTCTCATCGTTAGGGTCTTTTGGAAGCATGAGAATTTTAAGCTCCTGCTCACACTTCTCAACAGTTTCCTTGCACTCATTAAGTTCCTCTTTTGCGAGTTCACGCATATCCTCGTCACTCTCCTCGTCAAGTATCGCAAGACTGTCCTCTATTCCATCTTTTGCAGCCTTGTATTCCTTGTACTTTTCAACGATAGGAGTAAGTTCGTTCTGCTCACGCATAAGCTCCCTGTATTTTTTCTGGTCATTGATAACCTCCGGCTCAGTGAGCATCATGTTTATCTCTTCCAAGCGTCCTACAAGTTCTTCTAATTTATCAAACATCGTTTTTCCTCCATATAAAAATATTGTTTATATTTATATTCAGTGTATAAATCCTAAAAATCTTTAAAGCAAAGCCTGTGTATTCTTTTTTGCATAACAAAATTTCAACTTTTATTTTACAGCCATAACAACCCTGTCATTTTCACACAAATCTTTCTTTACGACAACCTCTTTAAAGCCCTCGTTTTCAAAAATCTCTTTTACGGCTCTTCCCTGGTCATGCCCTATCTCCATAAACATCATCCCCGGACCGGCAAGATG
This sequence comes from Clostridium sp. AM27-31LB, assembly GCF_003480745.1. Taxonomy (NCBI): domain Bacteria; kingdom Bacillati; phylum Bacillota; class Clostridia; order Eubacteriales; family Clostridiaceae; genus Clostridium; species Clostridium sp. AM27-31LB. The sequence continues at coordinate 216,681 of NZ_QUJS01000003.1, read as the reverse complement.
TTTTTTTCCCTCTTTTGCAAGTATGCGGTAAAACATAAGACCATCATCTCCGCCATCAAGTGCAAGCATCGGGTCATGCTCCCTCACCTCCGGTTCAAGAGTTTTTATCACATCAGGTCTGATATAAGGCGGATTTGATACTATAATATCATATTTTCCGTTTATTTTCTCAAACATATCGCTTTCCATAAAATAAACCTCAGCTTCATTTGAAGCCGCATTTTTCTGTGCAACCTCCAGGGCCTTTTTAGAAATATCAGCACCGGTACATTCTGCTGTTTCCTCAAGTTTTTTCAGTGATATTATAATACAGCCTGAACCCGTACACATATCAAGTATCTTCTTTCCATGTGCAAAGGGAAGGACATTTTCGACAAGGCACTCCGTATCCTGTCTTGGAACCAGGACATTTTCATTTACAAAAAAGTCAAATCCCATAAATTCCTGAGTTCCCGTTATATGCTGCAATGGTATATGTTCTTTTCTCATATGGATAAGTGAGAGGTATCTGTCTTTTATTTCATCAGACACTTCCATATCTCTATCAAGAAAAAATTTTGCCCTGCTCATCCCCGTAATATACTCAAGCAGATACCATGCGTCAAGCTCTGCATCTGAAATATTTGATGACACGAGTTCATTTTCTCCGCTTTTTAACAATTCCTGATATGTTATCATGTTAATCCTCATTCCTGCACATACTTTTGAATTACTGATATGTTATCATCGTAATCCTCACTTCCGTACCTTTTGTCTGAACACGATACAAAAACTGCATATATATCTTTTATAGTCACTCTGCATCCTTATTTTTCTGAAACTCTTTCCAGTCAAAGACAGCCTCTACCGAAGCTATCGCAACTTCTATCATAGAGTCATCTGGTTCTTTTGTCGTTAGTTTCTGTATAAGCATACCCGGCTTACTCAGTGCATTTACAATGCTGTTTTCTGATTTTCCCGCAAGCCGTATAAACTCATAGGAAACTCCGGCTATAACAGGCACCAGCAAAATCCTACACAAAATCTTAAGCCACATATTATCAACTCTTATAAATATAAAAAATATAATACTTATAAATAATACTATAAAAATGAAACTTGTTCCACATCTTTTATGTTCTCTCGACTGTTTTTTTACATTTTCGACAGTCAGTGGAAGCATATGTTCAACACAGTTTATTGTCTTGTGCTCTGCTCCGTGATACATAAAGACACGCTTTATATCTCCAACAAAGGAAATCGCAAATACATAACCGATAAACAGTAAAATCCTTATAACTCCCTCTATCACTGCAAGAAGTTTTTCTGATGCGACAACTTTTTTCAAAAGTTCTGATATGAAAAACGGTAAAATCATAAAAATCCCAACCGCAAGTATTATCGACAAAATGACCGTAAAAGTCGTTTCCACCTTTTCACGCTTTTCCTTTTTGTCCTCGTCAATCTCCTCTGCATCATCTTCCTCGTCCTCAAAATATTTTGATGAGTCCGTAAGGCTTTTCATTCCGAGTACCAGCGACTCTACAAAAGTCACAACACCTCTTATTATAGGCAGGTCGCAGATAAAGTATTTATCTCTGAGGCTTTTGCAAGTTCCTTCTTCTACCTCAATCTCTCCGTCAGGTTTTCTGACGGCAACGGCATATCTGTCTTTATTTTTCATCATGACACCCTCAAGAACCGCCTGCCCTCCTATGCCTGATGGTTTTACTACCGATTTTTTGTTCATATAATACCCTCCAAATGAAAAAGAGCAAAACCAGCGTTTTGCTCCTGGTGTCACACTACTTCACGAGCATTTACCTATACAATGAAAAATGGTCACAGCCCCCTTTTGGTTGCTGTGACCATCTATAAGACCGAATCTTACATTATTCTTATACTAAAGTCATTGATACAGTACACTAATTTAGTTTGCCTGCATTCCATATTTACGGTTGAACTTGTCAATCGCACCACGAGCCTTAACAGCTTTCTGCTGACCTGTGTAGAAAGAATGACATTTTGAACAGATTTCTACATGAATTTCTTCCTTTGTAGAACCAGTTACAAACTCATTACCACAGTTGCAAACAACTTTAGCCTGATAATAATTAGGATGAATTCCCTCTCTCATGTCTTATGACCTCCATTCCGCTGCCATCACGACAGCAAATACATATCACGAAAAAGATCACACCCAGAATGTAGGACTGTATCTTTTCGATTTCAATTTTCAACACAACTTCATTATTATAACACACTTAGTATAAAAGTGCAAGCACATTTTTATTTTTTGTAACAGTTCAGCCCAAAAAAGATAAGTCAATAATACACGAGCTTGCTCGATGTATTATTGGCTTGTTTTTTGGGGCGGAATAGCCTTTCATTTATGAAATGAAGTAAACACAAGCTGCATAGCAGCGACTGACAGCTCGCTGGCAGGTTTACGAATGTAATAAATGAGAGGCTGAACTGATTTTAGAAATGTATCTTTCTTATCATTTCAACAAATTCCCTGTTGTTTCTTGTCTTTCTGAACAAATCTATGATTTTTTCCACAGCTTCATCATTTCTCATTGAGCTGAAAGCCTTGCGTATGCGGTAAGCCGCATCTTTCTCATCCTGTGTGAGTAAAAGGTCGTCTCTTCTGGTGCTTGATTTTGGAAGATCTATAGCCGGGAATACTCTCTTTTCCGAGAGTCCTCTGTCGAGAACCATTTCCATGTTACCTGTTCCCTTAAACTCCTCAAATACAACATCGTCCATCTTGCTTCCCGTATCGACAAGTGCCGTTGCAAGTACGGTAAGGCTTCCGCCTTCTCTCATATTTCTCGCTGCACCAAAGAATTTCTTCGGCATATGAAGTGCAGCCGGGTCAAGACCTCCGGAAAGTGTTCTTCCACTCGGTGACACCGTGAGATTGTATGCTCTTGCAAGTCTTGTGATACTGTCAAGAAGTATCGTAACATCCTCGCCATGCTCAACAAGTCTCTTTGCTCTCTCGATTACCATCTCTGAAACTCTCTTGTGATTTTCAGGAAGTTCGTCAAATGTGGAGTAGATAACATCAACATTGTGTCCCATGATAGACTCTTTTATATCAGTAACTTCCTCAGGTCTTTCATCTATAAGAAGAACAATAAGGTTCATTTTAGGATAATTTGTCTTTATAGCCTTTGCAACCTGCTTAAGAAGTGTTGTCTTTCCTGTCTTTGGCTGAGAAACTATCATTCCACGCTGTCCCTTGCCGATAGGAGCAATTATATCCATCATTCTTGTTGAGATAGTCGCACCGTCCGTCTCAAGTCTTATCTTTTCATTTGGAAAGATAGGTGTGAGCTGTTCAAACTTTGGTCTTGCCAAAAGATCTTCTACCGGATAACCATTTACAGTAACAACATACAGCAATGCCGCAAATTTCTCACTCTGGCTTCTGACTTTCAAATTTCCCTTAAGAATATCTCCCGTGCGGAGTCTGTATTTCTTTATGAGTGCATGAGATACATAAACATCATTATCACCCGGCAGGAAATTGTCGCATCTGATAAATCCGTAACCCTCTGTCATTATCTCAAGGATTCCCTCTCTTGACTCACCGCTGTCAAGCTGACTTAAATCAGGCTGCTTGTCAATATCCGCCGTGTTCTGTGCAGCATTATTCTGGTAACCCTGATTTCCATAACTGCCATTCTGATAACAGTTGTTTGAATATGAACCTGACTGGTTCTGATAATTGTTGTTTTGATTATAGCCGCCGTTCTGATAATTATTACTCTGGCTGTAATTGTTCTGTCCGTAACCGCCATTCTGACCGTAACCACCGCTTTGACTGTAACTGCCATTTTGATAGCCGTTGTTATAACCATTCTGCGAATATCCGCCGTTTGACTGACCGTTATTCTGGTTATAATTATTCTGATAACCGCCATGATTAGAATTTGACTGGTAGCCGTTCTGTGAATAACCCGGATTTTGATTTGAATAAGGATTATTGCCCTGTCTTTGATTCATTCTGCCATTGTTTCTCTGCTGTCCACGCACATTGCCTGTTCTTCCGTATGATGACTGGATGCCACCCTCTCTCCTGTTTCTGTATGTATTTTTATGTTCTTCATTATAATCATTTCTCACATACGAATTCTGAAACTGTGGTCTTTTTTCATCTGCGTTCTCAATTTTATCACCGTTCTTTAAATCTGACTCTGCTGTTCCTGCCTGTTCAGCCACATTATCATGTTCTGCAGCCGGAATATCATCTTTCTTTTCTTCTTTTTTTCTGTTTTCTGTCTTTTTTATCTTAACATCTGCTGATGCATTTTCAGCATTGTCCACTGCACTTTCTGCCGCATTTGACGACTGCTTCTTTTCAACTTCCAAAAGTAACTCTAAAAGCTCTCTTTTCTTATAAGTTGTTACATTCTTCACGCCCATCTTTCTGCCTGCAACCCTAAGTTCAACAAGAGACATTTTTTCTAAATCTGACATTATTTTGCTCCTTTACAAATACATTTTGATTTTTCTTTGATTGTTTAATTTTTAAATTATATTGACGATTCCGGGATTTTAATTTCACGATAGTGTCTGAATAATTTTATAATACTTTCAATTTACTATACACAATCTTTTAGCATTTGTAAAGGATAAAAAAAGCAAGGCTGACCTGTTACATCAGCTCAGCCAAAAAAATAATTGACAATGCAATAAATTAAATACTAAATTCTCTTTTTATGGCGGAACAGCCTTTCCTCAATCAACATTAAGCTTTTTGTTTAAAAGGTACACACTCATTTATATTTTTGACCAAACTTTTCATATATGGTATTCTTATCTATGTAACATTCATTTTTATATACGGTATCGCAAACTTATATAAAAATTTCAAATCATATATCAGTAAAACAAACGGAGGAAATAAAAATGACAAACAGCGAAAAAGCTATTGCACTTCACAAAGAATGGAACGGAAAAATCGACACAACACCAAAATGTCATGTAAAGTCAAGAGAAGACCTTGCTATCGCATACACACCCGGTGTCGCTGAGCCTTGCAAGATAATCGCAAAAGATAAAAAAGAAGCATACAACTATACCATCAAAGCAAATACTGTTGCCGTTGTCTCTGACGGCAGTGCCGTTCTCGGTTTAGGCAATATCGGTCCTGAGGCTGCCATGCCTGTTATGGAGGGAAAAGCTGTTTTGTTTAAGGAATTTGGCAATGTAAACGCATTTCCTATCTGCCTTGATACGCAGGATACCGAGGAGATAATAAAGACCGTTATAAATATAGCACCTGCTTTTGGTGGCATCAACCTTGAAGATATATCAGCTCCAAGATGTTTTGAGATAGAAACAAGATTAAAAGAAGCACTTGACATTCCTGTTTTCCATGACGACCAGCACGGTACGGCTATCGTTGTCCTCGCCGGAATAATAAACGGTCTTAAGGTTGTCGGAAAGACAAAAGAAGAATGTCATGTCGTTGTAAACGGTGCCGGTTCTGCCGGAGTTGCCATCACTAAACTTCTTCTCAGATACGGCTTTAAGGATGTTGTTATGTGCGACAAATCAGGTATTCTCTCAAAAGCAAGCAACGACCTTAACTGGATGCAGAAAGAAATGATGGAAGTTACAAACCTTACAGGAAAAACAGGTACTCTCGCAGACGCACTCAAAGGTGCGGACATTTTTGTAGGTGTGTCAGCTCCGGGCATTGTATCAGAAGATATGGTTAAGAGCATGAACAAAGATGCCATCCTCTTTGCAATGGCAAATCCTGTTCCTGAGATAATGCCTGATGCGGCAAAGAAAGCCGGAGCAAAAGTTGTCGGCACAGGCCGTTCAGATTTTCCAAATCAGGTAAACAATGTCGTTGCTTTCCCTGGTATATTCAAGGGTGCACTTGAAGGCCACGCAAAACAGATAACTGAAGAAATGAAACTTGCTGCTGCACTTGCTATCGCAGGACTTGTAGACGAAAAGGATTTAAATGAGGACAATATCATGCCCAAAGCCTTTGACCCTCGTGTAGCAGATGTGGTATCTCAGGCAGTAAAGGCAAACATAAAGTAACTTAATATATGAAAAAAAATGAACATATAAAACGGTGGGGCGAAAAACCTTACTACTCTCTCGATTATTATTTGAAAAAAACTTTCGGTGAAAAAATATATAAAGTTGCCCTTGACGGAGGCATGAGCTGTCCAAACCGTGACGGCACTGTCTCCACGGACGGCTGTATATTCTGCAGCAACGGAGGTTCGGGGGATTTTGCCATAAAACATGATAAAGACAATGACATAACAAGACAAATTGAAACCGGAATAAATTCACTAAAGGCAAATGAAAAATTTGTTGGAGAAAAATTTATAGCATACTTTCAGTCATTTTCAAATACATATGCTCCCGTTTCATATCTTGAAGATATTTTCTTGCAGGCAATAGACCACCCTCTTATATCAGCTCTTTCCCTCGGCACAAGACCCGACTGTTTCTCATCTGAAATATATGACCTTATTGAAAGGCTGAACCATATAAAACCAGTCTGGGTAGAACTTGGTCTACAGACAAAGCATGAAAAAACTGCTGAGTTTATAAACCGTGGTTATACACTGGAGGTATTTGAAAAAGCTGTTCATGAACTTAGAAAGCGAAACATAACCGTTATCGTCCATGTCATAATCGGACTTCCGGGCGAAAATGCCGATAATCTATATGAAACTATCGATTATCTTAATCAAATGGACATTCAGGGCATAAAGCTGCAGCTTCTTCATATCCTAAAAGATACTGCTTTAGCTGACCTTATGGGAAGTTTTCATATATTGACACCGGACGAATATATAGACATACTATGTGAATGTATAGCAAAACTCTCGCCTGACATAGTTATACACCGGCTTACCGGAGACGGACCGAAAGATTTACTTATAGCACCTGAATGGAGCAAAAACAAACGACAGGTTTTAAATACCCTGAGCCATGAATTAAAGGTGCGTGGCATATATCAGGGACAAAAACTTAAAAGAAATGGGGGATTTTAATGACACCTGAATCACGAAAGCTGTATAAACTGATAATACTTTATTTTTTAAGTCTGACAAAACAGCCAATGTCAAACGCTATCATCTCTGATTTTATCCTTACAAACAATTATACGGATTATTTTTCAATACAGGAAACGCTCACCAACCTGCTTGAAGATGATATGATAGAGAGTGAGCAGACGCACGCAACTTCATATTATAAGATAAAGCCTGCCGGTCAGGAAATACTTACTTTCTTTGGCAAACAGCTCCCTGACAGCACAAAGGCACAGATACGAAAATATCTCTCTGAAAATAGGGTAAGCATTGTAGAGAATACCTCGATACATACTGATTACACCCATGTCAAAAACAAAGAGTACATCGCCCGCTGTTCAATAGTAGAACGAGGCAGTGTACTCCTTGAAGTCTCCCTCAATGTACCGACCGAGGAAGAAGCGATACAGGTATGCAAAAACTTTAAAAAGAAAAATGAAAAGATTTACAGTCTTTTATTCAGCGAATTGTCGGTAGAGTAATCTGCCGGCTTTTCTTATTCATAATTTCTCTCATCATTCTCCCTAAAAATCCATCGGAATTATAACAATCGCACTAAACTCATCACCCTCCGGCTCAAACAGATAAAATCCGTCATATTTTTCAACTACTTTTATAACATTTTTTATACCTATACCATGAAGCTCATTATTTTCTCTTTTTGTCGAAAGAAATCTCTCCCCGTCTTTTCTAAGATTTCCGTCAAAAGTATTTTTCACGGATACAATAAATTTTTCATCTTCAATAACGGTCTTTAACTTTATCATCTTTCTGCCCTTGCATTTTTCAACTGCCTCGATGGCATTATTTAAAAGATTTGACAAAACTAAAATAAGCTCCCCCTCCATCATCGTAATTCCTGCCAGGTCGTTTATTTTACATATGAATGAAGCTCCTGCCCTCTTTGCCTCGTAATATTTTGTGTTCAATATAATATTTACCACCGGATTATTTGTATCTATGACATCTTCCCCTGCCATATTTCCATCGCTCAACTTTTTCAGATAATCCGAAAGTTCATCATACTCTTTTTTCTGAAGCAGTCCCCCAATATATAAAAGGTTATTTCTATATTCATGTGATATACTTCTCTGCTGCTTTACATTCTCTTCGAGCGACTCATACATTTCCTGCTGTTTCTTTACATCCATCTCAAACATAAGCTTTTCCCGCTTTAACTTTGCTTTTTCAGCAAGATCATCCATAAAAAATATCACAAGTATGTTCATTGCTATAAGGCTTACCATAACTATCCAGACAAATTGCATTTCATTTTGAAACTTTACTGCGATTTCTATTTTAAGTGTAAATAAAATACAGGCTATTGATATGATGGGAAATATCATCAAAAAGAATACATCTGTTGTCTCGACACTTTCAAGCCATCTTCTGCTCATACATTTTTTGAAGATAAGTATAAGCAATAACAATACCGACTTGCTCAACAGTATTACAAACACATTTATACTATATGAGCCATTTGTATCAATTTTAAATACATTGCTATCTATCAATATTGTTATTATATCAGCAGCAAGCAGCAAGAATATAAATAAAACTGATACTATAACTGCCCTTTCAAACTTTTTCTTTTCCATAATCATACTCACGGTTACAAGAATGACTATATTTAATATCTGTTTTAGTATAGGACTTTGTCCAAAAACATCACTTACAATAAGAACCAGCGTTGCCATAACAAATACATAGACAACTCTCGTCCATTTTTTAAATCTAAACTCAGGTTTATAAAATGACGAACTGAATATCAAAAAGCATGACATTTCAATAAGTATAATCAGATAACTCTGTAAAACATTCATTATAATTTTCCTCTCTGCTTTATATATTCACAGGCAACGGATTTATACCTCTGTTTTGATACCGGAAGTTCCCTTCCATTTACAAGCTTGGCATAATATCTCTTTACATCACACACATAATCCATATTAACGATAAAACTCTGGTGAATCCTTACAAACTTCTCCTCTTTAATCTCCTGTTCTATATCATCCAGCTTTTTATAAACTGTATATTCTTTTTCGCTGTCATTCTCAACTAAATGAAAACACGCCCTATGTAAAGAATTTTCAATATAGACTATGTTGTCAATATTTACCTTTTTTTCTCTCTGTTCAACAAAATCATATACAAACTCATGAACGCTTCTTCCCATTTTTTCTAAAATAACATTCAAAGCCTCGACAATGTCAGATTCTATAGTTGTCTCATCTTTTATTATATATCTTATGGCATCAACCTTATATCCTGCCAGTGAATACTCAATAAAACCAGTCACAAATACAAGAAATGTCCCGTCACTGTATTTTCTGAGATCTTCAGCCGTTTTTATCCCGTCCATCTCTTTCATATTCACATCCATAAAAACAATATCATACCCGCTCATGGCTTTTTCTAAAGCTGCAAACTCCTCACCCGACTGATAAATGTCTATCTTATATGGAAGTCCTGCTTTTTTAATATACTTCTCGATATACCCCCTCAATCTGTCTATAATAACCTTTTCATCGTCACATATAGCTATTTTAATAATATCAGTCCCCAAATATGTTTCCTCCTTTGTGTTTTATACAATAACTATAACACAAAATAGAGATTGTGAACAAAATCCTGACTGAGAGGGCAAAATAATGGTCTGAAATGCAAATTTTCATCTCTCACATTCTATAACACCATGATCCATTGTATAAACTTTATCGCACAGCACATCTATATCTTCCCTGTTATGGCTTGCCAGGATTATCGTTGCACCATTCTCAGCCTGTTCTTTTAAAATCTTTCTTACTACTGCCACTGATTCATTATCAAGTCCATTCATCGGCTCATCAAGTATCAATATCTTAGGTTTCTCCATAATAGCCTGTGCTATGCCAAGCTTTTGGCGCATACCGAGCGAATATTTGCCAACGTGCTTACGGCTCTTTGGGTCAAGCCCGACTATCTCCATGCTTTTTCTGATTTCTTCATTTGATATTTTATTTCTTACAGATGCGAGCAGCTTCAGATTTTTAAAGCCGGAATAATTCGGTATAAAGCCCGGTGTCTCAATAATGACACCTATATCCTCCGGAATATCAACATCTTTTCCTACCGTTTTCCCGGCAACTTTTACCTCCCCGCTTGTCGGCTTTATCAGACCACATATACATTTCATAAGTACGGTCTTTCCTGAACCGTTTCTGCCGACAAGTCCATAGATTTTTCCTTTCTCTATTTCCAGAGATACATTATCGAGAACAGTGGCATCATCATATTTTTTAAATACCTCATTAACTTCAATAATTATTTCATTGTTCATTATATTTATCCCTCTATCATCTTTCTTTTTTTCAAGACAGCATCAGCCTTCTGCATATGTATTTATATCTTTTTTCTTTGCAGCAATATATGTAACAGCTATTAAAACTACATTGACAACAGTTAAAAATATTACCGCATACCCAGCCGATGGATACCATTTTTCTCTTGAATATGCCATCACTGAAATATCTACCCATGAAAAGGGTGAGAGCCATAACAATCCAACATTAGCATTTATTATATTGTTAAGCCAATCTATAAGGATCAATGCAGTTATAATAAACACTCCTATTCCCTTGTTTTTTAATGCCGTATTACATAAAAACAGCACCATACCCATAAAAAAGAACAATAGCACACACATTGCAACTGTATATACCATAACCGTGTCCACCTGATAATGTTCTACTACTCCATAAGATATTGGTTGTATAAAATCCTGCTTCGACGCTAATGTCTTTATAACTTTTCCCCAGCCGCTTTTAAACACTATCACAGATAAATTTATTACAACAGGAAAAACAGCCATAAAAACCGTGAGCATTATACTGCCTAGTGCAAGATATATCATCTGTGCGATATACCAGCATTTTTTCCCTGAACGCGACAACATAAACACCTGAAAATCTGTAAGAAACGGTGCATCAGAAAATATCAGCAGCACACTGCAAAAAATCACAAGCTTCATAAACGGCTGCTTAAAGCTAAACGGAAGTAAATACGGCGTCACCCTGTAGCCAACTTCCTTTGCAAATTTGAAAAGCGGCTCAAAATTGTCATGCAAAAAAAACATTAAAATTATCAGGCTCAGATAAACTTTATGGTTTGATGTCATCCCGATCATATCACATTTTATTATTTTTTTAATCTTATTCCCCACTTAACTTCCTCCTAAATAACTTATAATACAATATATACACAACAAACAGACTCGCAATAGTAACTCCGGCTATCACCCCCACAGAGGCAATCGCCGATGAGCACGGTCTTGTCCCACCTGCTACAATAATTTCATAACAAAACAATTTATTAACACTATTTAATGTCACCTCAACTTTAACAATAATAATATATGCCAAAAAAGCGGACAAAGCTCCAATATACCTGTTGCAAAAAAACACTGTAACAAACATTCCCACTCCAACAAAAAGACTCATTATCAGCGATGCGATAAATATCCTTAACTCAAAATATAAATACGGATTTATCTTTAACACATCCTCATACACATCTGAGCCACATGAATAATCGGAATAATCAACTATTTTAAAAATATTTGTTCCACATATGCAAAATATATTAAATATCAACTCAAACATAACAAAAGCATATAAAATCCCAACAACAAATTTAGCAGCTATATAAGCATTGATATTTGACCTTGTCACAAAAAAATATGACATCTTTTCTTTTAAATCAGTGCATATCCCGTACATTATATAATAACCCACAGGTACAAACAAAAGCTGAAAAAATGTTCCCCTTGAAAAATATAAGCGAAACAGCTCATAAAAATATTTGTCCGTCATTTCTATATTTGGATTTTCATTTATAAATGTCAATACTCCCATTGCCAGTACACAAACAGCTATCAATATGGTCTTGCCACATATACTGATATTAAACAGCCGTCTACGCTCCGTCCTACACATATCAAAAAAATGCATCTCTTTTCTCCTACTCTATCCACTCACCTGTCTCCGCATCGAGAAACAGATTATATTTATCTTTATATGTTTCGTTTGTTTTTTTATCAATAATCTCCTGTGTAATATCAAACAAATACACCGGAATAACCGCATAACTGTTGTCATTCTTTTTTGCTTTGATCGCTATATATGTTATGCTTAAACGATTACATTTTATTTTTCCTGAAATGACATCCTCAAACCTCTTATCTAGTTTATCTATTGCCTGTTTCTCTGATAAAATTGAAATACTATCCTTATCTTTTGACAGTTTTTCGTAAATGCCGTCTGCATCAAAAGCTTCCACTCCCTTGGCACTGACTATACCATAACAATAGCTTCCTGAGTATCCTCTATTTCCATAGTCATATTCTTTATTGTATAGAATTTTATCATCTGCCATAACATTCATGACCACAAGATATGCCTCGTCTTTTTTATAAAATTTTCTTTTTATTGGATCATCCTTGTTCTTCTCATTATTTTTATATTCTTCATACTCCTTATCAGACATAAACATCTTGCTTAACTTAGTCATGTTTTTAATAGTAAAAGGATATGCAACCACATTATCAGCCATTATTCCATTACTTTTTGCTATATCTCTCATTTTTTTTATTGCCTTTTCTTTTGAAATGCCATTTACTTTACCATCAGCGAGAAGCTCGTTAAAATTGTCCCTAAATACACCATAACCATCATAAAGTAAGTTTGAATATATAAAATCATAATCCTTTGATGTATAACATATTCTTCCATACTCACAAAGCAGATAATTTTTTTCAGAATCCTCCCATACCCCATCTTTATCTTCCCCTGTTTTTACCTCTTCTTTTTTTATTTCTTTATAATCTGAATTTTCCGGAAAAAAGTCTGATGGATTTGTCTGCTCAGTACAGTCTTTTATTTTAGCTGTATATATATCGTAAACCTGCTGTTCCTGTTCATTCTTTTCTTCCTGCTTTTTATTATCATCTACCGTTTTCTCTACTTTAACATTATTATTTTCTTTGTCATCTCCGGACATACTTTCCTGACTCATACTGCATCCGCTTATCACACTGCCACAGCACAATAAGGCAATTATCATATACAATCTTTTTTTCATAACAAGCCTCGCCCCCTGTTTATTATTTATATTCTCTACAAAAATCTCTGCCGGCACATCATTTTTTATGACCCACAGTGCAGCGATTACATACTAAAATTAATTTCTCTTTAATTTCTTCATCTTCGCTGCAATAGAAAAATATCACTTAATTTTTCACTTTTCAATAGATATTGCAGATTTGGAAATTTTATTGCATATTTGGGAATTTTTTGTCGAAATTACAATTTTTTTATGAATAATAAACTTTTTTATGCTGACCCATTGTAAATGCCATCACAAGAAGTACCGCTGAAAGTATAATCGAATATTCCACTGCCTGGATATATATTTCTGATACATCTAACCCGATAAAAAAGAGAATTGCCGAAAATTCTACGATTACTATAAGTCTTGCATATTTTTTATTGAAACGGTATTCGTCTTTGTCATAATTCATATTGGGATGGTTTGATGCCCCTAAAATAAAGATGATAACTGCCGCGATTGCAGACAATATTTCCGATATAATGAGCGGTACGACACGATATTTTATCAGAAGTATAAGCACTATCTCTGTGCCTATGGTGCCTACAAAGCACCCCTTAAAAGAATCAAGATGAAAGCCACCCATTCTGCTTCTCAGCCAAAAAAAAGATACGATAAACATAACAATACTGATGGTCTGTCTGAAAATCAGACTTATCAATATCATTATACTTATCGTAAATGTTTTTTCAAGAAAACAAGTCAGTTTATACTTATATATTTCTTCTTCTCCCTGCCATATTATTCCTCTGTCTATCAAAAGATTTATATATCTGTCAATCATCCCTCAAATACCTCCTGTTTGATTTACCAGAAGATACCATTTATCATTTATCTTTTCAATAGATATTGCAGATTTGGGAATTTTATTGCAGATTTGGGAACTGTTCCGAAAACATCTACCGTCCGTCTATTAGCACCTCTTTACCTCTAAACGCAAAACCATAGTGATGTATGTTTTCTGCTCTCACCCCTCGTTTGACAAGTTCTGCATCATAGTGTTAAATGCTCCCAATTATCTCCGACAGCCTCTGTGTATATGTATGCTCCTCTCTCACCTTTCTGCATCCGTTTTCTGCTATCATCTTTCTCTCGTCTTCATGTTCAAGATAATATTTTATCTTGTTAAGCATATCCTCTCTGTCACTGTAACTAACATAATCTTCCCCATCCACAAAGTGCATTGCAAAATCATTCTGATAATTTGTGAGCAAAAATCCTCCTGCCCCCATTATATCCATTGCACGAAGCGGTATTCCGTTTCTTATGCTTCTTAGCGTGATGTTGAGATTTATCTTACTGTACTTAAATACAAGCGGCATTTCATACATATAGTGGACTTCGCCCATGTTTTTTATTCCCTTTAACTGTGGTGTCGGCTCTGATGTGTAAAGTTTCATTGGAGCTATATTTCTTCCGTTTTCAAGCTTTATTTCATGAAGTTTCTCACCTAAATAACTGAATATCTCCGTTCTGTCAAGCTGTGTCATCTTACGGCATAAAAAATAATTTGCATAGATATATTCTATACTCTCCATCCCGTTTTCCTGCACTTTTACAGGCATTGCAGCCATCATTTTTTCCACTATGTCAGGTGTTAGGAGTTCTTCAATAAATGTGTAGCCGTATATCATTCTCTGTGACTCCATTATCCCCTCAAGATAGCCTTTTGTATAATCATCAAGTTTTGGTTCCATTCTGTCATAAAGATTGTGTTCCTCCGTATAAAGCCTGCCGACAAATGAAACATCACTCTCAACAATCTTTCTGTCCTGCGGTGAAATACTTAAATCTGCAAGCCTTTTTTCATTCACTGCCATAGGCATATACCAGACATTTTTCACACCCAGATTTCTAAGTTCCTGAACCATCAGCGAATCAAATATAAAAATCCTGTTTACCTCGTTAAAGACTGATTTTGAATATGTAAGTATAAGCGGGCTGTCATAACACCATGAAAGATACGGTATCTTAAGGTCATTGCAGCCATCTGATATAACCGGATAATAATTTGATGTAAACACAGCATCTATATCATTTTCTTTAATATATTTTTTAATTTCTGATTTGTATCTTGGGTCAATGCGGTAATTTTTCGGTTCTCTTTCATATAATGATACCTTATATCCCAATTCTTCAAATGTCTCTTTTATATCTTCAACTCCAAAACTTTTCCATGTTGGAAATAAAATGTTCATCTTTAATCCGCCTTTCGCAATTACCTAATCAATAACTTACAACATTTACATAATCTATTCCGTACTCCTCAAATATACTTATCATATTTTGGTCTATCCTCTCGCCGCACACGGCTATAGGGATTGCCGGAGGACACGCTATTGTCTGTGATGCACATATACTGCCACTGGCATCAGAAACTTTTATTTTCCTGTACGGCGAAAATGCCGCTTTTCTTATGCTCATCACTCTTTCTGCCCTGTGCAGTATAAGTTTTTTAGGTTCTATTTTCTTTTTCGCCACTCTTTTATACTTAGTTTCAACTGCCCACTTTTCAAGCCGTTCAAAATCTTTCTCATCATTCTGCGGTGTTATCATCAATACAACAAAATATTTGTCTGCATATTCACATTCTATCTTATGTTTTCTAAATTCTTCGGCGAGTTTATCACCCTCCATACCTGCTGCCGCAGTATCTATCACTATCTTAAGCGGCTCTGTTTCCACAATTTTTACATTATTTTCAACAAGAACTTTTTTTGTCTTTTCTATCCGTCCGATACATTCACTTAATTCATGTCTGATTTTTTCATCAATATATCTGTTACACATATCAAGTGACTGCATTATCAGATATGAAGGACTTGTCGAACCAAACATTGTCATATAAGATGCGACATATGGTGCAAATCTTTCCTTATATTTCCTTGAAACATGGATATACGCTCCGCCTGTCAAAACCGGAAGTGTTTTGTGTGCCGAGTCACAACATATAGCTGCTCCGCATTTTATCGGATGAATTTTTCCGTATTTTTCCTCATCAAGAAATGCATGATATGCCCCGTGTGCATTGTCGACAATTAATGGAATGTCATATTTTTCACATACTTTTGATATTCCCTCTATGTCGGCGGTATTTCCGAGATAATCAGGAGAAGTTATATATACTGCCATCGGCAGCGTATTTCTTTTATTTTCTTTCCCACATATGTTCTTTTGCTCTGTATCTGATAACTTTATATCATCTCTTTGTGCATTGTCTAGTATTTTTTTTATTTCTTCTGTCTTTATTTCTGTATTGTCTGATACTTTTTCAAGATATTCCATAATGTCTGCAGGTGTCACCATACTCACGCATATACTGTCCGCATCTTGGGGATAAATAAATTCCACATCAAGGTCAAGAAGTGCAAGTGCATCTATCATAGACTTGTGGACATTTCTTGCTGCAAGTACATATGCACGCTCTGGTATTGCTTCTGGCTTTTCAATTATCTCATTTTCACAAATAGATCTCGCATCTGTATCTTGGTTTTCACAAAGTTTTTCCTGCCTATCTGTTTTTTGGGCCTCACAAAGATTTGCCGGCTTGTCTGTTTTTTCATGTAAAAGCTTTCTTCTGTAATCGGCAAAAACAACGGCAAGCATCGTTTTTATGCACTGTGAGGAGCCTTCTGTTGAATAAAAAGAAGCACCACTTCCAAATAGTTTTGCCGCATTTTCCTGACTTTTCTTTATTATTCCATCTGCATGGCTTAATACATCTGCACCATCTATCTCCGTTATGTCGTATTTCTCACAACCAATAAATTTTCTTCCCTTATGCCCCGGCATATGAAATCTTGAAAAGCCATTGTCGGCGTATCCTTTCACAAAATCACAGATTGGTGTCTCCATCTATCTTGCTCCTTTTTAATCTCTCTATCTCTTGTCAGGCGTATATTAGCAATCCGCTTTGCTGCTTGCACATAACACTATTGTGTACTTACCTGATAGTGTTAAAATTTCTCTCCGATAACATCCCCCATCTTTACAATGGTTTCAAAATCGTCTGCTGAATTTTTGATTATCTCATCCTTAATCTTTACCATGTCTTTTGCAAATGCAAGTATAACCGTAGAGCCGCCAAATTCAAAACGACCTTTCTCCTGTCCTCTTGATACATGACATTTCTCATCATTGTTGACAATCCGTCCAACCATCAACGCACCTACTTCTATCTGGAGTATCTTGCCAAAATTTTCGCTGTGCAAAACACTTAACTCCCTTGTGTTTTCCTTGTATATATCGTTTCCGGCTTCTATAGCAACAGGGTTTACTGTATGATAAACACCGTTTATTCTTCTTACCGGTCCGAGATAACCATTATCTACATATGAATATCTGTGATAATCATCGACGCAAAGCCTGAAAACAAGCATATGACCGCCGTTGTAATAATCAGCGAGCTTTTTGCTCCTTGTAAGACTTTCAAATGAATACTTTGTACCCTTAATCTCATACTCTGAATTTTCATCTATATTATAAACCGTAAGTTTACTGTCACATGGAGAACACAAAAGCTCCGGTGTAAAGTCAAAGACTCTCTCGCCATCTTTAATCTTTCTTGTAAAAAA
The DNA here is from genome assembly GCF_003480745.1 of Clostridium sp. AM27-31LB. Lineage (NCBI taxonomy): Bacteria > Bacillati > Bacillota > Clostridia > Eubacteriales > Clostridiaceae > Clostridium > Clostridium sp. AM27-31LB. The sequence continues at coordinate 198,902 of NZ_QUJS01000003.1, read as the reverse complement.
ATCATTGTAGCTTTTATATTCTTTTTCTTCATACTGTGACATATCAATATTGTTTTTCTCGATAAAAGGTTTTATTATCGGTACTGAAAGCGGGCTGTCCATAAACCTTCCGCCAAGTTCAGACACGGCTTTGCCTGTAAGTACCTTTAATAACTGCTTTCCTATATCACTTTTATACATTTTTTCAAGTAATTTGTCCTGACTGTTTTGCTGTAATTTGCAATTTATTCTTTCAAATTCCATTTTTTACTCCATTCATCCGTTATATTGTTTATAACATTTTTCCAATTTAATAAAATCATTTGTCCTTTTTGCAAGCGGTGTCGATGTTCCATTATGCAGCTTATGCTTATACACAATATCTGCATTTTTTAGAATTCGATTTTTTGCCTCTTAATCTCTCAATTTTCAACCTGCATCAAATGTTTATACTGCTGGTCTTTTGTGCCATTTATATCAACCAAACGATACTCGCCATCCGAAATAAATATATGTTCCTGATACTGCGACAGATACTTTATATATCTTGGATTGATTTCATATAACTTTAGTCCTCTCAATGTTTCCTCCTACAAAAAACAGGGACACTATAAAAATGCCCCTGCTGTTAGCTTGCTGGCAGGTTTATGAATTTATTAAATGCAAGGCTGAACTGTTATATCTTAATCTATATCATCCTCTGAAAATCTTCCACAAAGGTTTCTCAAAGAAATGCGGCCTTGGCACTCTGTATTTAGAAAATAAAACGACTATTATAACTGCTGCCGCTACCACTATAACAAGAAATACAAGTGTCTTATTATCCGGTTTTTTTAGTTTGAAATCAACAATAAATAATGTTCCAACTATCGCAAGGGCAAAATATAACACAAGCACAAATGCCCTGTCACTAACAAATACCTGGAGCATAAATACGAGCGGAAGTACGATAGCCATTGATGTTATCGGAAGTCCGTGATAATACTTGTTTGCTCCTTCCTCCACCTGCTGTCTCCTGGTCTCAAGTACATTGAAAAATGCAAGTCTTATAACTGAGCATACACAATAATATCCTACAATAAACATTCCTATCGGTCCTCTCACGCCTATAAGGAAACATATAAGTGCCGGAAACACACCGAAGCAGACTACATCACAGAGAGAGTCTATCTGTACACCGTAAAGCTTTTCATCGTCTGTCCTGTTCTTTTTGCTTCTGGCTATCTTTCCGTCAAACATATCACAAAGTCCCGAAAGTGCAAGACAGGTAACTGCCGTCCTAAATCTTCCGTTCATCGCCTGCGTCATGCCTATAACTGATATAAAAAGACTTATATATGTAAGTATAACTGTATAATCATATACTCCTATAAGCTTATCAGTGAATTTTTTCTTTTCAACATTCTCTTTCATATTAATCCTCATTTCTTTCTAAAATACAACCGTTTCAGGCTTAGTATCTTATCTGCTGACCCAATCCTAAGATACGCAACAACCGTCATTACAGCACTTATTCCAAGCTGAACATAAAAACTTAATCCCCTGCTGACTATCATAACAGGAAGCGTATATTTTTTTGTGCATATCTGCAAGAATATATCTTTAAATAATTTTTCGCTTATCCCAAGTCCTCCCGGTAACGGAAGCATATCAACTGCAACAGAAATCATTCCCTGAAGCGTTATAACCACACCTGCCCCGGCAAGGTTGAGCGAAAATGACCTATATACAAGATATGTAACTGCAAACAGCAGAAATCTCTGCACGCAGGTTATCAGAAATACATTTACTATAACTTTTATATTTTTATAGAAAAATTCTGCCGCATACCTGTATTTTTCCATTGCTCTCTCCAGGCGTCCGCCATATTTTTTTTCCATATCTTTCTTAAATATCCTGTCAAACAATCTTAGGCAAAATAATACAATATTACTTGCGAGCGTAGGATGAAATACAAGTATAAGCATACCAAAAACACACACAACATTCAAGAAAATTCCAAGATAACACCAGCCGTATATCGGTTTTAAAAGTCTCCATACAGGCTCAGGTCTTAATATCATTACAACAAGACCAAGCACGACAAGTACAAGTTTATATGTAATCGTTACTATAAGAAGTACCATTGTCGATGTAGGCAATGACAGTTTATCTTTTTTCATAAAGTAAAGCTGTGCCGGCTGGCCACCCGTAGCCGATGGTGTGATGAGCGAGAAGAAAAATCCGACAAATGAATATAAAAAACAATGTGTCAGTTTTACATTTTCGCCTAATACTTTCATCATATAATAGATTATCACCGACTCTGACTCGATAAATCCTACAACAAATACCGCACCGAGCAACCAATATCTGAAATCTCCCTGCTTTAAATAAATTAGAAGCTCTGAAAGATTTTCTCCATGAAATACCGAATAGAGCGTGATAAGAAGCACCAACAACAAAAAAGCACCATTAAAAATATTTTTCTTTACTCCTGACATTTAATCTCTCCCAAATACAACATTATTAACTTTATCAAAAAATCTCCATATCTTTTTATAAAAGTTAGTATGTGTCCCTATAAAATATGACAGTTCAGCAATCGCGGCCCCTGCAAACACATCAATTATATAATGCTGCTTCGTAAACTGCGTTGATGCAAACACGAGTACCGCAAACACTGCCGAAAAAACTTTGTACCAAACCGGTATATGTTTCTGTTTTCTTATCCCGATGAAACACATCCAGCTTACAAGACAATGTATCGACGGAAACAGATTTGATGCAGGGTCAGCCGTATATACGAACCTCATAAGAATACTTGAAAGACCGTTTCCCGTAATCTCAGGTCTTACATTGGTAGTAGGAAGCAATATAAAAAACACGCCACAGATAAGTCTTGACAGATAATCACCTGTTGCAAACTTATACCAGTGTTCTCTCTCAGTCCTTGATATCATTATGTAGTTGACCGCCCAGAAAGCAAAGCATATAAGATATATGTATATCCATTCCTTAACAAACGGCAGACTCTTATCAAACTTAGTCGATAAGTCATAATGCTTAGCATTTTTCATAAGAAGCTGAGTTCCTGTATATATTGCCGAATTAAGCACAAAGCATGAAATAAGTGAGACAACCGTCTGCTTAGGAATAAGTTTTCCCACAGATTTTTCATACCATATTCCAAACTTTGTACTTCCTGTCTTACTCTTTTTTTTATCTCTCATATCTCTAATTTCCCTTATCCCTATTATCATCATTATTCCCGCCGCCATTATTCTCGCTATCCGGTTCGCCGCCATTATTCTCACCATTTAGCCCGCCGCCATCATCATATTTTTCCATATCCTTATACATTCCATCCTCCTCATGCACTTCAGGATGAATAACCCTGTAAATAATCGTGTACGCATAAAGAAGTAACGGAATCATAATCGTCATACCCACACTCGCCATAAAAAGACCGTGAGCCTGCGGCTTGGCAAAAATCGCCGCCACAAACGAAGCAACATACATCCCAACTAAAAGAACACACATAACAATAGCCACAACCTGTTTTATTTTTTTCAATCAAATCACCTCACAACTACTCAAGAGTTTCGCTCTCATCCTTTAAACAAAAACGAATGCTCAGCTCGAAAACAAAGTTTTCTCGCTGTTCGTTGCACTCATATAATTTCCACAAAAACTAATTGTCTGTAAACAGACATTAGTTTTCTTTGGAAATTGCATTCGTTATTTTATCAAAGTATTCAGAAATATTCCTCTCATACCCATTGTCTGACGGCACATAAAACTTTCGTCCCACAAGTTCATCCGGAAGATACTGCTGTCTTACATAATGATTCGGATAGTCATGTGCATACTTATATCCCGTGCCATGACCGAGTTTTCCGGCACTTTTGTAATGTGCATCTTTTAAATGATTTGGTACTCCGCTTATCTTCTCATTCTGAACTGACTGCATTGCATCGTCTATCGCCATTATTGCCGAATTACTCTTTGGTGCTGATGCCACATATGCAGCCGCCTGTGCAAGCACTATCCGTCCCTCCGGCATACCAAGTCTTTCCACTGCCTGTGCCGCACTTACCGCTACTACAAGTGCCTGTGGGTCTGCATTTGATACATCCTCGGCTGCACATATCATTATTCTCCTTGCGATAAATTTTACATCTTCACCCGCATAGAGCATCCTTGCAAGGTAATAGACCGCCGCATCCGGATCTGAACCACGCATACTCTTTATAAATGCAGATATTGTGTCATAATGATTGTCACCTGTCTTATCATATCTTACAGGTCTTTTCTGGATACACTCCCCCGCTGCTTCAAGCGTTATATGAATAATACCGTCAGCTCCTCTGTCGGTCGTGAGTATTCCAAGTTCAATGGCATTTAAAGCTGCCCTTGCATCTCCATTTGCCATGTCTGCAAGAAATTCAAGTGCCTCATCGTCTATCTTAGCATTGTACGAACCCATTCCCCTCTCTTTATCATTTACGGCACGAAGTATCAGTTCTTTTATATCCTCTGTATCTAGTGCTTTTAATTCAAATATCCTTGACCTTGATATAAGCGCACCATTTACCTCAAAATATGGGTTTTCAGTTGTCGCACCAATAAGAATGACTGTTCCGTCCTCGACAAACGGCAGCAGATAATCCTGCTGTCCTTTATTAAATCTATGAATCTCGTCTACAAAAAGGATAGTTTTTTTGCCATACATTCCTGCGTTGTTTTTGGCTTTCTCTATGACTTCCTCCATATCCTTTTTTCCTGCACTTGTCGCATTTATCTGTAAAAACTCTGCACTTGTCGTGTTTGCGATAACCTTAGCAAGTGTTGTCTTTCCTGTTCCCGGAGGTCCGTAAAATATTATAGAACCCAGTTTGTCAGCTTTTATTGCACGATATAAAAGTTTGCCTTTTCCGACAATATGCTGCTGCCCCACCACTTCATCGAGCGTTCTCGGTCTGAGTCTTGATGCAAGCGGAGATTCATCTTCTTTGCTCTGTTCACGCATATAATCAAATAAATCCATGATGTACTACCTTTCTAAAAGATTACCGGACTGCCATCAAGCATTGCAAAATATATTTCCTCTCTGTCATCTATCCCAGCCTTGCCTGCCGTCGCTTCTACTATCTTTTTCTTTAATTCCTCACATTTATCAAGCGGTACTATAAATGTCATTACAACCTTATCAGTGTACTGTGTATCTGTTATCGTTATGTCCATATTTGCTGCAATATACTGTAATTTGCCTACACCGTTGTAATCAGTGTCTATCACAAATTTCTTTCCGGCTTCTTTGGTAATTATACTGCTGTTTGCTATTCCCTCTTTTGCCGCACCGGAGTATGCTCTTACAAGTCCTCCCGTGCCAAGAAGCGTTCCACCGAAATATCTTGTCACAACAACAAGGATATTTATGATGCCCGCCCCCTCGATAACTTCAAGTATAGGCTTTCCCGCCGTTCCCTGCGGTTCTTTGTCATCACTGCATCTTTTTGTCTGCCCGTTTTCTCCTATAATATAAGCAAAACAGTTGTGTCTTGCATCCCAGTATTTTTTTCTTGTCTGCTCAATAATCTCAAGAGCCTCATCTTCGCTCTCTACCTTAAACACATTTGCTATAAATCTTGATTTTTTTTCAACTATCTCCCCTGTTCCGCCTTTATAAACTATCTTGTATTCTGACATTTACTCCTCCGTACATTCTGAAACTGTGCAAACATTGATACTGCTGCACTGACTATAACTAAAACATAGAAGCTTGAACCCCTGCTGAGAAGCATTGCTGATACCGCGATGCTGTGTCCCATGACCGGTGCAAACAGCGCTACGAAAAATCCCTCGTTTGCTCCGACACCTCCCGGAAACGGAAGGATGTCTATACATACCGACACGAAACTTTGAAGCATTATTATCTCCAATGCCGAAAATCCACTGCCTCCAAGTGCCCTATAGACAAACCATGTTACTGCAAAGTACGAAATCCTCTGAACACAGGTCGTTAAGAATACGATTATTGCAACCTTTACATGGGTACGCATATAGACTGCACCCTCTTTGTATGAATCAAGCAGAGCGTCAAGTTTTTTTTCTGCCTTTTCTTTATGTCTTACTATCTTTAATTTATGTAAAAACCATGTTCCCATATAAGCAAGCTTTTTTGCACCCGTTTCTGAAAAAACTATGATGGTATATAAAACTATCGAAACAACATTTACCGCCATCCCTATAATAAACAGCCACATATATCCGCCGATATATTTTACGGCAAAATCAAAATGGAACAAAAATACATACAACTCAAATACGACAAGTACGACTTTGTATATTATCGTCCAGAAAAGAAGTGTCACTGAAGATGCTCCCGCATTTATCCCCTCCTCATGCATATAATATACCTGCATGGGCTGCCCACCGGATGCCGACGGTGTTATCGCATTAAAGAAAAATCCTATAAACGAATATTTTACACATTTTAGTCCCTGTTTCTTGAAATCGAGCGAGTGTAATATTATCTGCATGGAAACTCCCTCCATGATAACATAAACAAGTGCCGCAAACATCGAGAGAATCATATCAAATTTCTTAGCACCTCTCATCGCATTTAATATGTCATTTAAGTCCTGGTCTTTTAAAAGCACATAAAACACTGCCGCTAAAAGAACCGCCATAAATATTACATTTAAGTAGTATTTTTTATTTTTGCCCATTCTTCCTCCCATCCTGTCATTTCAGTAATACACCGGTAAAATCATCATCACCTTTAATTATTCGCAATCCACTCTGCTCCCTGCCATAACTCTATCAGCTTCTATTTTTGCAAAATCAACACCGTATGCATCCGCTTAACAAACATATGCATTTATTTCAAAACAAATCTTTTCGGTGCCATAAGATATGCAAGTGCATAACCTGCGACAAGCCCTACAACAGTTATCACCATTATTATTGCAGCAAAATACTGTGGAAGCGTATCTATCTGCAGGCATGAATATGATGCCACATATATAACACCCTTACATACTGAATATCCGACTCCCGTCTCTTTTCCGCCCTCTGTGTACGGCTGGAAAATATAATACATACAAAGATATACCACTGAATAAAAGATACTCAGCAATACTATGCAGGCTATTATCGAAAGAAGCTTTACCCACTGGTCTGCCTTTCCGATGATTATCGTATCTATCACAAAACCGACACATAATACAACTACCATAGGAAGTTCGCTTTTTAACATAAATCTCAGTCTTATCCTGAAATTTTTAAGTATGGCATCAGGTCTTCTGTAATAACCGTATTTCATAAGACTATGGTCGCAATTATAAAATAACGCTCTCGTTATGCTTCTTCCTGATGTAATGCAATACATAAGAAATACAAAGATAGTCATAACCCTGTCCATTGCATTCCACATATCATTTGCAAATGAATTAAACTCCTTTGCCGTTGAGCCTGCCTTAAATACGATAAGCCCCACTATGCTCGCAGCCATTATGATAAATGAAATAACCGTTTTTAATTTTCTCGGTCTTGAAAAAATCTTTTTGTGCCGCTCAAAAAATATCGCATTGAGATATTCATATCCCTCTTTTTCTTCAAAAATCTTCTGTCCTGTTTCTTTTTTGCTAAGGTCATCCGCCTCAACATTCTGATTTACCTTTACAAGCGCATCTACGGCAGCCTTCTGCTCCATAACCGTATTAAAACCGGCAAGTCTTTTGGCAACAAGCGGATAATTTTGATAATTTACAATATATCTTATTGATAGTACCGCCAGTACAACTGACAATATAAGAAACACCGGATTTGTCGCTACAATGCGTATATCAGGGTAAACTATCCCGTCAATGTCAAGTACATATTTGAGAAATATCAACAGATAAAAAGTTCCATATGCCACAAAAAACATAACTACCGTATAAATATTATAAAATATGCCCGGCAGCTTTTTATCCGTAAACGGCATACCAAATCTGTCGTTTAAGAAAAGTCTTACCGCCTCTCCTATAAACCTGAACGCTGCAAATCCAAGCATATAAAGAAACACCGTCATTAAACTTTCATCAAATATGATATGCTGTGCCACGCTCATAAATACCGTGTAATATATTATCTGTGTAATCTGCGATTTAAATATTTTTAATAAAAAATACTTTTTTGCATCAATCCTCAGCAGACCTACAAGCAGATAATCTTTTTCATCACAGGCACATATATTACTGTTTACAAATGAACCCAGCAAAAAATTCATAAAGAAAAATATCCAGAACAACATGATACTTTGTCCCGTGAAAGCATTTTTCCCATCGTCCAAAAAAATATAAACAACAGCAGCTCCTAAACATATGGCGGCTAAAAAATATAAAAGTTTATTTATCATATCTCCAAGCACTGACCGTATTGCCGCCAACACCGCAAGCACTCTTTTTAAAGATACTCTCGCATAAAGTTCCTCAGGTATGCATTTTCCGATAACCGGTATTCTCCTAACCGTATATATAAATTTGTTTATTCTCTCGGCAAACGCAATCTGCATCTGCTGATACATCAATTCAAACATTCTTCTTCCTCCTGACTACGAAATTTCTGAGCAATTTGCTATAAAGATTCAGGTGTCAAATCTATTTGTCATCTCTCATAAGCAAATATTCGTGCAAAAAATAAACTCTCGAACTTATTTCTCACATTTATCAATCAAAATCATATGGATCGTAGTCGTCAGTCCTGCTGTCTGATTGTGTATGATTTTCGGTATTGCCATCGGTCATTAAATTATCTTTCTCGTTTTTATTTTTATCATCCGAAAGATTTTGTTCATACAAACCTGCATCTGCACTCCACATATCAATATTTTCTGTATCTTCATCACTTTCGGCACTAAGCATCTGTATAAGCTTTTCTTCAAAGTCTGCACTGTGATAAACCTCATCTGCCACTCCTGCAAGCTTTCCTCCGTGAAGAAGCACTATCTCATCACAAAGATCTTTTGCGAGCTGAAGTATATGTGTAGAAAAAATGATTATATGATCCTTTTTCATATTCATAAGCATTTCTTTCATCTCATGTGCGGCGACAACATCAAGTGATGTGAGCGGCTCATCGAGAAGCATAACCTCAGGACTTGCAATAACTGTCGCAAGCATCTGCATCTTGTTTTTCATTCCATGCGAATAGCCTTTTATAAGTTTGTCAAGGTCACTTCTGTCAAAGCACACCATATCTGCATATTCCTCTGGTGTTTTAATATTTTTTATTTTCTTTTTGTTTATATCAGTAAAAAATCTGATAAACTCATAACCTGTAAGAAACTCCGGAAGTATCGGTGTTGAATAGACATAACCTATCTTTTCATAATTCATGCTCTCACTGTTTTCTTCATCTGTCATATAAATCTTTCCGCTGTCAAAATCCATCTCACCGCTTATACAGTTAAAAAGCGTTGTCTTTCCTGCACCGTTTCTTCCCAGCAGCCCATATATTTTTCCTTTCTCGAACGAGTAGTCCGCACCTTTTATAACTCTTTTTTCTTCGAAACTCTTTATCAGATTTTCTACTTTTAATTCCATTACCTTTTCCCTTTCCCTATTTTCTTATCTGTCCATCTCCGTTTATGAGGTATTTCATCGTTGTAAGTTCCCTAAGTCCCATAGGTCCTCTTGCATGAAGCCTCTGTGTTGATATTCCTATCTCAGCTCCAAATCCAAATTCACCGCCATCGGTAAATCTCGTTGAACAGTTTACATATACGCACGCACTGTCTATCTCCCTCTGGAATTTCTCAGCATTTTTAAGGTCATTTGTAATGATACACTCAGAATGTCCCGTAGAATATTCTGATATATGCTCTATCGCCTCGTCTATATCATCAACAACTTTTACAGCCATGATATAATCATCAAACTCCGTGGCATAATCTTCCTCTGTAGCAGGCTTTATGCCTTCTCCGAGTATCTCAACGGTTCTCTCACATCCTCTTACATCAACATTAAACTTTTTAAACTCCTCCATAAGTTTTGGAAGAAACTCCTTTGCAACCGACTTATGCACAAGACAAGTCTCAAGTGCATTGCACACGCTCGGACGCTGTGTCTTTCCATTGTTTGTGACTGATACCGCCATGTCAATATCGGCACTCTCATCTATATAAATATGGCAGTTACCGCTTCCCGTTTCAATAACCGGCACCGTGGCATTTTCAACCACCGCTTTTATAAGTCCTTTTCCTCCTCTTGGAATAAGCACATCTATGTAACCGTTCGCTCTCATCATCTGATTTGAACTCTCTCTCGATGTGTCTTCGACAAGCTGGATTATATCTTTCGGCAGACCACATTCCTCTACTGACTCCCTCATTATGTCCATAAGAATTTTATTTGAGTTTATCGCTTCTTTTCCTCCTCTGAGTATCGCTGCATTTCCGCTCTTTATACAAAGCGTTGCCGCATCGACCGTGACATTTGGTCTTGACTCAAAGATAATACCGATAACTCCCATCGGAACTCTTGTCTTTGTGATACGCATACCGTTCGGTCTGGTGTAACCCTCGATAACCTCGCCGACCGGGTCATTTAACCCTGTCAGATATATGCACGCATCAGCGATGTCATTTATCCTTTCAGGTGTAAGCCTGAGTCTGTCTACCATTGCATCAGTTATACCATTTTCCTTTGCCATAGCCGTATCTTTTTCATTTTCTTTAAGTATCACATCAATATTTTTTCTGAGATTTTCTGCTATCTTTTCAAGAAGCTCATTTTTCTTAGCCGTTCCTGCCGTTGCTATACTCTTTTTTGATGCCTTAGCTGCTTTACCAAGCTGTTCGATATAATTCATCCGTCTTTCCCCCTCATTCTATAAACGATTTCAGGTGATTGCAAAACCAATGTGTTGTGCTGAGTGCACAATCTAATCATATCTTTACGACAGTTCCGCATACACCTATATAACGATTTGTTTCAATAAAAATCTTCAATATTTTAATAATTATATAAATTTTTTCAGTCAATAACTTTTGAGCACGCAACTGCTATAGAACCAGGTCCTATATGACACGCAATGCTTAGTGACAACGGATAAAGATCAACCTCAGTCACTCCGAATTTTTCGATTATCTGCTGTTTTAAATCCTCTGCCGCCTCAGGATTTTTGGTATGTGCTATCTCCATGTGTATGTTTTCCATATGGTCAGTACCGCCAAATCTCTTGTTTATGTCATCTTCTATTGCTGCGAGCATCTTCTTGACACCCTGCTTTTTTGTCTTGGCTATCGTATATGCGTCAAGTTTTTCTCCCTGAATCGTAAGAACAGGTTTTAACCTTAGTGCAGAGCCAAATGCTGCTGCCGCCGGTGTTATCCTGCCGCCCTTTTTGAGATATTTAAGCGTATCGAGCATTATATATATACTCGATTCAAACTTAACTTTCTCAAGCTTTTCTTTTATCTGAACTGCCGTAAGTCCTCTTTTTGCAAGTTCCATAGCATCAAGCACTGACTGACGCTGTGTGACAGATATTCTCTGGTTATCAACAACCTGAACTTTTCCATCATAATCATCTGCCAGCATCAATGCCGTATGGCATGAACTTGAAAGGCCGCTCGACATAGGTATATAAACCACCTCGTCAGCCTCCTCAAGTGCCTCATCCCATATCTTCATGACGCTCTCCGGTGACGGCTGGGATGTCGATATGTCAACATCATTTTCAAGTTTCTCAAAAAATTCTTCCTGCGAAAGACTTATCTCCTCAAAATAAGTCTTTCCATCAATAAGAAAAGGCATAGGCAGAACTTTAATCCCAAGTTCTTTTGCATCTTCAAAATTTATACCACTGTTACTATCCGTAATAACCGCAATCCTGCTCATATTAATCTCCATTCTTGTGCTGTTTTTTGTGCAAACTGATTTTAAGCCGACCAGTTTACACTGAAACTCATTAGATTATACCCTAAAAGTCGCTTTTTTACAAGAAAATAGCCGAATATTATACTTGTAGCTGTGGCAGTCATGTAGTATCATATGATGCAAGATAGTATTAAATAGTATTAAATAGTATTAAATAAAATTTTTTATAAATAATGGAGTAATATCATATGCATAGATTTTTAAGAGCTGTCGGTTTCAGCAACATCACAACAAAACAGGATATGGATAAACTTCTTGGTATCACTATGGATAAACCGTCCGTCAGCAAACAGATTTTGTCTAAGGATGGCAGAAAGATTACGGAACTGAGCCGTGAATTTGCACATAATACAGGACTTACGGTGCGTGGTGAATACGACAAGCTCGGCTTTTTTCATGTTGACCATTATTTTCCATATTGCTACAGTTCACTTATCACTATGAGAACTGAAGTCACAATAAACCGGCGTGTCGATACAAGTGCTTTTACAGGTATGTGTGATGATATACGCATGGCTGTTTCTGTTATTTTTTATCTTCAAAATTCCGTAGATTATATTAAACTTAATTTTACTGATAATACTCCGCACAGGGCAAATCTTGCACTCTCAGGTCTTTCACTTGCGGGACGCATCTTACTTGGCATAGAAAAAACTGATGACAGCATCGAGAGATTAAGACATGAAACACGCATGAAAAGACAGCTTATCATTCAGGCAAAAAACGGAGACCAGGATGCCATCGACAATCTAACTCTCGATGAGATAGACCTCTCCGGCCAACTCATGAAAAGAATTATGACAGAAGATTTGTACTCTATAGTCGATTCCACATTTATTCCATATGGCTCGGAATCAGACAACTATATGATAATAGGTACTATACTTAACTGGTCACTTACGACCAATCCTTACACAAATGAAGATGTTTTCCAGCTTCTTATAAACTGTAATGATGTTGTTATGAACATCTCCATAAACAGAAAAGACCTTGAAGGAGAACCTATGATAGGTCGTCGCTTCAAGGGCGTTATCTGGATGCAGGGACACGCTGACTTTATTTCAACCAGCCTGGTATAAGATACGGTGTATCTTTTGTCTGTGCCTTATAAGTTGATTCGTCTTTATTGAGATACACTTTATCATTAGTCGAAGCAGATGCACCTGTTTCTGCCATATGACCGGTTGAATTTGAAAAAGTATATTTCACATGACAGTCACAACTTTCCTTTGGCTGTGTTCCTCTTGCAAAATATTCGGTTTTTATATCATTTCCATCAAGTGCTCTGTCACAAAGACCGTAAACCGCAAGCTTGCCGCACTTCTTACATATTTTTCTAGTTATTATGTCTTCCGGTTTCTTAAAGTTTTTATTCTTCAATTTTTTGACTTTATGAACTTTCTCCATAATATCACGCCACATTATCTTGCTTGCACTTCCTGACATCTGCGTAAACATCGAATCATAGCCAAGCCATATTCCTGCAGTATAATACGGTGTATATCCCTCAAACCAGAAGTCCGTATTGTCAGATGTTGTTCCTGTTTTTCCAGCCTGTGGCATCTTGATTTTCTTAAATGCAGCTTTCTTTCCTGTTCCTCTTTTTATCACATCTTTCATTGCATCAGTAAGAAGCCATGCCGTCGTATTCTTCATCACTTTTTTACCGGACTTACTGTTTTGCAGCAGAACATTTCCCTTAGAGTCAACTATTTTTGTATAATATACAGGCTTTATATATGTTCCGCCATTTGCTATCGCAGCATATGCCGCCGTAAGCTCAACATTGGTTACACCATCCGTAAGTCCACCGAGTGCTGTCGGAAGCTGAATATCTGAATATATCTGCCCATCTGAAGTTTCCCGCCGGTCAACTAATGTCGTAAATCCAAGATTTAACAGATAATCAAATCCGGTCTGGGGTGTAACTTTCTGAAAAGTTTTTACCGTAACAATATTTACCGAATCGACAATACCCTGTCGCAGTGATGTAAGTCCTTTGTATCCTGATGAATCCCAGTCTTTTACACGCTTATTTGTTCCGGGATATTTATATGGTGCATCATCCATAACATTTGCAAGTGTAAAACCACTTGTATCAAGTGCAGGCAGATATGTCGATAAAACTTTAAATGTAGAACCCGGCTGTCTCTTTGAGGAAGATGCCCTGTTCAATGTTCTGTTTGCTGTCTTTTCACCTCTTCCTCCCACTATAGCCCTAACTTTTCCTGTAGACTGTTCCATCAAAACAAAAGATGCCTGCGGCTGCTTTATCAGATTGATGCTCTCACTCAGTATCTTATCATGCTTATCCAAATTTTTCTTTTTAAACAATTTTATATACTTCTCAGCTTTTTTACGGTTTTTAAAATAAAAACTTATTCTCTTTTTGTGTGCATCATTTATAAATGCTATTACATCGCCCTCAGTATATAATTCAGTTTTACCATCTGATTTTTTTACCTTAAGCTGATATGAAAGATACGACTTTGTATTTTTCTGATAATATTTATCATTGTTTATAACATCATCACATATCTTTTGAAGTGACTGATCCTGACAAGTATATATTTTCAACCCCTCCCTGTAGATTGCATTATATGCCTGTGTTTCCGTATATCCAAGTTTCTGTTTAAGATCACTTACAACATTTTCAATAACCGCATCAACATAATATGAGTTTATATCACCATAAGAAGATGTCCTTTTTTCTTTATTTATATCTTGTATCCGGCTGTAAACATCATCCCCCAATGCTTCCTCATACTCATCTTCAGTTATATATTCCTGATCAAGCATATTTTTCAATATAATCTTTCTTTTTGCTTCATTGTTCTGCTGCTCTGTGATAGGATTATATTCTGTCGGATTTTGGGTAATTCCCGCAAGCACTGCTGCCTCAGATACCGTCAGTTTTGAAACTGATTTTCCAAAATATCTTTTGCTTGCCGTCTCAACCCCCATTGTATTTTGTCCAAGATTTATCGTGTTCAGATAATATTCAAGTATTTTTTTCTTGTCTATGGTACTTTCAAGCTTAATGGCAAGTGACTGTTCCTGTATCTTTCTTGAAACTTTTCCAAAAAATGACTTTTCATTTCCACCGCCAAACACCTGATTTTTCAAAAGCTGCTGGGTAATGGTACTCGCTCCCTGCGTCATTTTTTCATCAGATAATGCTGAAAACACCGCACGCAAAATACCCTGAAGATCTACACCACTGTGTTTGTAAAATCTTGCATCCTCGATTGCAACAAATGCATTCTGAACACACTCAGGAATGTCAGTTATCTTTTTATACTCTCTGTTAGCGTTTATGCCCATCAGTTTTTGAACCTTTTTACCGTTAGCATCATATATAATGGAAGGATATCCATCAGGCATTATATTTTCTTCATTTATATCAGGTGCACTGTCCGTAAGTCCTCTTACTATCCCGACTCCCGAAAATACCGCACACAAAATCAAGGTAAACACAATGATAACAGCAAAAATCTTTACATTAAGCTTTATTTTGTTGAATATTTTTTTATTAGATGAATTAATTTTGTCTATTTTGCTGTCTATCTCTTTTTTGCCGTAATTCATAATTTCCTTTCCACTTAACACTATACGGGCTAATCGTTTTTCAAAAGCATTATGCCGTATCTGAAAACCAACTAACCCGTATATTTTCTTGATTTATATATTTTTAAGCTCTATGAATAATATCATGTCTCTTTGGTCCATTTGATACCATCTTAATAGGAACTCCGATTTCTTTTTCAATAAACTCAATGTAGTCCCTACATTCTTTTGGAAGTTTATCATATTCTTTGATTCCGCTTATGTCACAATTCCATCCCGGAAGAACTTTGTAAACAGGCTTTGCTTTTGCAAGCTTTGCCGTAACAGGGAAGTCTTTTACGACTTCTCCATCAATCTCATAACCTACACATACCGGAATTTCCTTGAGATAACCGAGACAATCAAGCACTGTAAGTACAACCTCAGTTGCACCCTGAATCTCACATCCGTAACGCGTTGCAACCGCATCAAACCATCCCATACGACGAGGACGACCTGTTGTTGCTCCATACTCTCCGCCGTCACCACCATGTTTACGAAGTTTGTCTGCTTCTTCCTCATCAAGAATCTCACTTACAAATTCACCTGCTCCAACAGCACTTGAATAAGCCTTGACTACAGTAACGATTCTTTTTATCTCATATGGTGGTATGCCTGCACCGATTGCTCCGTATGCGGCAAGTGTTGATGATGATGTAACCATAGGATAAATTCCGTGGTCCGGATCTTTGAGTGAACCAAGCTGTCCCTCTAAAAGAATATTCTTTCCTTCTTTAATAGCCTTCCTAAGATATGCAGATACATCACATACATATGGTGCAACCATATCTCTGTACTTATGAAGTGTATCAAGTATCTCTGCCTGGTCAAGTTCAGGTTTATTGTATAAATGTTTTAATATAACATTTTTCTGGACACAAATTCTTTCAATCTTCTCTTTTAATGCATCATCATCCTGGAAAAGCTCTGAAACCTGGATTCCAATCTTTGCATATTTATCTGAATAAAATGGTGCAATTCCTGACTTTGTAGAACCAAATGACTTCTTGCCAAGTCTTTCTTCTTCATACTCATCAAATGCGACATGATAAGGCATAAGAATCTGAGCCCTGTCAGATACGAGGATTTTTGGCTGTGGTACTCCTCTTTTAACAAGTTCATTTATTTCATTGAATAAATATGGGATATTGAGTGCAACACCATTACCGATAATACTTGTAGTATGATCATAAAATACACCTGATGGAAGTAAATGCAATGCAAATTTACCATAGTTGTTTATAATTGTATGACCTGCATTACTTCCTCCCTGGAAACGAACGATGATGTCCGACTCTTCTCCAAGCATATCAGTAATCTTACCTTTACCTTCATCTCCCCAGTTAGCACCTACGATAGCTGTAACCATAAAAATCCTCCAATCTGTCATAATATGTATGACACCATATATTTTACGATATGTATAGATGAGTCTGCTGACCCCTTTGACAATATACCACTGTTCGTGCTTATGATATGACCGCCGGCAGTAAGACAACATTCTCATGTCTTTATTTATAAGACCACAATGGATTATACCTAATTTGAAGAATTATATCAAGACCTTATCTATAACAATATCATTTGTTTCTTTTGATAAGTCATAAAATTCATCTCCCACCTGGACAACAGGCTTTGAAAATTCATTTTTGTTTATCATTATTACTTTTCCAATCTGATTTGTGGAAAGCCTTACATTAGTATTCATATATGCCTGTACTGCTTTTTCGAGAAACGGAAGCAAAAACTCAACATCATACTTGACGATTCCCTCGCGTTCAAACATCTCTATAACATCAAACGGACATATTGCTGCCCTATATGCTCTGTCTGATGTCATGGCATCATATGTATCCGCTATTGCGACAATTCTCGCAAATGGCTCTATCTGTTCTCTTTTGTATCCCCCCGGATAACCGGTTCCATCACATCTCTCATGATGACGCATCGCAACTTCTGCTATCCTTGGGTCAAGATTGTCAATGCCTTTAAGAATATTATTTCCAAACAGTACATGCGTCTTGACAAGATTATACTCCGGAAGTGTAAGTCTGCCTTTTTTCTGTATTATATTGTCAGGTACCATCATTTTTCCTATATCATGAAGAAGTCCTGCCAATGTAAGTACCTTAAGTTCCTCGTCACTAATGTCCGGATATACAATACGCCCTATCATATTACTGAGCAATGCAACATTGACACTGTGAACATATGTTACATCATCATACCCTCTCATACACTGAAGCATATCAAGAATATGAATACTATTTCTTCCTTTCGATACAACATTTTCAACATCGCTGAGTATCGACTCACCATCTATCTGCTCATTGTGCATTACAACCTTGCTGAATACATTTTTAAGATTGTCAACGCTGTCAACAAATGCACTGTGAAACACTTCAAACTCTTTGCTCTCTTTAACTTGTTTCAGAAAGCTTTCTTGTTCCTGTTCTGCTGAGTTTTTAATTTCCTGCCTCTGTTCGTTCAAGACTTCGTCCCCGGCAGGCATGACTTTTTCATTCTCCGCTGCTGCATTGTTTCCATCCTCATCAACTTTAATTCTAATTGCGAAGACACCATATTCTTTTAGTGAATCAATAATATCTTCCGTAAGTACCGTACCTTCAGGAATTACCAGCTTATCATCTGATGTATAAACATCATCTGCCACTATCATATTTTGTGTTGCCCTGGAAGTCAAAATACGCTTAGCTGCCATATAGCCTCCATTCTGCTTGCCAAATTTTCAATTCATACCCTTTTGCAAGCCCTAATTTAATTATTTTTATCAGACATTTATTTCTGCCTTAACTCCTAATATATCTTTATTTGCATCCAAGATAGGATTTACGATATTTTCAAGAAATTCCGTAACCTGTGAAGCTGAACGTCCAACATATTTTGCCGGATCCATCGTTGCATTTAATTCTTCAATTCCTACCGGGAACTTATCATCGTCTGCAATGAGTTCAAGAAGATTGTTATCTTTTCCATATTTCTTTACATTTTCTCCGGCTTTCATTGAAAGTTTACGAATTTCCTCATGAAGTTCCTGTCTGTTTCCGCCAGCCTTTACTGAATCCATCATGATATTTTCAGTTGCCATAAACGGAAGTTCTGACATAAGGCGTTTCTCTATAACTTTATCATAAACTACAAGTCCATCAACAACATTGAGCACGAGGTCCAAGATTCCGTCTGTTGCAAGGAATCCCTCCGGAATACTGATTCTCTTATTTGCCGAATCATCAAGTGTTCTCTCAAACCACTGACACGCAGATGTGAACATTGTGTTTGTCACATCTGACATGACATATCTTGAAAGCGATGCGATACGCTCACTTCTCATAGGATTTCTCTTGTATGCCATAGCCGATGAACCTATCTGGTTTTTCTCAAATGGCTCCTCTATCTCTTTAAGATGCTGTAAAAGTCTTATATCATTTGAAAATTTATGTGCACTTGCAGCAACACCGGCAAGAACATTCAATACACGTGTATCAAGTTTACGCGAATATGTCTGTCCTGAAACAGGGAAACATTTTTCAAATCCCATCTTCTTTGCAATAATATCATCTAACTTTTTAACCTTTTCCTCATCACCGTCAAAAAGTTCCATGAAACTTGCCTGCGTTCCTGTGGTTCCCTTTGAACCTAAAAGCTTCATAGTAGAAAGAACATATTCAACATCTTCAAGATCCATAACAAATTCCTGAAGCCATAATGTAGCCCTCTTACCTACCGTTGTAGGCTGTGCCGGCTGAAAATGTGTAAATGCAAGTGTCGGCTGGCTTTTATATTTGTCTGCAAATTTTGAAAGTTCGTCAATAACATTGATAAGTTTTTTTCTTACAAGCTTAAGCCCCTCTGTCATAACAATAACATCTGTATTGTCTCCTACATAGCAGGATGTTGCTCCAAGATGGATGATTCCTGCTGCCTTAGGACACTGTACACCGTATGCATATACATGCGACATAACATCATGACGAACTTCTTTTTCTCTCTGTTTTGCCACATCATAGTTTATGTTATCGGCATTTGCCTTAAGCTCGTCTATCTGCTCTTTAGTTACTGCCGGCTCTCCATGCTCATTTTTAAGTCCGAGTTCATTTTCCGCTTCTGCAAGTGCAATCCAGAGTCTTCTCCAGGTTTTAAACTTCTTATCAGGCGAAAAAATGTATTGCATTTCTTTACTTGCATAACGCTCTGAAAGCGGGCTTGTATATCTATCATAACTCATATCTTCTATTCCTTTCCCTTCCGTGATGATAAAACATCATCAGCTTTGTGCCATAGTTTATAATATCAGGTCTGACTTTTTAACTTTTCGTATCATATCGTATCCTGTGTCTGAGGATTACTTCTCAAAATCTCCTCTTATATCCTCCTTAGGAGGCTCTACAGGATAATTTCCGGAGAAGCAGGCATTACAATAACCTTTGTCTCCGTCTATAAGTTCACTTAATCTTTCTATGTCAAGATAACCGAGAGAATCTGCACCTATCATCTCACATATCTGTTCTACTGAATGATTGTATGCTATAAGCTGGTCACTTGACGGTACATCCGTTCCAAAATAACACGGATACAGAAACGGTGGTGAACTGATGCGTACATGCACCTCAGATGCTCCTGCATCTTTTATCATCTTTACTATCCTTGCACTTGTCGTTCCTCTTACAATGGAATCATCTATCATTACAACTCTCTTGCCCCTTACAACTTCCCTTAACGCATTTAATTTTACTCTTACGCTCGACTCTCTCGCCGACTGCTTAGGTTTGATAAATGTTCTTCCCACATAACTGTTCTTGACGAATGCAATGCCATAAGGTATTCCGGACTCCATTGCATATCCCATAGCTGCCGCATTTCCTGATTCAGGTACACCTACTACGATGTCTGCATCTACCGGATGCGTCTGTGCCAGAATCCTTCCGGCTGTTATCCTCGACGAATTTACTGATATGCCGTCTATGTAACTGTCAGGTCTTGCAAAATAAATATACTCAAATATACATTTTGCCGCTTTTGCCTGTGTCAGACTCTTGTCAGATTTTATGCCATCCTGTGTGATGGTTACAATCTCACCCGGTTCTACATCTCTTATAAACTCTGCCCCCACCGTATCGAGTGCACATGACTCTGATGAAAGTACATATGCATTGTCCCTCTTTCCTATACATAGTGGTCTGAATCCAAATGGATCTCTTGCTCCTATAAGTTTTCTCGGACTTGCCACAACAAGTGAGTATGCTCCCTTAAGCTTAACCATCGCATTTTTAACGGCTTCTTCAACTTTTCCGGTCTTTAGTCTTTCCCTTGCAATAAGATAAGCAATAACCTCTGAGTCGATACTTGTCTGAAAAATAGCTCCGTTCATCTCAAGCTCATTTCTAAGTTCTAATGCATTTACAAGGTTTCCGTTGTGTGCCATTGAGAGAGTACCTTTTATATAGTTCAAAACAAGTGGCTGTGTATTCTCAGCAACACTTGCCCCCGCTGTCGAATAACGCACATGACCTACTCCGATATCACCTGCCATCTTTTCAAGATTTTCTGCATTAAAGACTTCATTTACAAGTCCCATACCTTTGCATACATTTGAATTTCTCGGCGGACCATCTGTCCTGCTGACTGCGATACCACAGCTTTCCTGTCCACGATGCTGTAATGCAAACAATCCATAATAGATTGAAGATGCAACATCATTTCCATCAAGGTCATACATACCAAAAACTCCACATTCTTCTCCGAGTTTAGGTTCCTCTATACCTCTCAGAAGACAACCTTTGCAATCACCTTTCTGACAGGATTTTCTTTCCCCGCAATAATTTGTTTCGTTATTCATTGTTTCCTCCGGATTTGTATTTTAACGCAATTACCACAAATATAATTATATCAATTTTTTACAAAATCGCAAGTTAATATTGATTTTTCGTATAAATATAACAAAAAACGGTTACTTTTCACTCTTCATAAATATAAACACAAAAAAATCTATTGCGGTGTTGTTGTTACCGCCTGTGCCGTTGCAGCCTGTACCGGACTATCCACATTCTCAGGGATTATTCCCCTCATGAATTTAACAGTGAGTATTCTCTGAACTGACTCATCGAGTCTGTCCATACCTATCTCACCTGAGTCTACCGCTGAAAGTATATTTTTATATGCTTCTTCAAAATCCATAGGCATAAGGATTATATCGGCACCTGCCTCGAATGCACCTAGTGCAGCTTCTTCTGACGAGTATTTGTCTGTTATTGATGCCATATCCATAGCATCTGTTATTATAACGCCCTCAAAACCAAGTTCCTCTCTGAGTATGGTCTTCATGATAAGTTCTGACATACTTGCCGGCTGTGCAGTCTCCGTAACCCTGCTTACCGATATATGCGATACCATTACAAAATCGGTGCCTGCCTTTATTCCTTTTTCAAAAGGTACAAAATCGACTTTTCTAAGTGCAGCTATACTGCTGTCAATATTTACATTTTCAATATGAGTATCCCCCTTTGACGAACCTTGTCCCGGAAAATGTTTGAGTGTTGCCGAAACATTTGTTGACTGGATACCTTTTACAAATGCCTCCACAAGCTCTGCCACCTTGTCCGGGTCCTTTCCAAATGACCTTGAACCTATCTCGAGATTTAGGTTACTCGTCTTTACATCTGCAACCGGTGCAAAATCAACATTAAAGCCCAGCTTTTTTATATCATTTCCTATGGTTTTTCCCATATTGTTTACATAATCAGCATCTTTCTTTTTGCCAACATCCTCCATTGAAGGATACTTTGTTGTTTTCATATCAGGATTGCCTGCGATTCTTGCAACCTCTCCGCCCTCTTCATCAACCGTTACAAATGCCGGAATGTCAGCAGCCTTCTGAATTTCTCTTATAAGTTTTTTCGTCTGCTTTCTTTTTCCGATATTTCTCGAAAACATTATAACTCCGCCTATGCTGTTTTTCTTAATAGCTTCTTTCATCTTCTTTGAGCATTTTTTCCACTCATAATAACTTCCTTTAGATGAATCGAGCTGTTCAAGATTTACCACAAATAACTGTCCGACTTTTTGTTCAACACTCATATTCTTAAGATACTGTGCTGCCTTTGCAAATGCATCTTCCTTTGACAAAGTTTTTACCTCTGCCTGTTTTACGGTAGACGCAGGTGCCTTTGTATTTTCAGCTTTTTTATCACCGCCGGATAACGAACATCCTGTAAGCGAAATGACAAGCAATAAACTCACCGCTGCCTTTATAATTCCATATGTGCTGTTTATTTTCTTTCTAAACATAATTACCTCTTTCCTGTTTTTAATTACAACGCTCTTGAAAACTCAAAATCTTATTTATGCTCCGGCAAAAAGTTCGCAAAAGCTTTGCTTTTACGAACTCGCGGGTGCATTCACATAGAAATTAGCAGATACTGTGTGTAAACACCCATATCTGTTAATTTCTATGTTCATTTTTGCCTTCGCGGATATTATATCATATAGCCCTATGATTTTTAATTAATTTTTTCTAAATAAAATCAATTCATCCTCCATTTTTCGCCACTCCAAAAGTCATTTCAACCTTTTTTCAAATTTATTTCAATTTTTTGTAAATAAGACAACCCACACCGCATATTATGAGATTGTAGATAATTATTAAGTCGATGAAATCGACAAATGGAGGATTTATGAGTGATTTAGCAGCAACAACATGTGGCGGATGCAGCAACGGAGATAGCGGATGCAGTTGGATTATCATTCTTCTTTTACTCTGCTCATGCTGTGGCAACGGAAATGGCTTTGGTTTCGGTAACGGCTGCGGATGCGGTTCTGACAACGGATGCAATTCAATCATCTGGATTTTACTTATTCTTTGCTGCTGTGGCGGCGGTGGCTTCTAAATATCCGCAAAAACAGCAAAACATTTACATTACTTAACGACAATATTTAACAATATTTGGGGAGCCTTAAAAAGGCTCCCCGTTTTTTAGTAAAACAACTATCCAAAACAAAATAAAATTTCGTTTGAAATACTGTTTTTGATTTAAACTAAGTTTTACAACTCATATGCAGTTTTTATCACAAACTCAGTTTTATCTGCATCTTCCCTTGTTTTTCTTACACTCTACACATTTCCTGTCTATCTCATAGACCGTATCTTTCTCTATAACAAGCTCCGTATCGTCATCTATTATGATTCTTTTTATCACATTATCACTTTCTTTTTCAACCGGAGTTTTCTCTTTATTTTCAACTGCTTTAAGTTCTGCGGACTCATTTCCATAATAATAGCATCTTCCCATATTTTTTCTCCGTATATCAGGATATACACTATTATTTTATGTAGCTTTTATATCGAAGTGAAAACCTTAACCGTTGTAATTTTTTATTATTTAAACAAACATTTGCAATCTGCTTCGCAGCTTGCTCATGAACGCAGTCGCTTTGTGACCTGTCAATGGAAGTTTTTATTATAGATGCCCAAAAACCGAGAATGCTTATATGCGTTCAAAATACTTTTTAATATTATACATCTTTGATGTCATCGACTCTAATAGCATATCAAACGCACATATCGCCGCCATAGACTCGACAACTACAACCGCTCTCGGCACGATTATCGGGTCGTGTCTTCCCCTTATCTGAACTTCAATATCCTCACCATCACGGTTTACGGTCTCCTGACTCCTTGCAATAGATGGTGTCGGCTTAACTGCCGCTCTTAAAACTATATCACTTCCATCACTTATGCCGCCCAGTATCCCTCCGGCATTGTTTGTCTTTTTAGAGACATTTTCTCCGTCCATCTTAAATGCGTCGTTGTTGTCTGAGCCATACATTGAAGCCGCTTCAAAACCTGCACCTATCTCCACACCTTTAACTGCACCTATCGACATAACAGCCTTTGCAAGATTTGCGTCGAGCTTCTCAAAAACCGGCTCTCCTACACCTGTAGGTATTCCTGAGATGACACATTCAATAATTCCGCCCACTGAGTCCTGTTCATTCATCTTCTCCTCAAGAAGCTTTTCGGCTTTATGTGATGCCGCAATGTCAGGCATATAAAGAGGACTTTCCATAATCTTATCAAATGAAACATCTGTCGTATCTGCTTCAATGCCGCCTATTGCCTTACTGTATGCCATAACATTAACACCGAGCTGTTTCAATGCCTCGCACGCAATGGCACCTGCCGCGACCCTGCCTATAGTCTCACGGCCTGAAGAACGACCGCCGCCCCTGTAATCTCTGAAACCGAATTTTTCATCAAAAGTATAATCAGCGTGTCCAGGTCTGTAATACTTAGCAATCTCCGAATAATCCTTTGAACGCTGTGTCTTATTGTAAACAACCATAGAGATAGGTGTCCCCGTCGTCTTACCCTCAAAAACACCTGACTGTATCTCGACAAGATCGTCCTCCTTTCTCGGAGTCGAATAACGCGTCTGACCCGGCTTCCTTCTGTTGAGATACTTCTGGATAACCTCCTCGCTAATCTCAAGCCCTGCCGGACAACCATCAACAACAACGCCAATCCCCTTACCATGGGACTCCCCCCATGTAGTCACACGAAACAAATTTCCAAACGATGAACCTGCTGCCATATCAATTTCTCCTCTCTTCCTTCAAATTTTCCAAAACATAAACATATGTTTTTTAATATCATCAAATCTTTTCAGAATTAATTGCTTATTTTTTATCAAAACATAATTTTACTTATCTGATTTCCGAAAAAGTAACACTGGATTGTGCGGATATAACAAATAATATAAGCAGGCATTGTGTCACCGTCAGTACTTAATCAGTGTCTTTTACTGATTTATGTACTGCTACGGTGACAGTATAGCGAGAGCGTGCCTGCGGTATTATTGCTATATCCGCACAATCCTCACAGCCTATATTTTAAAATCAATCAGTAAACTTTAAGCTCCTTCCAAAGCCTGTTATAATACTCCTCCGCATCCTTTCCAAGATACTTAAAGACCTTGCACCTGTCTATAACATCATCTGACGGAAAAATCGCATTTCTCTCTGCCTTTTCCTCGTCATCTATCTGGTCTAATACCGCTTCATTAGGTGTTGAATAATATACATATTCAAAATTTGTCATTGCCACATCTTCCCTGCACAAAAAGTCAAGGAATTTGACGGCTCCATCATAATTTTTACCTTTCTTTGGTATAACCCAGCTATCCATCCATATGTCAGAACCCTCTTTAGGAACAACATATTCAAGTTTATCATTGTAGTCCTGTGCGATACTAGCCTCACCTGAATATATAAGTCCCATAGCAGCCTGGTTGTTCGCCATATCATCCCTAATCTCATCCACAAGGTAG
The DNA here is from genome assembly GCF_003480745.1 of Clostridium sp. AM27-31LB. NCBI lineage: Bacteria > Bacillati > Bacillota > Clostridia > Eubacteriales > Clostridiaceae > Clostridium > Clostridium sp. AM27-31LB. The sequence continues at coordinate 173,065 of NZ_QUJS01000003.1, read as the reverse complement.
GATTGTACTATCTCCTTTTGCTGCTTAAGGTCATTAAGTGCAGTCCTCAGCTCATTTTTATCTGTCGTATTTATAGAATAACCATGTCTTACAAGTGCCGGTATGAAGCTATCCCTGACACTGTTCTGCATGATTATGTTGTTTTTATACTTTTTATCCCATAGGACATCCCAGCTGTCAGGTACTTTATCCACCATTTCAGTATTATACAGTATGCCGACTGTTCCCCAGTAATAAGGAACTGTATAACTAAGTGTCTTGTCAAAACTTTTCGACATATCCCAGTATTTTTTACCGATATTTTTGATATATTTCATCTTATCGTAGTCAATTTTTCTTACATCTTTTTCCTTTATCATCTTGTCGAGCATATAATCAGAACAGCAGATAAGGTCATAATCCACCGCACCATTTTTAAACTTTGTGTACATCGCTTCAGGTGTCAGAAACTCCTCATATACCACCTTTATCCCTGTTTCTTTCTCAAATTTATCAAGAAGTGTGGAATCAATATAATCGCCATAATTAAAAACTACTATCTTATTTTTTGAAGAAACATCATTATTTTTACACGCAGTAAGAAAAAAAGTTGATGAGACCGTTATGCTCATAAACAAAACTGCCGCCGTAAGTCTCTTTATGCTTTTTCTCATCATGCCGCTGCCCCCTTCTTTTTCAAAGACATAACGCTTTTTCTGTTTATCACAAACAGCACAATAAGCACTATTATGAATATTATCGTTGACAGAGCATATATCTCCGTCTGAATACCCTTTCTGTACTCCGCATTTATCATTGTAGACATTGTGTGTATTCCCGGTGCTTTAGTGAAATATGTCACTGAGAAATCATCGAGAGACATTGTAAATGCGAGTAAAAATCCTGACATTATGCCCGGCATTATATCAGGGATAACGACTTTCCACATTGCATACAGCCTTGACGCACCAAGGTCTAGTGCAGCCTCGTATGTGCTTATGTTAAGCTGCAAAACTTTCGGCCAGACCGACAAGACCACATACGGTATTATCAGTGTGATATGTGCTACCATCATAGTCGAAAAACTAAGCTCTGTAAACCTCGTAAACAGAAGCATAAGTGCTATACCTGTTACAACATCAGCATTTAACATCGGTATATTTGTAACTCCCATTATCGCAGAGCGTACTTTTTTGCTCATGCCTATCATTCCAATACAGACGAGCGTTCCTAAAATCGTTGCTATAAAACCTGCCGCTGCCGCAAGGATAACGGTCGTATAAAGTGCATTCATTATCGTACCGTCATGGAACAGCTTTTTGTATGCAGCAAGAGAAAATCCTCCCCATACGGCTTTATTCTTTTCTGAGGCGTTGACGGAAGAAATTATCAAAACACCTATTGGAAGATAGAGCATTATGAGGATAACGGCAAGATATATTTTCTGAAAAATGTTCTTTTTCTTTACCATATACTCTCTGACTCCTTTCCATTATCAAATATCCTGTATATAACGATACTTATAAGAATAAGCACCATAAGTGACATGGACAGTCCCGAACCCGCATGAACATCGGCATATCCTGAATTAAAAGCCTGCTCAATGGCATTACCGATAAGATATATCTTACCGCCGCCGAGCATATCCGCTATGACAAACTCGCTCATTGACGGAACAAGCACCATCGTTATGCCGCTTACTATCCCCGGAACACTCAGCGGGAGAATTATCTTTCTAAGCACGACCGAATTGGTGGCTCCGAGGTCTTTCGCCGCATTTATAACATCCTTGTCTATCTTTACGACAGCATTGTATATCGGCAGAACCATAAATGGAAAATAATCGTATGCCGTTCCAAAGATAATGGCGGCTTTCGTGTTCATTAGATACACCTTTGAAAGACCAAGCATTGTAAGAAATTGGTTTAAAAATCCATTATTTAGTAAAATAAGTCTCCACGCAAGTGTCCTCAACATGAAATTCATCCACATAGGCAGGATAAATATCATAACGATAAAGCTGTTTTTGTCCGTCGAATATTTACTCAATATTACTGCAAGCGGAAATGCAAGCAAAAGGCAGACAACCGTCACGATAAGAGACATTTCAAAACTTAACAGAAGCGGTTTTGCATTAACCGGGTCTGCGATGGCTGCAACATATTTAAAAGTAAATCTTCCGTCTGAATTTGTAAATCCGTTGTAGATGATAAGTCCGAGAGGAATCACCGTAAACAGCAGCATCCAGATAACATACGGTCCTGCCAGAAGTTTGGAACCGAGATTTTTTAACTTACCCATAAAATCACTCCTCTCCTACTCCTCAACAAGTACCTTTTCGTCTTCTGACTCAGGCTTGTTCATAATCTGGATATTGAAAGGATCTACCCAGAGTCCGACTTCTTTTCCCGGCTCCGCCATGACTGTACTGTGCACAAGAAATGTAAATCCACAGGCATCTATCTCCATCTCATAGTGAACGCCCTTAAATATTGCTGAAATAACCCTGCCGTTTATTATACCTTTGTCCTTTTCAGTGATAACAAGATCCTCAGGTCTTATGACAACATCAACCGGCTTGTTTGTACCGAAGCCCTCATCGACACACTCAAACTTAGTACCGAGAATATTTACGACCCTGTCCTGAACCATCGTCGAAGCTATAATATTACTCTCACCGATAAAATCGGCAACAAATGCATTCTGCGGCTCATTGTAAATATCTTCTGGAGTGCCTATCTGCTGGATATAGCCCTGATTCATTACAACTATAGTATCAGACATTGTAAGAGCTTCCTCCTGGTCATGCGTTACATAAATAAAAGTAATGCCAAGCTCATTTTTAAGCCTGATAAGCTCGTATTGCATATCCTGACGCATCTTAAGGTCGAGTGCCCCAAGCGGCTCATCAAGAAGAAGCACCCTAGGTTCATTTACGATGGCTCTCGCTATCGCAATCCTCTGCTGCTGGCCTCCTGAAAGAGAGTCCGGCATACGCTTCTCAAACCCGTCAAGATTTACAAGTTTCAACGCGTATTTTATCTTGTCCTTTATATAAGACTTTGATTTATTTTTAATCTTAAGTCCAAAAGCGATATTTTCTTCTATATTCATATGCGTAAATAACGCATATTTCTGGAAAACCGTATTTAAGTTACGCTCATTAGGCGGCATATTTGTAATATCTTTTCCGTCGAATATGACCTTGCCCCTGTCAGGAGTCTCAAAACCACCTATTATCCTGAGTGTCGTTGTCTTGCCACATCCACTCGGTCCAAGCAGTGTCAAAAATCTGTTTTCATTCATAAAAAGGTTCATATCATCAAGAATGACCTTATCCCCATAAGATTTTGTAATTCCTACCAAATCAATAAGTTTCTTCGCCATTTATTTCACTCCAGTCTTTCTTCTAATGTCTTGTGCAGATAATGTAAAAATATTGCTGATACAATATTTTGCCGCAAAACAATGGCGGCATCACTTTGCAGCAAGCTGCTCAAAATAATGATTACTTTCAAAATGTTATCAATATATCTGCATAAAATCAATTATATATCATAAAATCAATTTAGAAAATACTTTAAAGGAGAATTATATTGGAATTTTCAAACGAACATCAACGCCGTCTTGCGATGCTCAAAGCGGCACTGCCATATGTTCCTCCACATAACAAAAAAGCCATGGAAATAATACTCCAGGCTGATAATCTCATTTCGCTGGCAACAGAAGTCTCACAAAATGACGACGAGATGACACTGCGTGCAGCCCAGGCAGAAGCCGCTGCCACTCCGGCAGTTTATGAAAAACTGCTTCTAAACATAAAAGACTATTGCACACCTGCCGAGTCAGAGGTAGTCCGTATGCTGTTAAATTTCCTGCACGCCGGCGAACTGTTTAAAAATTACAGAGATTTTGCAAAAACACATTCTGCCGTCAAAAGTGAGGAATACAGCGAAAACAGTACACAAAATTTTATGATGGAGTTTCTAATGTCACAGCTTTCACCACAGCAGCGTACAACATTTGAACAGGTATCCAAAGTCATGAACAATAAAAAAGGAGAAGACAAAGTATATGAATAACTGGAAAAATAACAAATCTTTTATGCAGATGGAGCCAAGCAAACAGCATATGGTGGAGCTTCTCGTAAACTCGCTCCACGGCAAAGACCTAAACGAGGCACTGCCAATCCTCGCAAACTGGAAAGACAAACTAAGAACAGAACATATAAGTTTCACTGCTGAGGAAGATAAACTTCTCACTGACATCTTCATTGAAATGCTCCCTCCAAAACAGAAAAGCCAGTATGAATTTCTACGGTCTTTTTTGTAAAAATAATATATACCATATCAGCTCAGTTTTATTATGCTAATAATACACTAAGCCATTTTCTGTTGACCCTTGCATCAATTTATAAAAATCTCAATATATTTTTTAAAGCTGAGACTACTTACGGCACAGACATAACCTTTTGCGGCTGCTCTTGCAGCCTCTAAAGGATGTGCCAGTAAATCCCTGACAAGCATAGCCGCCCCTGTCATATCCTCAAGCGAATACATAAAAATGTTTTCACCGTCAACAAATTTCTTTTCAAGATAAGTACTCTCATCTGTCACGCAGACACAACCGTTACACATAGCAAGTGCTATGCGGTCATGCTGCCCAGCCTTAAACCACGGCAGAACATTCAATGCAATCTTAGTATCAGCGTATAATTCAGGAAGTTGTCTATAATCAACCTCACCACATATATTTATCTTTCCCTTAAATATACCCTCGCTTTTTTCCACATTTCCACACTTTTCTACAAACTTTTCCCATCCATGTCCGAATATATCAACATCAATGCCGTTTCTTAACATCTCCATTAACAATTCTTCCCTGATAACCGCTCTTATAAACATATCCGCCAAAAAATTAAGTTCAAGACCATCTGCAAAAGCTGCAGCTGTTTCTTTTAATGCCGTTTCATCCTGAAAATCTTCATCTGTTTCGCCTGCTGCTGTCCCATCTTTGAAATCTTCATCTGTTTCTTTTGTTGCTTCCCTGCCTTCAAAAGATATACCTTTTTCCTCCGTTATATCTCCCAATGCAAAAGTGTAAGCCTTTTCTATTGTTTCACACGGGTTTTCCAACAGATAACCAGCCATCTTGTTAAATATCTGCATACTATTTATAAATTCCTGTGCCGGTTCTTTGTGCATAGTTTGAAAATTTTTAATTTCCACACTATCTCCGCCACCTCGCATGGCAAGTGCGACAATATCCTCCGATGATGTATAAGTTCCGGTAAAAAGAACATCCCTGCTCCTCTCATTGTATGGGACAAGACTTTTCGCCGTATCAGCCGGCAAAGGCATCACGATAACCTCCTTAATATGACTGTAATACTTTCTGATATACTCTGCATGAATCTCATCAAGACAAACTACTCTCATATTCTTAAGAGGCTGCCTCAAGACACTGTTGTGGTAAAGAGGATGGTCAAGAATAATATGCCACAACTTTACATAGTCGCCACCGCTGCTGTCATTTTTAATGTCAAATATGTAATTTTCTCTGTCATACTTCACGCTGCCGCCCGCACATTCTGTCCCAGCAACATCATCCTCTGCATTATAATTATCATAATAATTTTCAGAAAATATATATGAAAAAACATCCGTGTTAAAATCTATTATATCTGTAACTTCTTTTAATCTTTCATACTTTTGCACAAATCTTTCGGCATCTTCCTTAGAATTTATATCTACTATCTCCGAACTTATTCCGGTCTTTTTAAACTCCTCGTTGATACGCTCCGCAAAGTATGATGTCGAACCGTAACAGACATTTCCTTTTTTTAGTATTATAATGTGTTTTTTCATATTACCTCATCCCCACATTTTTAATAATAAACTCCAATTTAAAATGTTTATGGCAAAAAAATCTTTTGTATAGCTTTTTACCGTTTATTCACCGCCTTACAATAGCCGTCACAAGTTTCTCAACCTCTCTTGATGGTTCTTTAAGGTCAGGAATACATATAACCGGGATTCCTGCAGCTCTTGCCGCCCTTATTCCATTTTCACTGTCCTCAAGCACAAGTGCTTTCATCGGAGATACATTAAGTCTCTCGCAAGCATAGATAAAAATATCCGGCTCCGGTTTTGATACCTTAACTTTATCCCCACCAATCACAACATCAAAAAAGCCGTCAAGTTCTGCCTGTTTCAAATATTTCTCAACAAGTTCAGTCTTTGTCGATGAAGCAACCCCACATTTAATATTCCCTGCTTTTAACTCCTGTAAAAGCTCTCTTATCTGAGGTTTAACCGAAAGACCAATAGTTTCTGAAATCATTGCCATTCTCTCCTGTGCCTTTCTGCTGCACTCCTCAAAAGGATAATCATAACCAAATTTTGACTGCATAAAATCAACAAGCTTTTTTCCACCAAGACCAAGTGTCTCTGTGTAAATTTCCCTCGTCAGTACATAGCCATGTTCTTTCATCGCAACCGCAAGCTGTTCCATAAAAACACGCTCAGTATCAAAAATAAGACCATCCATATCAAAAATAACCGCCTGCTTTGACTTCACACTACGAACAGCCTCCAAAATATCGTTATATTCTCTAACCACTCTTATACTTCCCTTCCTATTCCCAGTTTAATAAACATTTGCGAAACTCCTATAATACATAATTAAATTGTGCAGCTAACACAGCCTATATCCGTTTTCGCAATTCACTATTAAAATTTAATAACTGCTGTTTTCCCTGTATTCTTTTGGTGTACATCCTATCGTATTCAAGAATACCCTGTTAAAATAACTTATATTATTAAATCCTGACAGATTTGCTATCTCACCTATCTTTTTCTCCGTATCCTGCAACAATTTGCAGCTTTGCAATATCCTGTATCTCATAAGATACTGTATCGGAGACAGTTTCATCGTCTGCTTAAAAACCCTGCTGAACTGCCCCTCACTCATAGGAAGTATCGCCGCTAGCTCTCCTAGTGTTATCTCATACGCATAATTTTCTTTAATATAGGAAATAACAGGTTCAAGTCTCTCAGAATAACGGCTCTCTATATCGTTGTCTTTCTGTGCACGAACACAATTTTTATCAAGAATATCCCATATAGCCAAAATACGGCTTCTTATCATAAGCTCAAACGGTTCTAGCTCATGCTCCGGACACTCTCCTATTTCATGCAGATAATTCCTTATATCTTTCTGCCAGCATTTATCTTCATCCTCACTTACGGGCATAAATTCCGGAAATACATACTTATCATTTAATATTGGTCTTATAAATTTCTTAGAAAAAATGCTATGTATATCCTCATTAAGCACATGATATGAAAAATCAATGGCATAAAATGAACATACTCCGCCACAAATATTTTTTGCCATATGAAGATAATTTGAATTTATAAATACAATATCTCCAGGATTCATAACATATTTCCTGTCCTCAATCGTAAACAGCACTTTCCCCTCAGTCAGAACAAGAAACTCAAATTCCTGATGCCAGTGAACATAAAACATTACATCCGTATCCGCCGGATATTCAAGTTTGTGAAGTCCAACCGGAAACTGAGCCGTACCATGTTTTTCTTTTTCTTCGTATTCCTTTTTTCTGCTCATCCTTCCTCCTCATCTCCAAATGTTTTTATAAAATTCATTATTAAATATGTAATCATACCATGACAGGCATTATCAGACTTCCACAATAAAGCATCTTTATTTCATTTACCGCATATATCTTTTTATCCACTTTTTCACTTTGCACATATGTCTTTCTCATTCGTGTTTGTTGTGCTTTACCGCATATATGCCGGCTTTATCCACTTTCCTCTAGCTTTTCTGTTCTTAAAAGCATCTTTCTTATTATTGTACCCTGTCACACATACATACTGGTATCTGCTCGCCTTTTTAAGTGAACGATAAACCTTTTTAAGACTTATCCATCTGCGGTTGTGCTTCGGATCACCTGAATCAGCTAGAAATACCCTGTCACGCTTCTTATCATATGCAAAAATAGTAACATAATGTCCGGGCGTGCCTTTCCAAAAACAAGTCGAATCATAACTGCTGACAAGCACAACAGCACATTTTGACTTCGCAATATCCCGCCTAAACGAAGAATATCTCTTCGGCTTTCTCTTAGGTCCGCAATAAATACCTGCCTTTCGCATACCAACCACCATATATTTCCAGTCGATTGCACCTCCCCCCCAGTAGCCTGTTTTCTTCTTTGCGAAATTTCGCATATCTACCGGTGATGCCTTATATGTTTCCGAAGTGATAGATGAATAAACATTTGCCATGCAGCAAAGACCACATCCATACGCACCAAACTTTCTTCCGCCAATATACGCATCTCCCCAGTAACCCGACCACGCAAGCTTCTTTTTCCATGCCTTTGGTCCCTGAAAATATGAATAAAGATATCTTGTGTCAACAGTGTTTTTCTTTGCCGGAACTTTTGTCTGCACCGGAGCAGGTGCAGCAGTCTGAACAACCTCCTCCGTAGGCTGCGGGGTCATGGTATCAGCCGGTGCTTCCGTAACACTTGCTTCTTCGCTTTCTGAAAAATGTCTCACAAAATCATGTGCCAGACCGGTTTTAAAAGTTGCAAATGCAACAATTGCAATAATACACACCGTTGTGATAATATGCAATCTATATGCCTTTAACGGATTTTTTCTCTTCCACATTCTGAAAGTTTTTTTAATTTTTCTCATCAGCCTTACAATATAAGGCTTTTTTCTTTTCTTATTTGCCATGTTTTTTCCTTTTCTGTTCTTTGTTTTTGTATTTTCCTCTTATACAGTTCTACTTCCCTTTCATTATATCCATATAATTCGATGTTAGAGTCAAAAGGTATTTTGACCCTAACTGATGCTCCGGATTGCTTCATTGCTATCTACTTTTGACCCTAACATCATAGTATAAAACATAATCTCAATTCTTTCCATTAAAATTTAATAAAAAACAAAAAAAAAGAGCAAAACCAGCGTTTTGCTCCTGGTGTCACACTACTTTTCGAGCATTTTATTACGCTCTAAAAAAAGTGCAAAACCAGCGTTTTGCCTTGACACCCCCACTACATTACGAGCATTTTACTATACATAAAAAAAATGATGAAATCATTCAAAAATAATTTCATCATTTCTCTACCCTTTTTTCTACCCTTTAAATTTTCCCGACTCCCTATTTTCAATCATACCTTTTATGTGATGTCCTACACTTATATGTATGAGAGACTTACCAGCTACATTACCCGATGCAGCAGACATTTATACAACCGTGATAAAACACCATAACCCTTTCCAATACCCTTTTTATCCTTGAAAGATTTAGCTGCCGTTCACACTATAAGTATCATCAACGGCTTCTACCCATTAATCTTTCAATCTTGTCTCTCTTAATCATGATTAACTTAGTTGCTGCTCACACTTTCACTGTCACCGGCAACTAGACTTTCTCAATGACTTTTTACATTTTTTATTTTACTCATTTTCGCCTAAAACTCAACACTTTTCGCATAATTTGGTCTGAAATACATATATTCTGGTCTGAATTGCAATTTTGTAAAATGAATGAATCTGTGATATAATAATGTTTAGATATACTTGTATTAAATAAAGTAAAATTTTGACTACGATATTGATTTGAGAAATACAGCAATTAGTTTCAGAGCAAAAAACAAATTGCTTTTACGGTATCTATCCCCCAAAAAAGTTGCTCAGGAATGAGGATGATTATGTTTACGGTACTTATTTTAGAAGATGACTATGAACAGCAGAAAGCTGTCAGCAAAATAATAAATGAACACTACAAAGACTGGCAGATTTTTATAGCCGGTACATATAAAGAAGCCTGCAACCTTACATCAACAAAATGTTTTGATCTTTTTTTACTTGATATTGAGTTAAAGCATGAAAACGAAAATGATCTGGACTGTGACGGACTTGATTTTGGAAAATATATACGAAGCATCGAGCATTACCTTTACACACCGATAGTTTATATGACAGCACTCCCTGATAGGATATTCTTTGCCCTTCAGGAGATACATTGCAGCTCATATCTGGTAAAACCATTCACCTCATATAAACTCATAGAAACGCTTGACTATATAATAGGTCAACATAGAGAAAACAAAAAAGAAAAGATAACTTTAAAAGACAGTAATGGTGTATATCTCCATTTACTGCTTGATGACATAGACTACATTGAATCAACCAGCAAAGAAACTGTCGTTTACACACATGACGCAAATATTAAACTCACAAATATGACAATAAATGAACTGCTTGATATATTTCCCGACAATTTCATACAGTGCCACAGAAAATATATCGTAAACCTACATCATTTTTATTCATATGATAAATCAACATTCATAATACAGGTTGGAAAACACTCCATTCCACTTGGAAGAAAACACAAAAAGGACATAGAAAAACGACTTCATTTGATTTAAAATTTTTTATTCAAATCCCCCGATGGAATCCATCGGGGGATAGGTCTGTTTTCTCATATGATACTCTGTTGTATATGCAACTTTAGAGACACGCTGCTGATATTTTCTTTATAATCTCTTTTACATAATCCTCTGATTTTGACACTTTCTTTGCTATGTCAGATACTGACATATTGCAATCCGTGTATAAAGTTTCTATCCTGCCTTCTTCTCTGCCTTTCTCAATTCCTTTCTCAATTCCTTTCGCCATCCCTTTTTCCATCCCTTTTTCCATCCCTTTTTCCATCCCTTTTTCCATCCCTTCTACCATTCCTTTTTCCATTCCTTTTTTCCAGCCTCTGTTCATCGCCTGCTCTTCATTAGCTTTTATCTCTTCCTTAAAAAACTCTCTTAATACATCATTCATAATACCTGTCCCTCCATTCTTTATACTGTCAAATAATTCTTGGTTTGACGATACCATTATCCCTAACAATGAATTTATACAATCTTTTTCAAACGGCTCATGCATTTCAAATGCTTTATCTAAAAAATCATCTACAGTACTTCTCTTCAGTCCTCGTTTCAGTGTCTTTAGGAATATATGTTCTTTTTCTCCGACTTCTGCCGTGACTACTACCTGTGTTTTTATAAATCCGTCTTTTTCTATGTAGTATATGCCACTCGTTTTTTCATATACTTTGTAGCTGTTTTCTTTAAACCATCTCAAAAGCTTTTCAGGTTTTCTTTCTCTTACAAGCGTAATCGTGATGCTGTTTATGTCTATATCACCTACATATTTTTCACTGCTTTTGTACAAATATGCGTATGCCATTACTTTGAAATATGTGTCTTCATTTAATGTATCATTTTCAGACTTATACTCCATTATGTTATGTTTCTGAAATATCTGACCTATATCGTTCGCTATTTCAAAGTCGCCTGTTTTTTCCACTACAAGCAAATCTATAAGCAGCGGCTTTCTACTTAGCGGATATTCCCTGTGAAATTCCAGTCTGTCTGCGTACTCTCTAAGCTCCAGTTCCATCGCTGCACAAAATCCCAAATGCCACTGTATATCATTTTCTTTCCCCATAATGTCTCCTTTCCTATATTATACATACCATATAATAAAAATGCAATGTTTTCTCCTACTTTTGCAAACATTTGTTTGTTTTTTGTATTTTCATCATAACACACGAACGAATGTTTGTCAACATACTTTTCCGCATGAAGTATTTACAAAAAGCTGCTGGAAACATGATAAAACTGTGATATTTTGTGGTAGAAAAAAAGATCGCATAAAAGCAATATATCGTGAAAAAGATGGCATAGTTTTATTATATAAACGACTTACAGGTTCAGGAGTTGACTGTTCAGGTCAAATATGTTAATGGGATGCCCTTGTACCGTCAGGAAAAAGACTGGCTGCAGTATGGTTTTGAACTTAGCCGTGCAACAATGGCGAACTGGGTTATAGAATGTACCAATAAGTATCTGCGTGTATTGTACGAATTTTACCACAGACTGCTGTTAAGCAGAGGGTTTACTATGGCATATGAAAGCCCTATACAAGTCTTGAAAGAGGAAGGACATGAAGCAACGGCAAAATCATATGTTATAGGTAGAAAGGGATGGCTTTTCAGTGACAGTCCTGAAGGTGCAGAGGCAAGTGCCATATCATACAGCATAGCCGAAACAGCATTAGCGAATGGATTAAATGTATATAAATATATAACATATGTATTAGAGAAACGACCTACTGAAGAAATGGCAGACAGTGAATTAGAAAAGCTGTTACCATGGAATGATAAAGTTTTTGAAATGTGTAAAATCGAAAGATAGATAAAGACAAAAAATAACTTAGCATAAAGAGTAAAATAATATTTATGCTAAGTTATTTTAGAATGTACGCCTGAGTTTTTTGCACTTACTCTGTATGAGCATTTTCCAAATAATAATGCATATTAATCTCTTTTCACACCCTCTCACTCCTTTATCTCCTCCTATGTTCCCCAAGTCTAAACATCTGCTCAAGTCTCAGCGGATATGTATGATACTTACTAACCTTCTCATACCCATTATGAGCAATTTCCCTACATACATCCATATGAGATAAATAATATCTTATCTTTTCTTCCAATTCTTCAATGCTGGAATAGATATCCAGTTCTTCCCCTTGCAAAAACTCATTCAATAAATCAGACTGATAATTGCATAGCACAAATCCCTCACATGCAAGCAAGTCAAATATTCTTAACGGTATTCCACTTCGTATAGGTTTTGATGTCGGGTTTAAGTTTATCGTACTCTTATTAAAGACTATCGGCATCTGAGTGTGTGTCATTATAGTTCCGTGATTTTTAAGCTTAGGTATTTCCTTTGTATCACTCGCTGTATAAATGTCAACTTCAAATTTTTCAGATAAATATTTAAATGTATCCACACGCTCCATAGCTGTAATCTTATTGCCAATGTAAAACTGTGCGAGTGTTCTTTTCTTTGTAAGTAAATCCTCTTCTCCCGCCAGATAATATCCATCATAATTTTTTACAAATTCATCTACCAGTTCATCACTCAAAAGTTCTTCTACAAAGTAATATCCATAAATCTTCTCCTGTGCTTTCATAATCCCATGAAGGTAACCTGATATTTTCGGTGATAAGTTTTTGACCTTGTCATACGGACATTTCTCAGTATATAACGAGCCTACAAAACTGATATTGTGTGTGTACTTTTCTACATCAGATAATGAAGCATTTCTTATTGCATTCTGATAGAAGTCACAATCAGCAGCTAAAGGAAGATAAAAGATATTGTATGGATTGTAAACTGATATTTCTCTGTATAACTCCGAGTCAAATATAAATAACCTGTTGCACCTGTTTTTAATGGTCTTTGAATATAATTCAAGAACCGGAGCATCTACTATCCAACTGTAATACAATAATTTATATACTCTGGCAATTTCAGAAAGTGCCGGATAATAATTTATACTGAATATAATATCCGCATTTGACTTCTCCATTCCCATAACAACAGCATCTAAAATTTCCTGACCTGATGGCGACTTATTTTCTACTTCCAGTACAACTTCATATACAGTATGTCCAAGTTCTTTCAATCCACGGATAACTGCATCCTCACATATACTGTTATAACGATATATTAATATGTTCATATGTACTTTCCTTCATAGTTGTTCAAGCATTAAAATTTCATTACAAATTTATGTAAATCTCTGCCTTTTCACAACAACATCTTCATTTTCATTAATTTTACTTTGTCGCCTGCTCATAAGTATAAAATGCTCAAGCATAAATTCCAAAATAACATAAGTGTAAAAAACTCTGTTATGCCAAACATTAGTTGCAACACACCGACCTAATAAGATATAATATTAGTAATAAACAAGATATGTTACACATGAACAAACATTATGAACCATAATTCAAGATAAAGATTGTCCGACTTCATCTTGTTGAGGGATGTTCCCTCAAAAGGCTTGCAACTGAATATGATATATCAAAAGCAATCATATAGAGCTAGACAAAACAGTTCACAAATATATGAATGCCGAAATGCAACTGTTTTCAATATTCAGAAAAAAGAAACCTGCATATGAATATGTTATTGCTCACAAAGTTTATGATAACAAGCTGACTAGAGTTTTCTTGCAAATGCAATAAATCAAGAATGGTATACGGCTTTTACTTATCTATTTTTAACAAATGACAGTAAGCGTTATAATTGCACTATTATTAATCTTCATGTTCGAAGTGTTATCGCAAGCATAACGGATAAAAATATAACCATGTACATACGCATTCTTATAATAATTACAAAACGCCTTACGAGGCTCGCTACGAGCTTGTATAACCTCTGTGGCAAAATATTAGGTCATAGTGTTACAAAAAAAGCTTGACCACAACATCTAAATAAAAAATCTTTGTTTGTTCATATTTTTTTCATACCACTTCATTCTAGTATCTATTTGCTTATCTATATATTTGTTATTCAAATTGTATAAGTCCTTACTATCCATAATAAACTTCAAAATAATCGGATATATAAAACCTATCAATAAACTCAACAAAATACTAATTATATATTGAATAAACTCTGTATTATTCATCTGTAACCCAAATAGCCATTCTAATATATATAATAATAACTCTACCAATCCACAAGAGCCAACAATCATTGCTGAATAATATAGCAATATATTAAATAACTTCCAAATATTATTATCTATTTTATTTCTAAATTTTGCATCATTTTCTCTCATATGTATATAATCAAATACTAATATCATATATAACTTCTCTGGCTCTTTTTCTAATATTTTTATCACATATGTTGGAATACATTCTATGTATTTTTTCCTTTTTTTGTTAATAAATTCTTTACAAAAATCACCACTATTTTTCTTTTTTTTATATTTAACATAAAATGGTATTAATATCTTTCTATAATATTTTTCTTTCAAGCTAATCTTGGTACTATTCTTCTTTAAGTCAAAATAAAATTTTATTACACAAATAAGTGCACTTAAAATACCTGTAAAAACTGTAAAAAATTCTTCCATGTTACTCTATCTCTCCATCCTCTCTCTTAACACATACCCCTCAAATAATTTAACATCTTCCTTTGTTGTTATCTTTATATTCGTCTGATTTCCTTTTGAAAAATAAATTGTCTCTCCTAGCGCATACATCAATGAAGTCGTATGCGGCTCAACTTTATCAAGTAATTTCTGCTCTACTGCTCTCCTATATAACCCTGTTATATAGGCAAATTTATATACATGTGGAACATTCAGTCCCATAACTTTATCCCTATCAATCCATTTTGTTGACTTTATACCATCATCGTTTGAACCCGCTAATAAAAAAAACGGTGTTGCCGATGTTGCATTTCCTTTTTCATCACACACTTTTATTGCATCACTTATTATTTCATTTTCCACAAATGGTGATGCAGCATAATGAATCAATACATTATCATCTTCCTCTAATTTCCCGTTTAATTCATTGATTCCATTTAAAACTGAGTGTTGAAAATCTTTTCCCCCACTAACTATCCATTTTACTTTTGTATATTTACTGCATAATTCTATACATTTTTCTTTGTATGCATCTAAACATACTACCTCTATTGCATCAATTTCTCGATGATTTTGAAATTTTTCTATTGTGTATGCAATTATTGGTTTTCCTAATACCTCTATAAATTGTTTAGGTGTCTCTGCTCCTACCCTTGAACCTATTCCACCCGCTAATATAATAGCAATATTCATCTTATTTTTTCCTCTTTTCCTCGTTCAATTCTTTAATATACTTAAGCACTATTGGCGAATACTTTTTACAACTTCTGTATGCTGGCAGAAAGAAAAATCCATCATCATCATTTACAGAACCTTTATACAGTCCCCAACAAAACCAGTACCAGCCTGTCAATACCACATAAGCTAAATAATGACAATATTCTTTAAAATCAGGTTTCCTCTGTAAATACATTGCTACCACACTTTTTATTTCTTCTTCCGTATAATCATCTCTACAACAAATACATGCAATATCTGCTGCTTCATCATTTATTCCAGCATATTCCCAGTCAATCAAATATAATTTATTGTCTTCTGTAAATAAATAATTGGGTTCATATGTATCATTGTGAGATAAAACCATATTTCCTATATTATCTGTTTTCAAATACCCATTAATTATTTTAACCTTTTCATATAAATCGGAGAACTCATCAAACAAGTCACCTTTAGACTTAGAAGCTATCCCCATAAGTTTCTCCGCCTCAACAAATGTGTCAAACATTTTTATGTTAGCATCACATTCCACCGAATGTAGTTTTCTAATATAATCAATAGCATTCTGTAAAATTGCTTTGTCCCTTTTAAAATCAAAATCTATTGTTTTATCTATAAACTTTGATATTTTCCATCCCGATTTATCTATATAAATAATTGATTTATCTATTCCAATCTCCTTAGCTTTATTTTGAGCATAGCACTCCGCTTCACGATCCACTAAATTTCCCGAAGTATTTCCGGGATGTCTATATACATATGTTTTATCATTCATCTCAAACTTGAATGAAACATTAGTCAACCCTTTCTGAATAACTTCAATATTATCAATTTCATTTGCCTTGCCACCTAAGTATTTGCAAATATTATTAACAATAGAAGAATCAATATTATTTAAAAATTCTGAATCAAACCTTCTCAAATCATCTAATGACTCAAATTCCAATATATCTTCATCACTGAATTCACATGCATACAGTGTTAGTTCACTAATGTGCTTGGCATAAAACTCTTCCCAAAACAAATCCGCAACCCTAAATTCATTTATTTCATTCTCAAGAAATTCACAAAACATTTTAGAAAATTTTTCAGTAAAATAAGCATGTCCTACCATTGCAAAGCTGTTTTTTCCACCTATTGATACTTCAGTTATAACCTCACAATCGCTCTTTTTAATTGCAAATTCATTAAAACATCCTTTTTTCCATACACATGCCCTATATGAATAATCCTTTTCTGCTAAAAATGGATTTTCTACAAAATAATGATCCGCACAACATATATATGTATTCTTCATATGCTTCCGGGCTACAAAAAGTGAATATAAGTTTCCCTTATTTTCAAATTTGTTGTTAGAAATAAGGCAAACATCATACTTATCTTCAAGATAAAAATATCTTTCTTTCATAAAACCTACAACAATATAAATTTCATTTACACCAGCTTCTTTCAATTGTTTTATCTGACGCTCAATCAATCTTTCTCCCCTTACGACAAACAAGCCTTTTGGCTTTTCATAAGTAAATGGTGCAAATCTGCTTGATTTTCCAGCTGCCAAAATAATCGCATTTTTTTCCATACTATTTTCCTCAAATAATCTATACTCTCTTTATCTTATATATCAAACTTTTCTGAAATTTTATTAATAATTTGTTCTGGAGACTCATTTCCATTATTATCTATTATAACCTCTGGATTCTTAGGCTCTTCAAACGGTATGTCCATTCCCATAACATTACTAATTTCTTTTTTTAACACTCTCGAATATAATTGTTTCTGATCCCTTCGAATCAATTCATCAATTGAGACTCTTAAATAAATCTCATGATAATTTTCAATATTATCATGATTCCACTGTCTACACTCATCATACATTGCAATAACACAAATTACAACATCTATCCCTTGTTCTGAAAGCATCTTGCATAAACGTCCATGCTGTAAGGCAAGATTTAACCGCCCTTCATTACTATAATCTTTTGTCTGGTATACTTCACGGAGTACATCTCCATCCAAAAAAATAACATTGTCTTTTTTGTCTTTAATTCTATTGTACAACAACTTTC
This sequence comes from Clostridium sp. AM27-31LB, assembly GCF_003480745.1. Classification (NCBI taxonomy): domain Bacteria; kingdom Bacillati; phylum Bacillota; class Clostridia; order Eubacteriales; family Clostridiaceae; genus Clostridium; species Clostridium sp. AM27-31LB. The sequence continues at coordinate 155,241 of NZ_QUJS01000003.1, read as the reverse complement.
CAATTGTTGTCTTTCCAGCACCAGAAAGCCCTGTAATCCAATATACATTGCCTTTTTCTTTTTTGTATAATTTTAATGCATTAGCGAATTCCGGTATTTCTTTAATATTCAAAAAATAATTACCAGCTAGTCTTCTTAATTGCTCAATTCTATCTTTATACTCAGCACAATCAATTAAATTTATATTTTCATTTTCCAATTTATAATAAATTTCTTTTCCATTAGCTATCTTAATAAATTTATCAAATTTAGTCACCACACATCTATATGCCATACCATAAATATGATTATTCTCTTTAATAGTTTTATTTACTCTTGATTTATTATATAAATCAACATCCTGTAATAATGCATACTTATCAACAGCCTTTTGAATATATCCTTTTTCATTTGTTAATATAAATTTTATTACATATATCATATTTTTATAAGACAATATTTCTTCTATTTTCGCAGGTTTTATATTTCCACCATCAATGATGCAAAAAGTTCTTATCTTTCTTTCCAAAAAATTCCATTCATTGCGCATAAAATTAATACCATGATCTGACATATATATTTTTACAATATTATTTGGTATTATTTCATTATAAAATTTAAGTTCCTCATTAATATATTTATAATTACATTCAATCTGATTAGAATTAATTGCCTCCTTAAATTTGTATGAATAATTTTCTCCTACTCCAAATGATATAAATGGTCTATGTGTCTCACATATTGTATGTACGATTACAAAGAGTGGAACTTTTGTGTCTATAATTTTTTGTAACATTTTCCAATATGTATCACACATCGAAAAAGAAAATTTATCATCATCAAAAACTGATTCATCTTCTAAATATATATATTCTTTTTCAATATGATTATCCGCAACATGACCTATATATTTAAACTCATATCCTGCATCTCTAATTTCTCTTAAAAGCTTACTGTTTTCTTCTGATATTTTTTTCTTGGAAAACAAATAATCATCAATTCTTTGTGTTTCTTGAAATATAGTATGCATTGTCGGATGAGTATTAGGACAACTTGAATAAACTCTTTCAAAAAAAAGAGACTCATCTTTTTTATTATGTAGATATGGTATATATTTTAATTTTTCAAATGGAACTGCATCTATCCAATACATTATTATATGATTTAAATTTTGATTATTAATATAATGCTTTATACTATTAATTAATTGTTTTAAGTTATTTTTAACGTCTGAATATACCATATAATTACTATATTTATTATTTATATATATATCAATATACTTAAAAGCAGAAACAAAATCTTTTAATACTAATAGACTATTTATCAACAATACTAAATTTTCTTCTGACTTATTAGCTTCATATTTGCTTTTCAAATAAAGAGAAGTCTCATAGAACCCTTTCCTATAAAAGTAATAAGGCGCCGTTAATATTATATTTTTCTTTTCTAATTCATCATATAAATCAACTAAATTTATTTTATTCCCATCGTAATCTTTTTTCATTTCTTTTCTATATGAAAATGATGATATTACCACTGAATCATACTTTATTTTTTCTTGCATATTTTTATTAATTATTTTAATGCCTTCAATTTCTTCTCCACACAATATATCATCAACAATTGCCAAAATATTAATTTTGCTTAAATACCCTTCTCTTTTTATATTATCCAGAAAATGTTCAGTATGTATGCCAGCACCTCGTATAATCACTCTTTTTCCTTCTAATTTATAAATCATTTCTAAAAAACTTTTTTTAATCTCATTTTCTAAAAAATCATGATTTCGAAACTCTTTTAAACCACTAACTATTTTATTAAATTCATTTTCTATGTTCATATTTTAATACCTTTCTAATTCCCAAAAATCATTTATTTCCTTATCTAAAAATGTATATGATAATTTTTTTTCAGGTAATTTATTCTTAAGTTTTAAAACTCTATCTATATCTATATTTTTTTGAGATAATAGTTTAACTATTTTTGCAACAATATCTAATGCATTATCATCCCAATTATACCTGGCTATTTCCTGCGTTCCTATACGGATTCCATAGCCGTTAAATAATTCTTTCACTTTTTTATTTAATGTAACTTCACATCTATATGCATTATCATATATAGTATTCATCAAATTTTCATCACATCTTATAAAAATTTGATGTGTATATGATATTTGCCCATTTACTCTTGCAATATCATAACCAGCCTCTTGCAGCTTTTCACCTAAATAATTAGAACAATGTACCATATGTGCCATATAATCAACACCATACATTTCAAATTCTATCAAAGCAAATAATAAAGAGATCTTTTGATGCATCTGAGAATGTCTTAAATATTTAGGATTAATTTGTGTTTCCATTCTATCATGTAAATATTTTTCATTTGTCATTATTAGTCCTGATGCTGGTCCGGGAAAAGTCTTATGTGTTCCTGCAAACATAATTACATTATCCATATTGTCTAAAGGATTTTTGCATAATTTTGCAGCAATCAATCCTAGTAATTGACTACAGTCCCACATTAATACACATGATGAGGTATCTATTTTTTCCAAATCAAAAGCTTTAATTATATCTGACGGTGCTAATAATATATACTGAATCTTTTCTCTTTTTACCATATCATTTAATTCTTCATATTTTAAATCTAAATTCTTAACAGAAAATGGTGCAATAAAAGTCTTTAATCCTAATCTTTCTACAACTGGTTTTACTGATGCATGCCCGCCATGCTCTTTTCCCAATATCATAATTTTATCACCTGGTTTGCATACTGTTTTTACAATCATATCAATACAGTTCATTCCACTAAACGGTCTGGCATCTGTATATCTTGCCCCAAACATTATGCTGCATATTTCTGATATCTTTTGATAAAATGGAAACAATTTTTCACAACCGATAAAATTATCTTCCATATTAAAAGAATATGTATTATTCATGATATATCGTTCTTGAAATCCATATGTCAAAGGCAAATTTACAAATTTCGATATCACATTTTCTGCTGCACATAAAGGTAAGGCTCTTTTATGATAATCTATGAATTCCTTTGAATACTCATATACTTGTTTCAAATCTTTTTTTATATTATAGTCATTTTTCCCCATTACTTTAATACTTTTGTCTATTTTGTATAATCTTACGAACTTCTTTTTAATATCTCTACATAAATAATATACATAACCTTCATAAGAAATTTTATAATTGTCATTTTCAGCCACATCACAGATATAGAAACAATCTCTAAATTTAAATCTAAATAAAGTTTTCTTTATTTTTCTTAATGACTCAATATCTATAATTTCATCCTCTCTTGCCCCCAACATATAGCATACTTGGCGCATTATATTAGATTCAGAATTCACTAAATATTTCTTGTCGAATTTTCTCAATTCCTCTAATGAATCAAATTCATATATCACATTTTCATCACATAATTTCGCATACATATACAACTCTTTCAAATTTTCATCTTGTATATCAGCCCAAAATTTATTATATGTTTCTGGTAAATCATATATTGCATCCAAAATTTTAATCAAATTATTCGAAAATCTCTGATTAAAAAAAGCGTAACCTAATGTTACCCAAATATCATAACATCTATCACCATACATGGTATTTAATATTCTATCATCCTCATCTAATATAATACCTCTCTCCGCGGTTTTTCCTCTTTTATAAACAGCAGTATAATATGCATCATAAGCATATTTTTGAAAAATATTTTCTTTAAAATATAAATCTGAAGATGTAATTATTGAATTTTTCAAATACTTTCTAGCTGCATAAATACTTGAATGATTATTTTTTTTCTCATATTCCTTTGTTTCTATTAATATAACACCAAATTTATCGATTAAATATTTAAATTGTTCTTTCATATATCCAACTACTATTATAATTTCATCTATTCCTTTTTCTCTAAGTTGAAGTATCTGTCTTTCAATCAAAACCTGTCCCTTAACTTTTAACAACCCTTTGGGTTTTTCAAAACTTAAAGGCACAAATCTTGTTGACATACCTGCTGCCAATATTATTGCATTTTCTATCTCATGTTCTTTTAATATTTTTTCCCCTGTTATAGAAACTCTACTATCAATTAAGTAGCCTTTATCTGATAATTTTTTTTTTGCAACTTTAATTTTCTCTACATCCTTGTATAATTTAATTGCCAATTCTTTTTCAGTCAATTTATCATTTTCATATAACATATTTATTATGTCAAATTCTATTTTGCTTAACAATTAAAATTCCCCCTTTTATCTATAATAAACTTTAATCTTTTTATCTAATTTTTTCTCAATAGAAGGTATCTCCATATAATCACCATAATCCGTTCTTAAAATTTTGTCATATCCCTTAGGAATCCAAAAATTATATTGCTCAAATTTCGCTAGTTTTCGTTCTAAATAATCTTCTTTTAACATCACTCTCGATTTATTACCATTAAATCCAAATGTTCCACAATATACACATGAAACATATCTACTATTTTTTATATCATACCTTTTAATAGCATCTTTTATCTTATTTACCATATATTCGTACAATTCTTTTTTATATTCCATTGTTCCATACGGAATAACTACTTTCTGTTTCCATTCATTTCCTATATTTTCTAATTCTTGTGAAAATTCTAACTGTTTATCCTCATTTTCTGGTACTCCTCCCAACGGCCATATATCCATTCCTATTCCCATATCTACACGTAAAGGAAAATTTCTTTCTTCATATCTATAATGTTTAGATGTCAACTTTGATATCGTACTTATAAATGGATGATTATTTTCACTAAATATACTTTTAAATTCATATTTTTTTATTCCACTCAACATTTTACAACATTTAAGATAATCTCCCGCCGGCATAATTACATCAATATCATCATCCCATGGAATAATACCCCCATGTCTTATTGCACCAATTAAACTCCCACTATATAAAACATAATATAAATTATTATCTTCACAAAATTCATGAAACCATTTTAGTATATCTAACATTTCATCATGTACTTCTTTTAATTCAATATTGTGATAGCTATCTTTCCATTCCAGACAATCCTCTTTAGCCTTATAATTATATACATCTATACTTATTATTTTCTTAATAATTCTGTTTTTGCTGGAATATTTAATATCTAAAATGCATTTTTCATATTGTCCTCTTTCGCATAACAATACACTATCATCATCAATCTTTGTTTCAAATTCTTTAATATCAATTACAGGAATTCCTAAAAATTTTTTATCCAATTTATCATTTCTTATATCAACAATAGCAATTATGTTTATCTGTTTTTCCAATAAATATGTAATAAACAATTTAGCAGGTGAGCTATACTGATATATATATATTTTTTTCTTAAATAAATTAAACTCTTTTATTTTTTTTTCCAAATTACTAAATGCAAACTCAGCACATGTTTTAAATTCCATATATTTCCTCCAATTAACAACAATATGTTCCAGTCCATATAGGATGAATTTTTACTCCAAAACATTTTTTGAAATCAGATAATCCTTTAGTTTTCCCATTTCTTGCCCATAAATATATCCCACCTGTTTCAAACCAAAAATATTCATATTCATCGCTATATAATTTCTTAACCTCTAACATTACTTTCCATAATAAATATTTATTTACTCCATCTTCTTTGTCATTTTCAGATGCCCCCCACCAATAATATGCTGTATTTTTGAATAACAAAATTACTGTTGCTGCAACAACTTTATTTTCATGCTCATCAACCAAAAAATATACTTTACACAAATCCTTTGGCATTAAATTAAAAAATATATTTTCATTATACTCATCTCTTATAATAGCATGTTCACAATTTGTCCTTGTATAGGTCATTTTATGTAACTTTACATATATATCAAAATCTTCTCTTGTAGAATCTGCCATTCTCACTATATATCTCTTTTCATTTGAAATCTTACGAATTGCCTGTCTTGTTGTCTGCTCACAATCTGCCAGCATAGTTTCTATATTCTTTTTTAAATCAACCACTGCAGTATACCTAACAGATGGTCTGTACCCAAAAAACATTGTCTGATTTATCAAATTTCCTTTTTGTGGCTGCATCAATTCACACAATGGTGGAATAGCGATTTCCATAGCATTATAAACATTATATTTTTTATATAATTCATCTATATATTCTTTAAATCCTTTTACCAATTTATTAAATTCTTTTCTATGTAATCCGTCTTTATATACGAACCCCCACCTTGAATGAAGTCTAGCCCTTAACTCGCTATTCCCATTATCTGTGATTTTTTTATACTCCAAATGTAATTGCATTATCATAACTATCTCTTTCCGATCTTCATCAAAAATCGCAAAAGATTTATTTTTATCATTTTCCCAGCGATCCAATGCTATAACATCATAAAGATGATATGCATATCCACCCTTATTTTTATATACAAAATCGTCCCATTCTTCCGAATCAACCTCGCTATATTGTAAAATTTTCGTTTTCATGTTACTCTCCTTTTTTCAAAATAGCAGTGTCTTCATCTTTACTTTCAAATCTTTCCATAACATATCCTATAAAACATGACACTTCAGATGATAATAATACATTTCTATCCTTTGTTCTTATCTCTCGCATAAACTCTGCAATCTCATATCGTTCTCCTGTACCATCAATCTTATAAAAGTATCTTTTATTATCATTAAAATTTTCAAAACGGACTTCAAAATACTCGGTTTTCCACCACGGTGACGGTACATATATATATCCTTTCGTACCAGAAATAACCAAATCACCTTCTGATTTGACTCCATATCCTACCTTTAAGTTTGCAATACCGTTTTTATACAATAAACTTATTTGTGTAAAAATATCTATTCCCTTTTTTTCATCAATATCTGTTACAAAACTGCATTTTTTATAATCTAAACCAAAAATTTTTAAAACAGGTAATAATACAAACGGTCCCCAGTCCGTAAAACTCCCCCCCGCATTTTCCTTATTATAAAACCATTTATTTGATGGCTGCATTGATGTACAAGTAGCATCGATTGCTTTTATATCACCTATAATCCCACCTTTCACAAGAACAACCAATCTGTTAAAAGCTTTCATATAAGCTGTTTTAAGTGCTTCAAACAATACAATCCCTTTTTTCTTTGCATAATCATACAATTTTTTTGTCTGTTCTTTTTTCAACGATATTGGAGATTCGCACATAACATGGCAAGCATTATCTAATGCTTTTTTTACATAATCCCCTCTTGCTGCCGGTCCTGTCAATATATAAACCACATCAGATTTTTTAAGCATATCTTCTATATCTTTTTCTTTTGCAAACTTTATATCTGCACTATCCTCATATAATACAGGTTCACATATATCACCTATGGTAACTCCGCTTACAAATTTAGACTCAGACACAAATTTATCTATCATTGTGCCTTTTCCTATAATTCCCATAATTACAGACTGCTGTTTTTCTCTTATTTCTGAACTTGAAATTCCTTTTGTCCTATCAATATAAACAACATCGCAATATTCTTTAAGATAATCAAAATCACCTTTCCAGTCTGAACCTATAGCAAATATATCTATATCATATTTCTGTATATCATCTATCTTCTGCCCCTCATACTCTTCAACTATTATTTCATCAGCATAGCCGGATTCTTTTACATTTTTAATTCTTTCCATCAATGATTGCTGAACATTCAACTTTCCCCTGTTGACATCAAAATCTTCTGATGTTACCCCTACTATAAGGTAATCTCCAAGTTCTTTTGCTCTTTTTAACAAATTTTGATGACCATAATGAAACAAATCAAATGTTCCATATGTAATTACTTTTTTCAAGTTCATCACCTCACAATCACTGATATTACAATTCATATTAATTTAATACAAATCAATATGTTAATTTCAAAAATTTAGGAAACTCAATTTTATAATTATTATTTATCTCTTCGGCATATGCCATACCCTCTGGAGTATCAATAATATTATCACGATGATTTCCCATGCGATACACTTCTTTAACTCCTGTATTAGTAACTGCATATAAATAATCTTTTGATATAAAACCTGCTATTCCATCAATGTAATCAGTAAGTCCTTTTTCTTCGGCTACATCTCTGAAAGCCTTGTTATGCGTACTATAATACTGGAACTGTGCAATTTTTCTCTCTGGTAATTTATAATTTCTCTCCCATATAAAATCTTTAAATATCCTATTAAAGTCCACTAGTGATGCAACTTCATCATATTCTTTATGTTCTATGCCTGGCCCTTTTATAGCCATTACACAATGAGTCGAACGATCTGGATAATTATAATAATCAAAAAACGGTACACATTTCTCCTCATCATATACAATCTGAGAATGGTCACTAAATATAACTGTATAGCCATTATCAGCTACTATGTTTTTAAAATAGTCAAGTTGAAGATTTACATAGTCAAGACAATCAGCTAATTGTCCCTCTATAAATTCTGACATATCTACTATTCCAACATCTTTAAATCCCATCGGCACCGGTTTTTTTCTATGAAATCCGCATAACAATGGAAAGTGAAGTTCCCATGGATAGTAAAGATAATTAAATGTTTTTTCACTACTCTCAGCCGTATCACATGCCATCTTCCATAATTTATCTGTAAAATGTATCTGATCTACATAATTCACCCTGCTATCTTCTCTTATAATTCTCCACTCTCCTGATGAATAAAGGTTTATTTTATAATTTCTGTCTATAGCTTCCATCATAACCGGAAACTCTTCGGGAGCAAATATAAAACGATCTTCATAAACATTCTCAGTAAACGGCATCTTTCCTGTGGTTACACTATACATACTCTCATATGTTGTAGGTGCAGTGGAATATATATTTTTAAAAACTGCAGAATCTTTTAAATAATCTTTAAGTACCTTATATCTCCCAGGATTTTCATTATCAAATACATCAATAGCTCTTAATGCATCAATATAGTGTATTGTAATGTCATCTTTTCTTTCCGAATTTTTCCTTGCTACATCAGCAATTATATTTAAAAGTTTTTCTTTAAACTCCGCTAATAAACTGCTTTCCTTATAACCATTTTCTATATACTCATCTATATACTTTATTCCATAATAAAAATCTTTTATATGCATATACGAAGCAATGAGTTTCCGCAAAACATCTGCTTTTTTATCATCCTCCGCCTGTTCATATTCAATTCTTACATCATATAACTCCGAATAAAAACTTCTTTCTTCAAAGAAATTATAATGTATATCTATTCCTCTATCTCTTAGTTCCTGATATATATCCAGACTTTCTATTCCGAGTCCGAATTTTTCCAAGCTCTTCTTTATGGATTCACCACTTGAACGTGATGAAATAATTACTAAATCTAAATTGTATTTTTCAATATCCTCTGGAGCTATGATAGGATGTCCAAAGTATTCTTTTCCCTGTATCTCCTTACATGAATCAATCAAACATACGACTCCCTGAAGACAACTTGCATACTTTGTTAGAAGGACAGCTGCATGACTTGTAAGGGAGTTATTATATCCCGCCCCCCATAAAGCAATTCTTCCTTTCAAACATTTCTGCTGCAATAATCCAAGTATAATATTGTGTATCTGGACACTGTCTATAAAGTCATTTCTAATAAGACCATATTCCTCAATCAATTCATTGCACTTTTTATCATAGTATCCCATATTTTATGCCTTTCCTTTAATTCAGTTAATGCTTTTTTCTATCTCTAGCAATGCCGTAACAAACTTCTCCATATACTTCTTTTCTGCCGTAGTTACTCTCAAGCATTTTCCAAATCTGCCTATTCCATCATAACTTTTTATCAAGATTCCATATTTTTTTCTCATTATATCTACGATTTCATCTGCATCTGTTTTGGGTCTGATAAAAATAAAATTACCGTTTTCACCTTTATATTGATAAGAGTTCTTCTCTAATTCACTTATCAAATACGCTCTGCCAAATTTATGCTTTTCGATAAGTTCATCAATAATCTCTGGTTTTTCAATAATCCTTTGTGCAAATAACATTGCTACTGCATTTACATTATGTGGTGTGCACAATTTCTGCACCAGCTTTATTCCATCTTTCTTTCCAACGACATATCCAAGTCTAAGTCCTGCCAGAGAAAACAACTTTGAAAATGTTCTCGTAACAAAAATATTTTCTTCATTTAAAGCATATTTCAAAAAAGTATTTGGATAAAAATAGTGATATGCCTCATCTATTAATATTGTTATTTCATTTTCTTTTGCTTTCTTTATTATTTTCTTAATGTTTTTTTCCGAATAAGCATTTCCCATAGGATTGTTTGGATTAACCAATATCAATAATTGTATATCCGGAGTCATTGCAGACAATATATTTTCAATCGGCATTTCTAACTCATCTGTATAAGATACAGTTACAAATTCACGACCATACATTTTAGAATACACTTCAAACATAGCATATGTAGGCACCACCCCTAATATCTTTCCACCAACAGAAGTAAAAATTTCTATAATATATCTTATTCCCTCTGATGATCCATTTACAAGACAAATATTTTCCAAATCCACTTTCAAATAATCTGCCAGACTTTGTGAAAACTCTAATGTTTCCGGATATTCAGATATAAGCCTCGGCGTAATCTCTTTTAAAGTTTGTTCTATAAAATTTTCATCTAATCCACCTGGGTTTTCATTTAAATCCAATCTCACATACTGCTTTCTACTATTTTGATCATAAATTCGTTTTAAATTCTTTATATTTTCATCTGTATAATACACCTCTGCACCTCCCCTGTATTAATTTTTCTTTGCATAACTTATCATTTCTATACTCGCCAAGCAAGTTTTCAAATTATCATACTCAAAAACTTTCTCTCTGATCTTTTTTCTAAAATCAGAATATTCGTCTCGATTTTCATTGTCCAAATTTACACATCTTAATATGCTTTTTTTTAATTCATGATAATCGTTTACCTTCTCCCCTGGTGTAAACTCATCATAATCAAAATACATTTCTCTCGAATCATTCAAATATTCTTCTAAATCATAGGCGAAGAATATTATTGGTCTGTCAAGCAACAGATAATCAAAATATATTGACGAATAATCTGTAATAAGCACATCTGCCATTTTCAAAAAAACATATGGATCTGCATCCTTATTTATTACCATAATATTTTCACTTTGAATATTTCTAAATTCTTCATTAAGCTTTGACTTTGGATGAAGTTTTATGCAAAACAAAAGATTATTTTCTTCTAAAAATTTTTGAAAATCATCTCTATCAAAATTTTGAAAAAAAAGAGTTTCACTTTCTCTAAATGTTGGCATATAAAAAATCATTTTTTTATTTCCACCATTTATTTTTTTTTTCAAAAAACTGATAATCTTTTTTCTGTCTCTATTCTCTTCATCTAAATATATATTCTTTATATCATCGGATATAAGAACCTGATTTCTTGGATATCCTGCAATCAAAATATTTTCTGTCTTAAACGCCGAAGAAAAAATATATCTTAAATTTTCGGATGTAGTGAGTACATAGTGACTCGGTTTTTCATCTGAGATATTTCTTGGGAAATTCTTTATTTTTCCCCAAAAATTTTTCGGATGTCTGAATTTATCAAAAACATTATCATGCTGAATTTTCTTTAAAGGTATCCCATGCCATAGGTTTATCTTAAGTGCACCACCACTCTGCCAAAAATTTATATCCTTTGAATAATTATCATACAAATAAAGCTTTCCGCGTAAAGCAAACCAAATTCCTTTCAAACTGTGATACATATATGCTTCATAACCTTCAGCATTCAACATTTTAACTACATCTTCGTTATGTGATATCCAAATAGGTCTGATTCCCAATTCATCTCTATGCTGGCTTACATAAAGATATAAATATCTGGGATTATCTGCAAATCTTCTTCCAAAAGTGCTGCCAAAAAGCCAAATTTTTTTATCTCGTGGTACTAAAAAAGATAACCAATAGACCGGCAACAGTAATAACTGCCCCCAATAATGTAGTCTATCAGTTATCTTGATAATCATTACTATTTCCTCCATGAAATGTTCATTTGTCTGTTCACAGCTTCCCTGCTGCTTTACTTGATATATATATCGACATTTTTTTTATTTTGTTTAATCCCATATTCAAACTAAATGTTTTCCATTTTTTTCTAGATACACTTTTCCTATTTAACTTTATAATATTCTTATTCTCTCTCCTACATCTTTTTTTATTTATGCCGATATAGATAATGGTATATATACACATATATAACCAAATTATTGTGTTATACTCGACATGGAGGTTGAAATGCTTAACAATTTAAATATTAAATGTAAACTCTGCGGATGTACTGAAGTCGAACTACAAGATTATAAAATACGAAATATTACTGATGATTCATGTAAAATGTATAAATGCAAAAACTGCGAAACACATTTTATGTATCCACTTCCCTCTCAAGATTTATCAGAATATTACGACGGCACTTTTAGAGAAGAGGTGCATACTGCAGATTATTACGACTACACCGAACTCGATAAAGTATTTAATAATTTTTTAGGCGAGGCAAAACTCAGAACCGAACGAGTCAAAAATGACTTATCAGCCAATGACAAAATTCTTGAAATAGGTTCTTCTGTTGGATATTTCACTGCTGCTATATCTGCTTATGTAAAAGATGTGTATGCTACCGAATGGGATAGTAAAGCCAGGGCATATATTAAAGACAGACTTACCAAATATAATATTCATGTAGCCAAAAATCCTGAAGACTTTGAAACCAAATTTGATAAAATTTTTATGTTTCATGTATTAGAGCATATTGAAAAACCAATTGATTTTCTCAAGAATTTAAAACAATTATTAAATGAAAACGGAAAGATTTATATAGAGGTTCCTAATGTTGACGATGTAATGTTAAAAACTTTTCGATGCCGTCCATTTATAGAACATTATTATAAAAAAGCACATCTTTTTAATTATAATGAAAAAGGGCTTAAATACATTTTTGATAATTGCAAATTTTCAAATTACGAGATTAGCCAGATACAGCGGTACAATCTTTCTAATAACTTATACTGGTTATCTGACGGCAGACCAAGCGGTCGCCTAAGTTCTGTATATAAAGCTTTGATAACAGATGATTTAAATAAAGAATATATAGATTCTTTAATAAAAAATAAGCAAGCTGATACTTTATTCGCTGTTGTAGAAAAATAATTTACTATATTAAAAACGGTAGGCTATACAAAAAATTTTATATAGCTTACCGTTTTTATATTATTACATTTATTATCTCATCGTCACTTGACAATACACTCAAAAATTTATCTATAATCCCTTTCCTCTATATTTTACTATAATTTTCACTTTTAAATTTCCTTATATCCAATCCAATTCACTCCACCTTTTTATTACCACTTACGCAATATTGTCTTTCTATCCATAGGGTCAAGTTTACTTATTTTAGGATCATCATAATATGAATCATTGCGTATATGTGTTGTTGAAATCTCTTCAAATATTGCACCATTTCTTGATGTAAATGCATGTTTCTGTCCTCGAAGAACCGTCTGAACATCACCAGCCTTAAGCTCCTTTTCTTCTCCATCGAGCACAATTTCAAGGTCTCCATATAAAAGCTGGAATGTTTCCTCTTTTATCTTATGCATATGCATAGGATGTTTCTGCCCCGGAAGCACTATAAGTATTTTTTTACAATATTCTCTGTTTATAACACTTACTATGATAGCACCTGTCTGTCTGAAATTCTTCATCCCATAATGATGTGACAGTTCTATCTCTATGTCATCTCCAAGTACAATTCCAGCCTCATACAACATACCTTTAGCATCATGTATAACACTTCTTGCAAGCTTTGTCGATGTAATATGTCTTGTCTCAAAAAGTGCCTCATTAGCTGCATAATTTCTGGATACTTCTATACCATCGTTAAACTCTCCACTATTCATCTGTTTTTCCTGACATGGCATGGCAAAAAATACATCATCAATGCCTATTGTATCTCCTGCTTTTACATCATGTTTAAGATATACTCCACGCATAAGAGAATTAAGAGAATCAATCTCTGCCTGGCTTACATATTTGTCATTTTCTTTCTTTGTGGCACATATAGTTCTTGCTTTTATTACTGCTTCAACCCATTTATCTGCCTGAGCAGGTGTCATTGAATACGCATTTATTGAATATTTTTCTGTCGGCAGTGCAACATGTCTTTCAAGTATCTTTGCCCCCTTTGCAACAGCAAGCATTGCAACCGTATTATCATCAGGATCTTCATGACCGGAATATCCTATTGTAACATCTCTATATCTTTTATTCATGCGGTCAATAAAATCAAGTTGCAGATGGTCGGCAGGTGCCGGATATTCAGCAATACAATGCAAAAATGCAAAATCACATTTTCTGTGTGAAAAGAAATTATAAAGCTTATCTATGTCTGATAATGTTTTTCCACCTGTAGATATAATAAGCGGTTTACCCGTTGCTGCTGCCTTTTCGAGTAGTGGCCAGTCAAGTGAACTGCAGCTTGCAATCTTTATGATATCTATTCCCTGTTCCATACACCAATCTACACTACCCTCATCAAATGGTGTACTAATGGCTATCATTCCCTCTTCCTTGATAGCATCAACAAGTTCAGTAAATTGATCATATGTAAGTCTTGTGCTCATAAATCTTGGCACATGTGGTACATCGGTTCTGTTTACATAATCAGGATGTATAAAATTATCAAGATTTCTATATTGTAGTTTTACTGCTGCATTTATATTGTACTTTCTTGCAATCTTTCCCATTTCATGGATGATGTCTTTTCCATGTTCCACATCTCCCTGATGACTGTTTGCCATCTCAAAAATAAATAAATCATTAAATAATCTGCTCATTTTATTATCCTCCACTTCTCTCATATACTCTCCAATGCCTCCTGTAAGATTGGCATTGCGTAATCTACCGTCTCTATTGCTGCATTAAATGCTTCCTTTGATAACTCACATGAAAACTTTGCATTTTCTGCTCTATCATCACCGAGCATATTTATTTTTAATGCACTTTTAATTTTTGTTTCCATATAATCATTTATTATTTCATATACCAGTTGTTCTTCAATAAATTTCATGTTTTTCTTGACAATCTCCGCTTTTTCTCCAAGCTTTATGTCTGCCTGCTGAGTTTCTTGTCCGTCAAGTAATAAAAGCATATCATCCGCAGCTTTAATACCCTCCTCTGAACAACTATATATATCACTCAGCTCCTTTTTCATATTGTACAGGTCCTCTCTTAATTTTTCATACATATCTTCCGAAAATGTGGGCTGCATCTGATTTAATACTTCCTGAAAGTCAAATTTCTTCTTGCAATACAGTTCTATAGCTTCTGAAAGCTTCATTATTCTCGTTCCCTGTATCTTAGCACCACCTTCCGTTGCATCAATAACATCTATATCATCCCTGACTTTTGCAATTTCTGCTTCAAACCAATGAATCATATCTACCCAATCGCCTCTCGCCTTTACTTTATCCCCATAAATTCCTTCTATCTCATAAATTCCGTTTATATTATCATAACTATGATTTGCTACACTTCCTGCGTGTGAATACTCTCCAGCATATGCAAGATCCTGCCCTATCAAAATTATTCTCTTAGCACTTATGAGCTCAGCCATCGTAAATGCATCTGTTGCTACTGACATTCCAAGCATACACGATGTGTATTTTAATCCATATTTGGCATACAGCCTGCACATAAAATTAGATGTGTTGTTCCATATCTTATGCCCTTTGTTTTCTTCCAATATACTATTTTTAGAACATATATCTGCTATCATAGGATGATCATGACATCTTTCATCCTTTAGATGTATAGCACTTTTCTTTACATCTTTTGTTATTATAACATCATAAGGAACATCATGTGCTATCAGTGTTTTAACAGCTGTATCCGTAGCAACAATAAAAGCTTTTTTCTCTGCTTTTTTTAAATCATCTACATTTTTATCAAGTGATGGTCCTGCTGATACTATAATAACAGGAACCTCATCAGGTATCTTTCCTATAAATTCCGTCAAATAATTACTTCCTTTAATAAAATGCAGATTTTTGAAAGTATTATATACTGTTTTCTCATAGACATTATAAAAATCTATTCCAAGTGATAACTGCACACCATAGCAATTCTTAATAATCTCCATGAAATTCTGAGCTTTATCACCATAAATCCTATCCATTTCCGGATATGTACAGACAAATTGATTAGGAAGCATAACTTCTGTAATCGTATTTAAAAAAGAAAAATAAATATCTTCATAATTTATGGTATCAACAAAAAAATGTACCCTTGCATCTGATATTATATCACGCATATCAAAATTTTTAAGACAATAGACAAATAACGATAAATCCGGTTCCACAAGAAAAAAGACAGCATCCTTTTTCAATTTGTCAAGTATTGCTCTTGCAAAAACACCATTTGCGATGCCGAACATCACTACTGATGTATTTATGTTGTTAAATTTATATTTATCAGCCCACCTTTCCGCTTCTTTTTTAGGACTATAGAGGCTATTCAATCTATGCCTTTCATTTCCTACTGCAATTTCTATTGTTTTATCTCCATCTCTTGTTGTGAGAATATTAAACCTATCATACTTCAAATCTCCTTTTTGCATAATATCAATAAGTTTTTCATAAAAATATTTACGGTATTTTCTTAATTTTTCAAGATTTTTTTCTAAATATTCCATTATTAAAGTCCCCTTTTGATACTTTCACTTGCCCTAATGAAATCTTCTTCAGTATCTATATCATAGTTCTCATTCATCTGATAACCAGCTATAACATCTCCCGTCATAGAATCTTTCTCCGTAACGACAGTGGTTCTAAATACATCTATACAGGCATTTTGATAATATACTTTTGGCAACTGTTGTCTCGGCATATTGTAACACTCAGGAATGTCTTTCATAATTGGTTCTAATAATCCATCCTGATCCATAAACCACATCTTATACGGTATTTCTTTTGCCGGTGCCACACATCTGACTGAATCAACATCCGGATGTTCTATTAGATATTTTATCATATTTTCAATATCCTGTATATCTCTTATAGGATAAGTTGGTCTAAGCTGAACTACTATATCCGGCACATAATTTTCTTCTTCTTTAAGGTATGACAATGCATGTTTAAATACATCTATATCAAGTGCAGTATCCGTAGCATATTCATCTGGACGCAAAAACGGAACTTCCGCTCCATATTCTTTTGATATATTTGCATATACTTCACTATCCGTACTTACTATAACTCTGTTTATACTAGGACTTTTTAATGCGTGTTCTATCGAATAGGCTATCATAGGTTTTCCGGCAATCAGTCTTATATTTTTGTCTTTAACACTCTTAGAACCGCTTCTTGCTGGTATTACCGCCAAAACTTCATATTTTTTTCTAAATATATCTTTTATACTTTTTTCTTCCATTCCATTTATCCTCGCACCATGTGATGCATTTATCATGTTTATATTTTTCTCATTTGAAACCCTTTTTTCTATCCATTTTCTATATAAATCCAAGTTCTTGTTTGTATAAATAACCTCTCCCCCAACAGCCTCAACTTTCTTCAGCCTGTTTTTATCAACAATTTTCTTTCCGACACCTAATGCGTGGGAACTTTCGCCTGCGTACCCCAAATCAAGACCTACACATATAAGACTTTTACACTTAAACCTTATTGCAACATCTATGACAAATGTTGCTACTGAACCGCCGGTATCAAATAATGTATTTTTTTTTATTTCTGCCATTTTTTCAGCCTTTTCAAAACCGTTTTGGTAAGCAATATATCTCTTTCCTGTATATGAACTTACAACATTTGATGCTGCTGTGGAAAGATACAACAATGGAATTCCGCAATCTTCAATGCCAGATATCTGCCATCTTGTACTATCTTTTGCATCAGTAACAGCTATGTAATCAGGCTTAATTTTATTTTCCAACAACTTCCTGCTAATCTTTCCAACACAGATAACGCATATGTTTTGTCTTTCGTTTGACTCTAAAACAGCCTTTAGAGACACAAGTTCATTTTCAAGAGATGGTCCCGCAGCAATCAATATTACATTTTTTCCGATAACATTTTTTCTTATGTCATCTATATTATCATCATTTAATGATATATTGTTATCAAAATTCCGTATAAGATCATTTTCAAAATACTCCATCGAAAAAAAAGAAATCTTATACTGTTCTAACAGTTCTTTTAATTCATTATTTTCTATTGCCTTAACTGATGGCATCCACATTTTACAATCAATTATATCTCTGTCATATTTTTGAATAATACTTTCCAAATTTCCGGCATACTCCAATATTTCATTGCAATATATAATATGGATTCTTCTATTTGCCAATATATCTGTCATATTTCTATAATTTATTGCTGTTCTTATCTGCTCAATATCATTCTCTAGCACATATATCTCCATATTGGGATACATTGCCGCCATTTCCTGGATATGATACCCCAGCCCAAAGCCAAATATTATACACACATCCGCATTATCATTTATACTATGTGCATAAAGCAATGCCTCTTGCCACGGATTTCCAAAAGAACAAATATTAATCTTTTCTCTTTTTTCTTTCTCAATTATCATCGAAATATCAAATATTCTATTCCAGTCTATTTGGTATTTTCTTTCTTCACTGCCGCATGATAATCTGCTATCAATAACATATTCATACAATTTTTTATCTTTTTTTAATAATAAATCCAGATTTTTACCGCAATACAAAGATGCATCTGTTTTATACTTACTCAATATATATTCTTTTATCTTACATACAATCTTTAAAAATTCACCGCCATATACATCGTTTTTTTCCATAAGTTCCATAAACTGTTGTTGTAATTTTTCGTCATTTATTTCTTTTAAAAAAACAACCAGCTTTTGTAATTCTTCAGAAACATATTCGCAAATTCTGTCTGTTTTATCATACAATTTATTTTTTTTATAATATATATTTTCAGATACTGCTCTTATTATGTTGTCCAAATATTGTATGCTTTTTTTCATATTCTATATTCCTCTGCTGCCTAAAGATGCTTTATTGTATCTTCTAAAACAGGTAACAATTCATTTGCTGCTTTTTCTAAAGCAGCAAACAAAACTTTAGAATTCATACTTTTTTCCAATAATTCATCCCTGACATTATCATAATGCTCACCAACCGTACTTAATCTTTCTTCTATATCTGCTGATATATATTCATCAAGAAGAATATATATATCCTGATTTTGAATCTGTTTCTGCGATTGAACCATTATTTCCTGATTCCGGTTTAACTTATCTGATAAATATTTTTTATTCTTAAGCATATCTATATTATCTATCGCTGACATACTTCCTTTTTTTGCTGCCTTAGATATTTCCACAAGTCCATTTTTTATACTGTATATATCATTGCATAATTTTGTATATACTCTTTCATCAAATGTAACAGGCAGTTCTTTTAAAATCTTCGAGAATTTAAATTCTTTGTTACAATATCTTTCTATAGCATCACGCAACGGCATAATTAATGTTCCTGCAATTTTAGCTCCACCTTCGGTAGCATCTATAACATCTGTTTTTCCCTTTACTCTCTCAACAGCATTCTCGAACCATTTGATAAAATTTAACCAATCAGCTCTTGTCTTTACTTTATCTCCGTTTATACCCTCAACATATATTTCCTGTGAATCTTTCCACCCTACATTTTGTTTTATTTTTCCTGCATGAGTCATTTCACCGTCATATGAAAGATCCTGCCCAACAAGTATTATCTTTTCTACTTCCAAAATTTCTGCTATCCAAAATGCCGCTGTTGCAACAGAACCTCCGGAAATATATTTTGGAAATTTCATATTGTATTTTTCATACAAAACCTGTAAATATCCTGTTCCATTTATCCATATTTTTCTTGAATGATTTTTTTCAAGTACATCACTTTTTGCATCCGGTACAGTAAATAACGGATATCGGCTACATCTGTCATCATTAAAGTGTTTAAGACTCTTTCTGCCGTCTACAGTTACTATAGCGTCAAATTTGATGTCATTTGCAAGCAGGTATTTAACTGCTGTATCAACCGTCAATATAAAGGCTTTTCCCTCTGCCTTTCTTAAAATGTTTATATTTTTATCAAGTGACGGTCCTGCTGACACAATTATCACAGGGACATCTTTATCTATTTTTCCCTTTAATTCACTAATATAATTGCTTTCTTTTATAAACCTTAGATTTTTTAATGCATTTACAGTAAATTTTTTTGCATATAGCAGTGATGTGTTTTTTCTGGCAATAATAATGTTTCTAAATTCTTCAAGTTCATACTCAAATTTAAAATACTTCTCTTTGTAAAGCTTATCATATGCCGGATGAAAACACTCAAGCTGCGTTGACAACATTGCCCAATTTATTTTTTCTGACATATCTTCTAAAAATCTGTCACCATTTATACCATCTATATACAAAAAAACTTTGTCATTACATAATATATCCGACAAATCAAAATTGGCTAAACAAAAAATAAATAACTTAACATCCGGTTCATATAAAAATATATCTGCGTGTAAATTTAACTTTTCTTTCAACGCATTATAAAATACTCCGTTTCCGATACCAAACATAGCCACGGATGTATAATTTGATATATTATTAAAATTTATTACCCATTTTTGTGCTTCTCTCTCAGGATTATACATACTGTTCAGTCTTATTTTATTATGACCACTTAAACATTCTATTGTTTTACTGCCATTTTTTGTTTCAATCACAAAAAATTTGTTTGATATTTCGTCATATATTCTTTGATCAGCTAAAATTGTGTTTATGCAATCATACAGATACTCATTTTTACTTTTTAATTTTTCCAGATTATAATCAAGCAATTTCATAATTATTTCGATTCCTTTGCTCTTTTATTTTATTCCATTTTTTCTACAAGACTTTCAATATATTCTATAAAATCATACTGTAATATATCTGCCAAAAGCACCTTGTCATCCGATTCAAGGGCTTCCATAGCATTGCTTAATATACTAAATATTTTTTTATCATCCATTGCAAATCCCGGATTAGTATTTTTATATGTTGCAAGATTGTCAATAGCATTTGTCATATCTTCTAATACAATCAAAAATTTATCAAAGGCATCTTTATCGTTTTGCTGATAAAATAAATCTACAACTTTCTGTACTTCATTAATAGTATTTTTAATCTGCTCTTTTTCACTACTCATAATTAACCTCTTTTCTATTTAATATTTCTTTTCAAAAAAAGAAGCCGGCTTTACGCCAGCTCCTTTCAGAGTAACTGTTATAATCATAATATGAAAACACAACACCCTGTCTGCTCTCTTACGCATATAAGTATGCTTAACAAAACATCCTTTAATTACTGGAGTAATGAAAGAACACCCTGTGTAGCCTGGTTTGCATGAGAAAGCATTGACTGACCAGCCTGCTGAAGAATACTCATGCTTGAGTAAGATACCATCTCTGATGCGATGTTTACATCACGGATCTTGCTCTCTGAAGACTGGAGATTCTCAGCCATGTTATCAGCATTTGCGATTGTATGATCAAGTCTGTTTGAAATAGCACCAAGATCAGATCTTGCTGTTGATACCTTCGTGATAGCATCATCAATTGTTGTGAGCTGAGTACCGATATCTGCTCCCTTAGCTTTTCTAATAGCAGATGCAATTCCTGAAACGCCAAGAGCCTTAGCTGACATTGTATTGATGCTGAATGAGATAACCTGTCCATCATTTGCACCAACCTGAAGCTGTTTGCTCTGGAATGATCCGTTAAGAAGGTTCATCTTGTTGAACTGTGTCTGAGTAGCAATTCTTGTGATTTCTGACTGAAGCTGTTTCATCTCTGTCTGAATCTTTGCACGATCTTCTGATAAATATGTATCGTTCTTTGCCTGAACTGTAAGTTCTCTCATTCTCTGAAGAACTGAGTGAATCTCGTTCATAGCACCTTCTGCTGTCTGGATAAGTGACTGTCCATCCTGAGCGTTTGTAGATGCCTGCTTAAGACCTCTGATCTGTCCACGCATTTTTTCTGAAATAGAAAGTCCTGCTGCATCATCTGATGCACGGTTGATTCTATAACCTGAAGAAAGCTTCTCTGTGCTTCTTGCAAGGTTTGTGTTTGTGATACCTAACTGTCTGTTAGCATTTAACGCTGTCATATTATGCTGTACTATCATAATGTTTTCCTCCTTGAATTTGCAATGGCTTCCATGCCATTGAGATAATAATTAATAGTTTGCTTTTTCTATCTGTCCGTACACATATAGTTAAAAGCCTATGTTTACCGGAACTAAAATTCTGATAAACCTATAAGTATTAACTTACTCAATATATATATCGGTTGATTGATACATGACTTTAGTACTTTTTGAAATTTTTTTAGTTTTTCCCCAAAAAATCATTTCTTCTGGTCAAGAAAATGCGACTGCCATTCTCTATGCTGATTTGACATATTCTGATAATATGATGTTGCTACTCTGTTTGACTGTTTGAAATCATTTATTGCATGCCGTTTATTTCTTATAAATGTATTGAACTTTGTCTTGTTCTGCTGTTCAAGACTTTCAAGCTGTACTCCTATATCTGTGATACTTCTTATAAGATTCTGCATCTTAAGAATTTCCGATTTATATTCTTCTTTGTTTTCTGAAAGGAACCTGCCCACTTTTGCATAAACAGTGTCAAAGCCTTTGTCAAGCTCCTGCATCTGCCCGATAAGCTTCTCTTTTTTTTCTACTGCTGTATCGAAACCATATACATCAAATTTGTCAATGTCTTTCTCGCTTAATATCATATTCTGCTCTTTTGTCACTAAAAGAAGCTTTTTCAGTACATCAAGCTTCTTTTCTAATGAGTCAGACAGTATCGTTATATACACTCTTTTATTTTCCATATTAGTCACCATTCCGCAAATGTTTTAGATTTAAAAATCTATAAGCCACATTTCAGATTAAGCTCTGTGATAAATCATAATCTTAAACATCTGTGGCACAAAATAATCATACAAAATGTATAATAAAATCACTTATACTACGCTTTACCTTCATTATTAAGACGAACCACTTCTTTCCATGTATCACGCATAGTATGTATATGTGTAAGTGTATCTTTAATAATCTCTACATCTTTCGTCATATTTCCTTCTACAAGTCGTCTGTAAATATAATCATATACCTTTTCAAACTCACCTGCTACCGGATATTTAAAGTCAAGTCCCATTCTAAGTTCCATTATGCAATCCTGTGCTTTTTTTAGATTTTTATTTATCTCTTCAAAATTGTTTGGATCATTTTCCATAAGTTCTATACTCGTATCCGTAAATCTCACTGCCGCATCATAAAGCATACTTGTTAGTTTTGCCGGCGACGCTGTCTTTATTGCATTA
Organism: Clostridium sp. AM27-31LB; assembly: GCF_003480745.1. NCBI lineage: Bacteria > Bacillati > Bacillota > Clostridia > Eubacteriales > Clostridiaceae > Clostridium > Clostridium sp. AM27-31LB. The sequence goes on along the minus strand of NZ_QUJS01000003.1, from coordinate 131,744 downwards.
AGCTTATATGCCTGTGCTGCATTTCTCTTATTTGGTGTCATTTTTCTTCTCCATTTCTTTTATAATATTTTCACTTATTATTTAATTTATAATATCATATTTTTATTATGTTTACAATTCTAACTATAGCGACGAATAAAAAATATCCGTCGCTATAATCTAATATAAGTTTCACAACAAATTACTATAAAATTGTTTTATATAATATATGCATTAAATACAGTCACTAAAATTTTTAGCTTCCCAGATAACTTGACAATGTATTCTGCTGGCTTTGTATCTTTGCAAGTGCAGTTTCCATTGCACTAAACTGTGAATAATATTTTTCTTCCATATCACTAAGTTTGGACTCCCAATCTGAAATTTCTTTTTTATAGTCAGAAAGCTGTGAAGCCATTTCCTTATCATTATAAAATGTAAGTGCACTACTTAATGTCGTCGTTCCCATCTTTTTATTTAAGCTGTCATAAAGATTTGATGCAAGCCCTGATAATACTTCTTTTACTGTATCCGGATCTTCCTCAAGCATCTGCATAAGTGTATTTGTTGAATCTGCAAACTCATCATCATCCTCATCGCCTTTTATATGAAGAAGTCCGCCCTCATTATAATTCTTTGAAGAAGTCGTAATACCAAGGTTAGCAAGCGAATATGTCTTACCGTTTGATGCAGTCACTGTCCCCATCATATCTGTCTTCAATGTCGAAATAAGGCTATTAAGGGTACTATCTCTGCGGAGAAGTGAATCTTTAATCTTTGTATTCCACTTATCTACTTCGTCGTCAGACATAGCTTTTTTCTGGTCATCAGTAAGTACCTCATAACTGCTTGCTGATGCTGCACCATAATATGTATTCATTGTCTTAAGAATACTGTTGTATTCTGTAATGAACTCTTTGATAGTATCATAAACGGCTGATGTATCATTGCTCACGGTTACATTGACTGTTTCACCTGCTGCTGTCGTTCCAAGAAGATCGAGTGTTACTCCTGCTACTTCAATGCTTGTATTATTGCTTTTAAGTGTTGCTCCATTGTAAACGATCTCTGTATCGGATGCTTCGGTTACAACCATTCCAAGAGAATTTGATGATTCAGATACAGCCGAGCCATCAACATTTTGAAGTCCTAAAGCTGCTAATGCGCTATTTGTTGATGTGATTCCCTTAGATGCAACCTTATTGTATGCTGTCACCGCATTGTTTACTGCCTCTTTTGCAACATTATCTCTTTCTGTTTTTGACTCAAATGTGTACTGTGATGCATCATCTAAGCCAGCATCTGACACATTCTGAGCTGTGATTCCACTTTCTACAAGCGTTGTTATTGCGGCTTTGCTCTCATCTGTTGCCATCTGTTTATCAATGTCTGCTTTTTTCTTTTCATCTTTTTCTTTTTGAATGGCAGTTGCTTTATCCTCATCTGTAAGTGTACCATTAGCATTATACTTATCTTCTATTGCCTTTGCATCTTCATCGGACAATGTATAATTCTTTTCGAGCTTCGATCTGTAAAAAGCTGTTGCCTTACTGTTTGCTTCCGCATCTGCTGAACTTTTTGCTAATGTCTGCAATGTAGTTATATCATCACTTGATATTTCTTTATTTGATGCTATCGCTCCATACACAATAGAATTATATGTCTTTTTCTGATCTGATGTAAGATTTGTTAAACCTACAGCATCGTTAAGATTATTTACAATCGTCTGTCCATCACTTGAATAACCATTTGCAGACAACTTAAATGAATTTTCTTCTCCACTGTCTTTTGAACTAAGGAAAAATCTCTGCTGTTTCTCATCAAATGTAGCATTTAATCCTGCGTTGCTGCAAAAATCTACAAAATCTTTTATAGTTGTGCTGTCATTTACTTCTAAAGCTGATGATTTGTCTCCCACTTCTAATTTAAGTACAGTACCTGATGACATTCCAAGTTCACTTAACTTTGTAGATGATGTTGCTGTTTTGGCTGTTTTTCCATCTGTATCTTTATAATCCAGTTTTCCACTTGTCACATACTGTGCAGATGCTATTTTATTTATTGCGACCTTATATGACCCTGCTGCCGCTTTTGTTGATGCCGTTGCCGTAAGCTTTGTAGAGTCACTCACTGACGCTTTTTTTGTTGAATAATTTGAGCTATATTTCATCTTTGAAAGCGAGTCTTTATAAAATCCATAGATTTTGGTATTAAGACCTTTCCAAATCTCCTGCTTCCACTCAAGCTTCTGCTTTTTATTTTCAACTTTTGTCTGTTTTGTACGCTGTGCTGACATTAGCTGATTTACTATAGACTCTGTATCAAGTCCTGATGTAAGTCCTGTCATTCTTATTGGCATAATAACCCTCCTATTCTAAGCAGGTACACCAAACAATTACCTGATAATGTACCTGTTATCTCTTTTCATCTACTATGATACCTGCAATCTCCCATATCTTTTTGATTGCTTCAAGTGTTTCCTCAGGTGGAACTTCACGGATAACTTTGTCTGTATCCTTGTCAATGATCTTGATAGATATACGCTGAGTTTCTTCATCTATATGATATTTCAACTGAGTATTAGACATTTTTATCTTTGAGTTAGTCTCAGATATAGTGCTGTCTATTGTACTCTTAGCTACCTTTCGATTTTCATTTGCCTGATTTTGCACTTCGCTCTGATTGTTTGAATCGCTATTGCTTTCACTTGGTGTCGCTGCTGCTTTCTGTGTATCATTGACAACTTTAACAGAATTTCCTGAAGTATCTGATACAGGCGGTACATAAGATGATGCTGCTCCTGAGTTTGCTGCTCCTACTGACTTTATTGATTCTATTTCCATAATATTGTCACCTCCGTGTGATTTTCATGTTTGTGTGCTGCTTATCCGAAATTGCAAAAAATCCATTTATATTACATTCCCGAATTTTTATGATTATCCCCGTACAATAAAAATTAAATCTTTAATATAATTACTGATTACTAATTTTTTTGTACCGATACCATTGACATATACTGTAACATTTTTTGTTTCTTTTTGTCTTTTCAATCTGATCTAATCTGATTTGCCATAAATGCAAAAAAACTTACAGCAAATATGAGTTTTTTGCTCTGCTTATTAAACCCAAATCAAAAATGTCATAAACTTCTTTATCCTTTATATCGGCAATTCCACGCCTTATTTTAGGCTTTGCCGGAAAATAACTTATTTAATACTTCTACATCTATTTCACCCTCTGATGCTTTTTTATTTTCATCCTGTATCTGCATATAAATTTCTTTCCTATATATAGGTACGGATTTTGGTGCATTTATTCCTATCTTCACCTGGTCGCCTTTTATTTCAAGCAATGTTATCTCTATGTCGCTGCCTATCATTATCGACTGGTTTATTTTTCTTGCTAATGCTAACATACTACCCTCCATTCCTATTCTTTACTAATATCTTCTATAATCTTATGCTTTATCTTATAGCCACCTTTTTCAAGTATTACCTGGATAGCTTTTCCATTTGCTGCATTTACTATGACCGGTGCTTTCATGTTTACTGATGCATCTTTTACATTCTTTGGTATAGTGGCAAACACAAGAAGAACTATATCTTCATCTTTAAGTTCACCCAGTGGTTCAAGAAGTGCATCTTCAACTACAGGATTATAGTCTTTTATGACATTTAGCGGATTTACAACCGGAAAAGCGAGCGACTTTTCCGTCACACACTGAAGCCATGAGAAAAACGGCTTTTTCTCTGCTTCACTGTCGTATAAAAGAGTGAAGTCCTTATATTCCTCAAATCCCATAATTCCATTTTCAAAGTGAATTATCTTATCATTATCTATTTCTATCTCACCGAAATATTTTGTATCTATTTTCATACAAACCTCCGTTCTGAATTTAATGTGCTCTCGGAATCTCCCGAACGAAGAATTTCGAGATGGATTTTTGATGTACAATAACATTTTCGCAATACATACAAAGTATGTATGCGTACACGGTGTGTACGACGAGAAAATGGAAACAGTATATCGGAAATCCAGCCGAAATGACTCGTTTTGAGAAGATGCCAAAAGCACATATTTAGAATACCTATTTAGAATACCGGAAGTAATGAACCTCTATTCATCACCTCCGGCATCCTTTCCATCTGTTCTAATAAAATAATTTTCGTTTATTTATTATTTATTTTCAATCCAGATTATTCTGAATTTTTAAATATAATCATCAGGTATATCTATATGGCATCATAAAATTTTAAATATAATTAACATTGCCATTTACATATCATCCTAAAATTCTAAATATAATTAAGAAGTGAATTTCCAAGTATCTTAGCCGTTGCTGAGAGTGATGCCTGATAAAGATTGTCCGCCTGTGTAAGATTTATATACACATCCGTAAGACTTACATCTTCATTTTCTGAAAGCTTATCTTCTGCATCTGTCTGTTCATCGAGAAGCTTATTGTATGTGAGCTGTGCTCTATTGTATTTTGCACCGAGTTCAGATGTTGCAACACTTACTTTCTGACCTGCTTCATCTACCATCGTAAGACCCATACCAAAAGCTTCCGTCATTACTTTTCCACGGAGGTCTTTTTCTGTTTCGAGTGATGTCTTAAGACTTTCTAATGTTGCAAGTTTGTCTTTGTCTGTAGTGTTTGATATCATCTTTTCCACTTCATCAAGTTTTGTTTCTACTTCATCGACATATTTTACCGTCTTGGCTATATAGTCTACCATTCTGTAAATATCCGTGCTTATCGCATCCTTTGCCTGCGTATTTACTGTTATGTTCTGACTATAGTTTATCTCATACTGGATTTCCTGATTACTTGGATCTGCATATTTTGTTGTCTTATTGTTGACTGAATCATATGCTGTACATTCAAAATACATTTCCGGTCTGATGTCACCTTTTTCAAAATCATTTTTTACATATGTTACACTGAAATCAGCCTGCTTTGTCTGTATATCCGCATATTTTGTCTTGCCTACGAGCACCTCTCCTGTATCGTAGAGATAAACCATCTCATCATCGCCTACATCATATGCGTTTGTATCTGTTGATGCACGAGTTATAATATTTCCGGATGCTGCCGGTGTTCCTTTATATCCTGCTGCTGCATAAACCTCTGTCTGTGTCTTTCCCGCCGCATCTTTATATGTAAATGAAATTGCTATGCCTGTACCGTTTGAACCTGTTTGATTAAATGCATCTTTTGAGCAATTATCGTAAGAAAGTCTTAACTGATATACATTATTTGTCTTTGCTGTCGCATCTGTATATGTCTGACCGTCCGTTACTGTATCACTGTAATTTGCACCACCTGTTACTACCGTGATGCTGTCAAATGAAGCATATGAAAAATCTTCTTTTATCTGATATGAAAGCTTGTCAGTATTTTCCTCAAATAAAAGTGATGTGTCAGTACGGTACCCGGTAAATACATATCTTCCTGAATAGTCCGTGTTTGCTTCATCCTCAAAGATTGACTTTACATACTGCTGTAAAGTTTTCAATACTGATTTTCTGTCATCTGCCTTGAGATAATCATTTGCACCCTGGTTGAAATATGATTTCATACTGTCAAACTTCTTTGATATATTTTCCAGCGCAGTCTCTGTTGTGTCCATCCAGCTCATGGAATCCTGAACATTCTTCTCAGCATACTGTGTAAGCTGTGAATATGTTGTACGAAGTTTCAGAGAACGAACGGCAACTGTCGGATCATCAGAAGGTCTCTGTATCTTTTTCTGTGTTGTGTACTGATCTGAATATTTTAAAAGACTATTCTTCGCATTTGTAATATGTGCCGAAGCACTATTTGAAATCATAGAATTTGTAACTCTCATGTTATTCCCCCTTGTTTTATCACCTATAATATCGGCTGACATTTTTACACTGAACTGCTAAATTTATACTTTTAAACATTTCTCGATTTGACACCAAACCGTCAGGTTTGGTGTTTTATACTCCAGTCTGATTTATCAGCTTGTCGAGCACCTCATTCATAACTGAAATAACCCTGTACTGTGCATTTAACAGGTTCTGCGTGATAACAAGGTTTTGTGCTTCTTCATCTTCGTCTACACCCATCACAGAAAGTCTTCTGTTTTCAATGGATTTCTGTATATTTTCTGAGTTCGTTGCTGCTGCGACAACTTTACTAGAATCTACACCTATCGTTGCAGTCATTATCTGAAGGAATGCCGTCGGTGTTCCCTGCTTAAATATATTCTGATCGTTTTGCAATGCAACAAGTCTGTCAAGGTTTCCTGATTCTGATAAACCGGTTTTTTCCTGCGGATATTTAGCTGCTGCCATAAGTCTTCCGTCTTTTACAACATTCTTGTTTGCCTGAAAGCGTGCCGCCGTAATTCCATAATATGATGAATGAACATCTCCGTTTGCATCCTCTGTTGAAGACGAGCTGAATGAGAATATGTTTTTTGCATCATCCGGTATAAATATTGTCTCTGTATCATCACCGTCTTTATTGACAAGTGTGTATATTTTTCCTTTTATGCCGTTTTTGCTTACAACTTCTTCTGAATCCTTTTTTATCGTATATTCATTATTTTTAAGGTAATCTATAAGTGTTGCATCATTTTTATCTGCCCCTGCTGTTATTTTCGTCGGGTCTGCAGAGTCATCTATATTTCCTGAGAACGAAAATACTTTGCTTCCATTGAGATAGTAATAACCATCTTTTGTGTTTCTGATAAGTTCAATCATATCCATCTGCTTGTTTGTCTTGCTGTCAAGTCCTACAAACAAATCTACACCATGGTCATTGTTCATATCATATCCTGCATTTTGAAGCTGATTTACATTCGCCGAAAATGTTCTTATAAACTCATTGAGCTGTGACATATAATAAGGTATTCCTCTGAAATCTACCGAATCGCCTATTGATGCCGAATCACCTTTTTTATAAGCTTTTTCTATGTTAGTAGTTGATGTTGCATCAAGATTTTCTGACAATGTAAATGTGTATGTGTATGTTCCATCCAATGCCACTGATACTTCAAATGAATCATATTTATAATCTATGCCTCCTATCGTAAGGCAGGCATTGGACTCCGGTATGCTGAGTTTTGCAAGATCGCAGTTGTTAGCTCCCGTTATCGACTCTGCTGATAATGTGATGGTCGATTTTCCTTTTGCATCCTTGCCTACGCAAGTTCCGTTGCCATTGTCAGTAAGCTTTGCATTAAAGTTTTCACCATTGTTTCCATCTCTTATCTCAAATAATGCCTGAAGTTTTCCTCCAAGTATCGTACTTCTTATATTAAATGTCTGACCGTCACTCCATTTAAGTCCGTAGAGTCCCTGAATATCACACTGATTGTCTTTTGTCGCAGATGTTTCAACAGATATTGTTTTATATGAATATGTGTCTACAAGGATATTACCTCCGAGTGCTACTATGTACTGATGAAGTCCGCTTCCTGTCTCAGGAACTTTTTCCGTGACTTCTACATCGGCAAGTGCCGAAAGTTCATCAAGTATCCTCGCTCTCTGGTCGCGCAGATCGTTTGCCTGTCCTCCGTACACTTCAAGCGAATTTATCTGCTTTGTAAGTGAAGCTAACTGCTCTGCATATGCGTTTATCTGCTTAACCGTAGAACTTATCTCAGTATTTATGTCATTCTGAAGTGTCTGAAGATTCATTGACATTTTCCTTGCATACTCTCCAAGTGAATCGGCATAACCTGCTGCCTCTGCCCTCTTTGTTGTATCCGTGGAATCAGTCGTCATATTTATAAGTGATTTAAAGAATGAATCAAGCGATGTTGAAAGTCCCCCACTCTTGTCATCCTTTACATATAAATAATCTTCTATGCTGCTCATATAATATTTTGCCGCATCATAATATCCAAATGTTGTTGTACTTTTTCTGTACTTATAGTCATAATAAGAATCTCTTGTATTTGCTATCTCAGTAACCTCAACACCGGTACCCTGCATTCCAAATGATGTTCTGAGCGACAATGCATTTTTTGCCTGCTGGTTTACCACCTGCTTTGAATATCCTTTTGTCTTAGTATTGGATATGTTGTGTGCTGTTGTATTTAACACGGCATTGTATGTGTTCATTCCGGATACAGCTATGTTTAATCCAAAAAATGTTGATGCCATATATTTTCCTCCCCTGAATTTATATGTACTCCCGGCAACTTCTAAAGGAAAAATCCTGAGATGGATTCGTTCTTAGAAGATACTGACAGTACATTTATATGTTTTATCCGAGTCTTTCAAGCAGATGTTCAAGCATCTGATTTACTACATTTATATATCTCGACGCTGCGTTGTATGCGTGCTGGTATGTCAAAAGGCTTGCAAGTTCTTCGTCCGTTGATACACCGGCTATCTGCTGACGCTTTTCCTCATCCTGTTGTACTTCTTTTTCCTGATTATCTACTATCGTCTGCCATACACTTCCTCTTGTACCAAAGTTTCCTATCATTTCATTGTAATATTCATCAAATGTATATGAAGTTTTGGTATTGGGGTCAAGCACTGCAAAATCTGACTTCCATGCCGTGAGAATTTTCTGATATATATCCTGTGCATATGCACCTGAATCTCCTCCTGTTGAATTTTCCTTTACCGGCAAAAGCGAATAATCAGCAAGTATGTCAGGATTTATCTGAAGATTTGTGATAGTGTACATTGTTGTCTTGTCAGTGTAACCGTCTTTATCATCATGATAATTATATGTATATTTGCCGTCTGTCTTGTCTTGTTCTATTGATACATTTTCTTCATTGTAAACATATAATGTATATGTTCCATCGCCATTGTCTTTTGCAAGTCCCAGCGGATTTCCGTCTGAATCTACACAGCTGTCGGAATAAACCTGATGGTCAAGAGTTATCTTTGTATATCTTGACATACCTGTTCTGACAAACAGCTCTGTTCCGATAGTTTCATCATCATCTGCTCCTACCGGACTGTTCGTGACATCAAGCAGCTTATATTTTTTGGATGTATCGAGCTTAAATGTTATATCATTGCCGTTTGCATCTTTTGTTGTACCCTCAACTGCACTTTTTATCGTAATCCTGTCATCATCATTTTTATCCTTTAGATTTGGGCAGAACACATCATTTAACATTGTTACAACTCCATTTATAAGAAGGTCAAACTGTGCTTCTGCCTGTGTAAGTATTGAATTTCCTATAGTGTTGTTGTAAAGCTCAACCTTGTCTTTATATTTGCCATAATCTGTATCATATAATGTCTGATTGAACGAACCATCCGCATTCAGATACTTTTTATCATTTGGATTGGGCTGCTGTGGAACATCACTGTAAACTGCATTTTTATTTCCTCTTGCCGTAAGTATTCCGTAAAGTGTACCTGTATCTGTCTTTTTAGCTGTCGAATACGCTTCATCCTGCTTGTAGACATCTCCGAAACCATTACTTTCCCATACAACATTATAAAGACCTGTCTGTGTGGCACTTTCCGTTTTCATATGAAATGCCTTTGTCTCTATAACCAGTGGTGCATTGTTTATATATATCTGAACTTTGCCATCTATATCTTCGTTGTAGGTATAGTATGTATATTTTGCAAGTTCATCCATGAGAAGATTTCGCTGATCACGGTAATCATTGGCATTTTCAACACCGGATGCCTCCTTTTCAGCTATCGTCTTATTTAATGCTGCTATCTTGTCTGCTATATCATTTACTTCTTTTACCTGTTTCGCCACTTCCGTATTCAATCCGCTTTGATACTTTGTAATGGCTGTATAAGCATTTTTTGCTGTTTCTATAAATGATTCGCACTGTGCTATAAAAAGCTGTCTGTTTACTACACTTTCAGGTTTTGTTGACAGGTTCTGAATAGCTTCCCACATACTTTCCATAGAGTTTCTAAACTCTACACCCTCATTTTCACCGAAGATGTCCTCTACTTCCTGCTCACATTCAACCTGTTTTTCATAGAATGTCTGTCTGCTGACCTGCAATCTGTACTCTTTATCAAGAAACATATCTCTTATCTGACGCACATCTGCGACATATGTTCCCATTCCTATCTTCATAGCACCATTATTTGATACTTTGAAAGTCTGATAATACATATCCTTCTGGATTGTCTGCTGCCTCGTATATCCTGCTGTCTTTGTATTGGCAAGATTGTGTGCTGTCGTGTTAAGACCCGATGATGCAGCATTTAATCCGGAAACCCCGTTTTGTAAACTTGCGAATAAGCTCATCTTTTTCCTCCATACTCTTTAATCCACTCCCGGTATCTTCTGAACGAAGAATTTTGAGAGCACCTTTTATAGTTTAAATTAAAAAAAGAATGTACACCGTATAATCATAATCTTATCAGATGCTTATAGCTATACGCTGTACACTCCTAATGCATAGTTTTTAAAACCATGCATCTTTAAAAATATACTCCGTAAGAACTACTGTTTTGCATCAAATCCGCCTCTGCTTGAATCTGTGTAGCTTGTAGCGGCATTGCGATTATAATTGTTATTTCCCGGCGACATCCTTGTGCTTTTAATATAGTTCATATTGAACTCTATCATTTCTAGGGAATTTTCTATAAGTTCTTTATTTTTCTGATTGGCAATCACCAGCCTGTTCATAACCTGTCTCAGCGAGTCATGAAGCATATTGAGCTTTTTACGCTCATCCGGCTGCTTACATAATATATTGCCAAGTGTGGCAAGATCCAATTCCTTTGAATCCTTATTTAAAACAACGCTTATATTCTGAATGACTTTTTCCCTTTTCCTGTCAACAATACTTACTTTGTCAACAAGTAACTGTTCTTTGTCAGTAATCTTTTTGAGCTCTTTTAAATCCTCTTTTATAAGCACCTGCGTTTTTTTCTCCGATATTGGTGCAAGCTCTTCATAAATATCTCTCTCCTCTGATAAAACCTCAAGGAGTTCATCCATTAAACTAGCCAAATCTTTTTCCTCTTTTTTCATACCGGGGCATCCATTGCCAACGGCTTACTCTAAAAAATCGAATCGAAGTATTTACCTATCATCTTGTCTGCAATTTCTGCCGCTGATACATTGTAAACACCACTCGTAACAGCTTCTTTAAGTTCAGCAACTTTGTCCTCCCTGATATCGGAAGAAGTTTTTACTGCTGCCTTTGCTGTCTGGTAATCCTTTGCTGACTGCGATATTTCAAATTTGTCTGATGTATCGTTTTCTTTGTTCTTTAATACTTTTTTAGGTTTGCTCGTCTGGTATAACTGACTTACCTGATTTAATGCATCTATCCTCATATTATCACCACCTAATCAAAACTTGTGATTTTAAGATTCCACAACATATTATCTGTATTTTCAACACAGATAATATGCGTAAATTTCATTTTCATACTATTTATCGACCTTAAGTAAAAAAAACTTTACCTGTATTCAGATATAATTCAAAAAGACACCGCCAAATTTTACCGGTGTCTTTTTTTCTTTTTATGCAATTTGAACAAATCCGCAACAGTTTAATAATTGTCAATACTTAAGTCCGCATATTGTATCGCATAACATTTTCTTATTTTTTAATATTTAACATCTTTGAGTATGTCGCAGAAATCAAATGTCGCAAAGTAATCCTTTGGTGTCTCAGCACGTCTTATCATCTGAACACTTCCGTCCTCTTTAAGGAGAAGTTCTGCTGATTTTAATTTACCGTTGTAGTTGTAGCCCATCGCAAATCCGTGTGCTCCTGCATCATGTATAAAGAGATAATCTCCCATGTCAATCTTTGGAAGCATACGGTCAATGGCAAATTTATCATTGTTTTCACAGAGTGAACCTGTTACATCGTATTTGTGGTCGCATGGCTCATTTTCTTTGCCGAGTACCGTGATGTGGTGATATGCACCGTACATTGCAGGACGCATAAGGTTTACCGCACAGGCATCAACTCCAATATACTCTTTGTATATATGTTTTTCATGAATTGCTTTTGTTACGAGTCCGCCATATGGTGCGAGCATGAAACGCCCAAGCTCTGTAAATATTGCCACATCTCCCATGCCTGCCGGTACCATTATCTCATCAAATTTCTTGTGTACACCCTCACCGATAATTGCTATATCGTTTGGCTCTTTATCCTCTGTATAAGGGATTCCAACACCACCTGAGAGGTTGATGAACTTAATCTCAACTCCTGTCTTTTCTTTAAGCTCTACAGCGAGTTCAAAGAGGATTCCTGCAAGTGTAGGATAGTAATCATTGCTTACTGTGTTGCTGGCAAGGAATGAATGTATTCCGAAATATTTTGCTCCCATTGATTTAAGTCTCTTGAAAGCTTCTATCATCTGCTCTTTTGTCATGCCATACTTGGCATCTCCAGGGTTGTCCATTATGTCTGTTCCCATCTTAAACACTCCGCCTGGATTGTAACGACAGCAGATAGTCTCAGGGATTCCTGCAACTTCGTCAAGAAAATCTATATGTGTAATATCATCAAGGTTTATATATGCACCGAGTTCTTTTGCTTTTTTGTACTCAGCTGCCGGTGTAACATTTGATGAAAACATTATATCGTCATTCTTAAAGCCGCAAGCCTCTGACATCATAAGCTCCGTGAGTGATGAACAATCAACACCGCATCCCTCTTCCTGGAGAAGTTTTAAGATAAATGGGTTTGGAGTTGCCTTTACCGCAAAATACTCACGATAACCTTTGTTCCATGAGAATGCCTTTTTAAGTCTGCGTGCATTTTCTCTGATGCCCTTTTCATCGTAGATGTGAAAAGGTGTAGGGTATGTTTTTGCTATTTCTTCAATCTGTTCTTTTGTTACAAATGGTGTCTTTTTCATGTTGTGTCGTCCTTTCTTAAAGCCGGTCTTTTGCTTTGTTAGTAAATATACCACTTCTTATGGTATCAAAAATCAATTTAGGTTTCAATACCCTAACCGGAGAAATTTTATTCCCTTATCTTCGACCTCAATGCCTTGTCATTCCTTTTTCGTACTTTTATCTTCTTTGCCGAAAATTTCTTTCCGTCATGCTCAATCGTCTCAGTTTCTTTTGAGATAACCTCCGCATACCACGCATAATCATCTGCTGCCATCGTTATTCCCTTTACTCCCTTGCTGGCTTTCTTCAGTTCATTTACCTGTGAGAGCGGAAATCTCAGCGATGCTTCTTTGTGGGTTATTATGACTACACTGCTGTCTTCTGAGATGGATTCTTCATCACTTAGCGGTCTGACTGCTATAAGTTCGTCTCCATCATCGAGCTTTGTTGCATTTATAGTTGAGCGTATCGTTTCAAACTCTATTCCAGATACAAGTTTTACAAGTCCGTTTTTTGTAGCAAATAAAAGCTGTGAGTTAAACAGGTCTTCAAATGCTATATATATAAGCACTTCATCATTTCCAAGTTTGCATAAAGACTGGATAAGCACACCCTTATCCCTGTTTCTTCCTTTTGGTACCGCTGACATTTTTATCTGGTGCATAAATCCGTTTTTCGTGAATACACAGAGTTTGTCAGTGTTTCTTATCTGTAGCTTGTGCGTATATTCGTTTAATGATTCAGCCGATATTCTCGAATAACTTGACTCGTCCACCGATTTGCAATAACCAAATCTGTCGATAAGTACATAGAGGTCTTCTTCTTTTACTTCCTCAACATATTTTCCTGCGTCCATATTTGTGAGTATTGTGCGTCTTCCTCTGCCAAACTGCTTTTTATAATTTTTAAGCCTTTTCTTTATTACTTTGTGCAATTCAGCTATATTTCCAAGTATGTTGTTGTATTCTTCTATATTTGAAAGAAGCTGATCGTTTTCCTGATGAAGCTTTAAAAGTTCAAGTCCGATAAGTTTACTTAAAGGCATCGCAAGTATCGCATCTGCCTGATTTTTTGTAAAATCAAGTTTTGCTGCTGCCTTTTCTGATTTCTGAGACTTGAATTTTATATCGGTCGTAACTCCGTTTATAAGACAGTTTTTCGCCTGTTTTACGGAATTGCTTCCACGAAGTATCTCTATGATAAGGTCTATCACATCTGTTGCTTTTATAAGACCTGCCACTATCTCAAGTCTTGCTTTTGCTTTTTCTAAAAGATGCTCGTACTCTTTTGTGTAAAGTTCTTCCTGAAATTCCACAAATTCCTGTACAAGTCCTTTTAATGTAAATGTTATAGGCTGCTTATCTTTTACGGCAAGCATATTTACGCCGTATGTGTCTTCAAGTGCTGTTTTCTGGTAAAGTCCGTTTAAGAGGTTTTCTGCATTTCTGTCTTTTTTAACTTCTACTACTATCCTTATTCCCTCTTTTGATGACTCGTCACGCACATCGTATATCTCATCAAACACCTTATCTTTTGAAAGTGACACAAGATTTTCAAGAAGTTTTGTCTTGTTTCCTGCGACGGTGTACGGTATCTCGGTTACAACTATATTTTTTCTTCCATTTGTACCGTTTTCTATCTCGGCTTTTGCACGAAGTTTTATCTTTCCCTCGCCCGTGTCATATATATCAAACAAATCATCCGTGTTTGTTATCGCCGCACCTGTCGGAAAATCAGGTCCTTTTATGTATTTCATAAGTCCTTTTGTTGAAATCTCCGGATTATCCATATATGCGATAACTCCGTCTATAACTTCGCCCGGATTGTGCGGCGGCATATTGGTTGCCATTCCGACTGCAATTCCCGTTGTTCCGTTTATGAGGAGATTTGGCAGGGTTGCCGGAAGAACGAGAGGCTCTTTTTCACTCTCATCAAAGTTTGGTCCAAACGGCACAAGACCTTTATCGAGATTTTCAAGCATCGTCATCGCAGTCTTTGACAGTCTTGCCTCAGTGTATCGCATAGCTGCCGCACCGTCACCGTCTATCGAACCGAAATTTCCGTGTCCGTCAACAAGCGGCAGTGAAAGCGAATACTCCTCCGTCATATGCACAAGTGCATCATAGATGGAGCTGTCACCGTGAGGATGATACTTACCCATCGTATCACCGACAATACGTGCACTCTTTCTGTGGGGCTTGTCAGGTGCAAGGCCTAGCTCATCCATAGCATAAAGAATCCTTCTCTGAACAGGTTTCAAACCGTCCCTGACATCAGGAAGTGCTCTCGCTATGATAACACTCATCGCATAATCTCTATATGAATTTCTCATCTCCTCAGAGAAATCAAGCTGAATAATTGGTTGTTCCTTTGTTTTCATTTTATTCTCCGTCCTTTTAAATTTATATACCTTTGCAAAACTATCAGAATTTGTAAATAAATTGTGCAGATATAACAAATAATGTTAGCCGGCATTTTGTCGCCGCCAGTACTTAGTCAGCGTTTTATGCTGAGTTATGTACTGCTGCGAGCGACATCATAGCGAAAGCGTGCCGGCGTTATTATTTGTTATCATCGCACAATCTGCATATAATTTTGCAAATACCTATATATCCAGATTTGCATACTGTGCTTCTTCCATTATAAACTGCCGTCTCGGCGGCACATTACTGCTCATAAGCGTCGTCGTCGCATCGTCCGCATCCACGCTGTCACTTATCGTTATCTGTGCGAGCAGTCTGCTCTCAGGATCAAGTGTCGTTTCCCAGAGCTGTGACGCGTCCATCTCACCAAGTCCTTTGTAACGCTGTATGCTTACTATCTTATTATTTTTATTTTTTCTAAACTTTTCAAGTTCAAAGTCATTAAATACATATTCAGAATTTTTCTTCTTTGTCTTTTTGTCAAGTGCCTCATAATCAACCTTGTAAAGTGGTGGAAGACCTCTGTATATTTTTCCTGAATAGATAAGTTCAGGCATAAAACGGTAGAAAAATGTGAGCAGCAATGTGCTTATATGTGCTCCGTCAACATCGGCATCAGTGAGTATTATTATCTTGTCATATCTGAGTTTATTTATATCAAATTCATCACCTATACCACAACCGAATGCTGCTATCATTGATTTTATCTCATTATTTAACAATATTTTTTCAAGTGATGCTTTTTCTACATTTAATATTTTTCCTCTGAGCGGAAGAACCGCCTGTGTTTTTCTATTTCTCGCCGTTTTCACCGTACCGCCGGCTGAATCTCCCTCGACTATGTAAACCTCACATTCCTCCGGATTTTTGGAAGTACACGCAGCAAGTTTACTCTTTGTGTCCACATCGTTTAACTGCTTTAATACGGTATTTCTTGCCTTGTCGCTCGCTTTTCTCGCATTGTAACTTTTTACGGAGTTGTCGAGTATCGCCTGAAGTACATTTATGTTTTTATCGAGATAACGCTGTATCTCTGTCGTCACGACCTCGTCCACCGCCGTTTTTGCGTCAGTATTTCCAAGTTTTGTCTTTGTCTGCCCCTCAAACTGCGGGTCAGGATGCTTTATTGAAATGATTGCCACAAGTCCGTTTCTTATGTCTTTTCCATCGAAATTTTCATCTTTATCCTTGAGCACTCCAAGCTCCCTCGCATACTGGTTCATAACTCTTGTAAGTGCCATCTTAAATCCTGTCACAAGCGTACCGCCGTCTACTACATTTATCCTGTTGCAATATGGATTTATCTGCTCAGAAAAGTTTGTAGTATATTGAAGAGCCACTTCGACCTCTATATCCCCGCTTGTCCCCTCAAAATAAATCGGCTCTTTATGGAGCACATGAGCATCCCTGTTTATATATGAAACAAAGCTTTTTATGCCATGTTCTTCGAGATATATTTTCTCCTCGCCGTCATTTTCATTTTTAAATACAAGTTTGAGATTTTTGTTAAGATATGCTATCTCTTTAAGTTTTTTCTTTATGACTTCCGCCTTAAAATGTATAGTCTCAAAAATCTCAGCATCAGGATAAAATGTTACTTTTGTTCCCGTCGCTGATTTTGCACATTTACCGATCGGCTCTAAGGCACCATTCTTAAGTTCCGTAACAGGATGGCCGCCGTCTTTATATTCATCTCTGTAAACAAGTCCGCCTCTTTTCACCTCAACTATCATATGTGTTGAAAGGGCATTTACTACTGACGAGCCAACACCGTGAAGCCCACCTGACACCTTGTAGGCTGAGTTTCCAAATTTGCCGCCCGCATGAAGTATCGTATATACCACACGCACCGTCGATACTTTTTTTGTCGGATGTATATCTACCGGAACTCCTCTGCCGTTATCTTCTATGCTGATTCCTCCGTCTTTTTTCATCGTTATATGTATCTCATTACAAAATCCCGCAAGATGTTCGTCTATACTGTTGTCTAATATTTCCCATATAAGATGGTGAAGCCCCCTCGAACCGGTAGAACCTATATACATACCCGGTCTTTTTCTGACTGCTTCAAGTCCTTCAAGTATCACTATCTCTTTTCCTGTATAGTCGCTCATTACGCCCTCCATTTTAATAAATATCTACTCCCGGTATCTTCCGAGAGTAGATTAAATCACAGGTAATTACAAGACTGTTTGTTATAAGAGTCTCGCAACTCCCTATTAATAAATCACTATCTGCCGTCTGTCTGTTGTTCTTAATTTTCACATAACAAAACTGTATATATCAGAACAAAATAAATATCAGCAGCAAACTGACACGAACAAACATTTGCATATTATAACAGAAAATCTTAAAAAATGCAAAAAAAATCTGTGCAGCCCGATATAAAACATAACAGTTCAGCCTTTCATTTCTTACATTCATAAACCTGCCAGCGAGCTGTCAGTCGCTGCTTTGCAGCTTAAGTTTACTTCATTTCATAAATGAAAGGCTATTCCGCCCCAAAAAACAAGTCAATAATACATTGAGCAAGCTCATGTATTATTGACTTATCTTTTTTGGGCTGAACTGTTACATAAAACCACACAGATTTTTAATTTTAATCAGTGAACAACTTAGTCCTCTGCTTTTTCTTCTTCTGAATCTTCTTTCTCCGAAGCTTCTTCACCTTCCATATCAAGTGTCACATATTCTCTGTCACCTGATTCGTCATCATCTGATGTCTCGTTTTCTTCATCTGATTCTTCGTCATCATCTGAAGCATCGTCATAGTCATCGTCGAAATCTTCATCAAATTCCTCGTCAAACTCATCGAAATCTTCATCTCTGTTTAAAAGATCGATTCCGCAGAATTTCTTAAGGCAATAAACAACTCCGCAGGCTGCACCTGCAACTGCCGCCACTCCCGCAACAAATTTTAAAAATTTCTTCATATAAAACCTCCTTAAATGTTTACGAAACTATGATTATCCGTAATTATATCGTGCAATTAACACAACATGTAATCAGTCTCGTAATTACCTTTTTCTATCTTGTTGTAAGTTTATGTGTAATATGGAACAAGTATGGATCAAGGTCTTTTGACATTGAAAGTGCTTCCTGGATATCAAAGTCTACAAACTCTCCTTCTTTGTATCCTACAACTCTGTTGCTCTTACCTTCACATAAAAGCTCAACTGCCATTGTACCCATAGCTGATGCAAATACTCTGTCCTTACATGTAGGATTACCGCCACGCTGAATGTGACCAAGTATTGTAGCTCTTGTTTCTACACCTGTGGCAACCTCGATTATCTTTGCCATCTCTGCTGAGTTTCCTACTCCCTCTGCATTTACAATAATATGGTTTTTCTTACCGAGTTTTCTTCTATCCTGTATCTTTGTAATAATCCTCTGAATATCACCATGATATTTCTCTGTAGTAAGTATATATTCTGCACCGCTTGCTATACCTGTCCAAAGTGCTATATGACCTGCCGTGCGTCCCATAACCTCTACAACACTGCATCGTTCATGTGACTCGGATGTATCCCTTAATTTGTCGATGGCTTCCATAGCTGTGTTTATCGCCGTATCAAATCCGATAGTGTACTCGGTACAGGCAATATCAAGGTCAATGGTTCCCGGAACTCCGATAGTGTTTATACCCTGCTCTGAGAGTCTGCTCGCTCCGTTGAACGAACCGTCACCACCGATAACAACTATACCGTCAATACCATGCTTGCGGCAGATATCCGCTGCCTTTTTCTGATATTCTTTCTTTTTAAATTCAAGACACCTTGCAGTATAAAGAATAGTACCACCTGTCTGGATAATGTCAGATACAGAAAGATTGTTCATGTCTATGATATCTTCCTCTAAAAGACCTGCATATCCTCTCCTGATTCCTTTTACTTTTAATCCGTTTGAAATTCCGGTGCGGACAACTGCCCTTATCGCAGCATTCATTCCTGGTGCATCACCACCACTTGTCAGTACACCAATAGTCTTAACAGCATTACTCATAATGTCCTCCTTAAGTATCGTCAAATAAAAACGTTAGTATAAATTTTCCGAAACAATAAGTATAGTACAATAAGTGTTGTCTGACACACAAAGTGCGTACAGTAACCGTAATCGTCCTTACATAAATTTTACTATTACTTATTCTCATTTATCCAACATAATTTTACGGCAAATCCAATTATTTTTCAATACTCTTTTCACGAATTGCGAGTGCCTCTTTCGGCATAAACTTAAAATTGTCATCTTTTACAAGTTTTCTCGCATCAACACCTCTGCTTTTTGGAAGTCTTTTAACCTGTTTTTCTTTTGCAACATATAGACATACTAAATCTTTTCCATCATATGGCAGGAGGTTTTTATATAATTCCTGTTCTTTATCAACAAACTCCTCCATATTTTCAAACCGTATCCACAATTCGCACGGTATTCTGTCAAAAGGTATTATATCACGGCAGATAAGTTTTGCTGCTCTGTTCTCCGATGTTTGAACCCTGCCCCTGACAAATATCTTCGCATCATCAGTAAGAAGCGGCTTAAGTCTCTCGTAATCCCTCGGAAATATTGTTATCTCTATAGTTCCATAAAGATCTTCAAGCTGTATATATGCCATAAGTTTGTTTGAGGATTTTGTAACTTTTACATTTTTATCTGCTATCATACCGCCGACAATAACATTCTGTCCGTCCTCGACTTTTGCAGATGACTCTTCATCATCCTCAGACACCATAAAGTCAAGAGATGTATTTGTGCAGTTTTTTTCCATAAGCTCCGTATAATCATTTAAAGGATGCCCACTTATATATATACCCAGAACTTCTTTTTCAAATCCCAAAAGTTCTTCTTTTGCATACTCATCAATTTCGGGATACTTTATCTCATTTGCTTTGTCAAGGTCATCATCACCCATATCAAAAAGTGACATCTGCCCTGCAATGGCATCTTTCTTTTCCCTGTTTACGGCATCTAACATAGAATCATAAACCATCATTTTCTGACGGCGGTTTCCGGGCATAGAATCAAGTGCCCCTGCTTTTATAAAGTTTTCTATCGTGTGCCTGTTTATCTCTTTTGAGGTGAGGCGCATCATAAAATCATGCATTGACTCAAATTTCCCGCCACGCTCTCTTTCCGCCACGATTGCTTCGATAACCGGCTCTCCTACACCTTTTATGGCTGACATTCCAAAGCGTATTGCCCCGTTTGCCACATGAAATCTGCTGAATCCCTCGTTTACATCGGGCGGCAGTATGTCTATACCAAGACTTTTACTGCTCATTATATATGAGATTACTTTTGCGGTATTGTCTTTTACTGATGTGAGAAGTGCCGCCATAAATTCAACGGGATAATAGCATTTTAAATATGCGGTCTGATATGACACGACTGCATATGCCGCTGCGTGTGATTTGTTGAAAGCATATTTGGCAAAATCTATCATCTCATCATATATCTTGTTTGCCGTTTTTTCATCTATTCCGTTTGCGATGCAGCCTTTTACACCCTCTTCCCCGTTGCCATACACAAAGTTTTTACGCTCTGCCTCCATGACTTTTGTTTTCTTTTTTGCCATCGCACGGCGCACGAGATCGCTTCGCCCGAAACTGTAGCCTGCAAGATTTCTTACTATCTGCATTACCTGCTCCTGATACACGATACAGCCGTATGTCGGTGCAAGTATCGGTTCAAGCTGTGGACAATCGTAAACTATGCTGTCACGGTTTGTCTTTCCGGCAATATATTTTGGTATAAAGTCCATCGGTCCGGGACGGTAAAGTGAGATACCTGCTATAACATCCTCCATGTTCTGAGGTTTAAGTTCTTTCATAAACTGCCTCATACCCGGACTTTCAAGCTGGAACACACCCTCTGTTTTTCCTGTTCCTATCATCTCAAACACTTTTTTGTCATCGTAATTTATATCCATCATAGTGTCATCGGCAAGTCCTGCCATGTGTGCCGCATTCTGGATAACGGTGAGTGTCCTAAGACCGAGAAAGTCCATCTTCAAAAGGCCAAGTTCCTCTAAGGTCGTCATGGTGTACTGCGTTGTTATTGTTCCGTCGGATGCCCTCGACAACGGTACAAACTCATCTACCGCCTCAGGACTTATAAGAACTCCCGCCGCGTGCATTGATGTGTGGCGTGGCAGTCCCTCAAGTCTCATAGACATATCTATAAGATTTTTTGCCTGCTCATCACTGTCATAAAGTGCTTTTAATTCAGGATTTTCCTTAAGTCCCTTTTCTATCGTAATACCAAGTTCCATAGGAATTGCCTTTGCCACAGTATCGACAAAATTAAGCGGCAGGTCTAATACTCTACCCACATCCCTTATGGCATTTCTCGCCGCCATAGTTCCAAATGTAACTATCTGAACAACACGGTCTTTTCCGTATTTTTCCATTACATATTTTATGACTTCAGGCCGTCTTTCATAACAAAAATCTATATCTATATCGGGCATTGTAACTCGCTCCGGATTTAGGAAACGCTCAAAGAGAAGGTCATACCTAAGCGGGTCTATATTTGTAATACCAAGTGTGTAGGATACGACACTTCCCGCTGCCGAACCTCGTCCCGGTCCTACGCTTATGCCGTGGTCCCTCGCATATTTGATAAAATCCCACACGATAAGGAAATAATCGACAAATCCCATTGTGTGGATTGTCTCAAGCTCATATTCAAGTCTCTCTTTAAGTTCTTTGTCAGGATTTCCATATCTTCTTACAAGTCCCTCATTACAGAGTTTATTTAGATATTCCCATGCCGTATAGCCGTCAGGTACATCGTACTGCGGCAGTTTGTAATTGCCAAATTCTATCTCGACATGACATCTATTTGCAATCTTTTCCGTATTTTCCAATGCTTCAAGTGCATACGGAAAAAGCTGTTTCATCTCGTCCTCAGACTTGAGATAATACTGACCACCGTCATATCTCATCCTGTCCTCATCGGTAACCTTTTTCTGTGTCTGTATGCAGAGAAGTATATCATGTGCTTTCGCATCATCAGCCATTATGTAGTGCACATCATTTGTCGCAACAAGTTCTATACCTGTCTCCTGACTCATCCTGAGCAATCCCTGGTTTACGGTCGCCTGATCCGGTATTCCATGATCCTGAAGTTCCAAAAAGAAATTGTCCTCTCCAAATATGTCCCTTAACCTGAGTGCTTCTTTTTTTGCCTCATCATAAAATCCCTGTCTTAAATTTGTTGCAACGATACCTGCAAGACAGGCACTCAAAGCGATAATTCCCTCATGAAACCGTTCAAGCACTTCATAATCCACTCTTGGCTTATAATAAAAACCCTCGGTAAATCCTCTTGAAACAATCTTCATAAGATTGGCATAACCTTTATCATTCTCTGCGAGCAGAACAAGATGATTATATCTGCCCTCGCCTTTGTCATTTTTCTTCTCAAATCTTGACCCCGGTGCAACATAAACCTCACAGCCTATGACCGGATTTATATCTGCCGCCTTTGCTGCCCTGTAAAAATCTATAACACCATACATATTTCCGTGATCTGTTATGGCAAGATTTTTCATACCAAGCTCCTTTGCCCTGTTCACAATCTCACCAATCTTGCAGGAACCGTCAAGCAGTGAATACTGTGTATGGACATGAAGATGCGTAAAACTCATGACTTTCCCCTTTCTAAATATAAAAAAGCGAACTATGCTGCCTAATGCAACCGTCCGCTTTAAACTTTATCTCAGGCAATACTTTTCTATGCATTGGCTGTGCTTAAGTACTTTACTATATCATCCATTGCTGTCTGCTCATCATCTCCATTGGCCGAAACTACAACTTCCTCGCCTGCCGTGAGTCCGAGTGTCATCATACCCATGATACTTTTTGCATTCACTTTTCTATCATCACACTCAACATAAATGCTGCTGTTGTACTGGCTTGCAACCTGAACCAATACGGCTACCGGTCTTGCCTCCAAACCATTTTGAAGCTGAATCTGAATCTTTTTTGTAATCATGTTGTTCCTCCTTTTATCAGACAGATTACTTAAAATTTTTATAAATTCATATTTTCCTTTTCCTGTCTGATTTCGTTTGCAATATTGCTTAGTTTTTTCAAACGGTGATTGACACCTGACTTGCTTATTGGTCTGTCAAGCATCTTTCCAAGTTCCTGCAGGGAACTGTCAGGATATTCAAGTCTCAACTCGGCTATCTCCTTTAGTCCGTCCGTAAGTGCACTAAACCCCCTATTACATTGAATATACTTAATATCTTCTATCTGCCTTGCAGCAGTATTTACTATTTTTGAAATATTTGCAGTTTCACAATTCACCTGCCTGTTGACAAAGTTGCGCACTTCTTTAACAATGCGTACATTTTCAAATTCCATAAGTGCCTTATGTGCTCCTATGACATTTAAAAAATCAACAATCTGTGCCCCCTCTTTTATATAGACGACCTGATATTTTTTTCTCTCGACTATCTTCGCATCAATTTCAAAACAGCTCATTGCTTCTTTTAACTGCTGTGCAAGTGAGACGCTTGTCACGGCTATCTCAAGATGATAGCCTTTTTGAGGGTTGGTAACTGAACCGGCAACCATAAATGCTCCACGCAGAAACGCCCGTTTACAGCAGGTGTTCCTGATTATAAGCTGATTTACGGCATTAAAATCTCCCCATGTGTCCTCATCACTTAAAAGTTTTATCGTTCTTAGCACTTCAAGTACATTTTCACTGTCTTTTATACAGATAAAATAGTTTTTTGAGCGAGCCATAAGATTGTGCGTTCTTATCATCACTTCCGGCGATATGTCAAACATGCACTTTAATAACATATAAGATTTCTTTGCAACTGTCAAGTTCTCTGTTCGCATTTCAATGTAATTTTCATTTTTAAAATCTCTTTTTATATGTCCCGTAAGTGCGAATATCACTGCAAGCTGGGCTATCTGACAATGTCTTCCTTTGTCATACTGTTTTCCAATTTCTTCCTTTACATCACTTGCAAACGACATTAATTTTCTCCCTTTGTTTTGGCATCCTTTTCTATATCCCTGTGCTCAACTTTAAGACTGTATGGAAGTTCCTGCATATGCTTTGCAAGTGCATTTGCAAGTGATACCGAACGATGCTTTCCTCCCGTACAGCCTATTCCTATAACAAGCTGGTTTTTCCCCTCAGTGATATAATTTGGAACAAGAAATTTTATCATATCAAATAATTTTTCATCAAATTCTTTTGCCTGTTCCGATTTCATAACATAATCATACACTTCAAAATCATTTCCCGTTTTTTTCTTTAACTCCGGAATATAGTACGGATTTGGTAAAAATCTCACATCAAAAACAAGGTCACAGTCTGCCGGTATCCCGTATTTAAATCCAAATGACAGTATCGTGATAAAAAAGTTCTGATACTCTTCGTTTTCTAAAAATATCTTGTCAATCTCCTGTTTGAGTTCACGCACCAGCATATGACTTGTATCCATAATATAGTCGGCGTGTTTTTTTATAAACTGGAGTTCTTCTCTCTCTGCCTCTATCGCTTTGTCAACCCTGCCTTGCAAGGCAAGAGGGTGATTTCTTCTTGTCTCTTTATATCTCTTAACTAGCACATTGCTGTCAGCATCAAGAAAAAGTATCTCATACGGATAGCCGTTTTCTCTCATTTCATTGAGTGTTTTATCAAGATGTGAAAGTCCCTCAAGATTTCTGATGTCTATACCAAGTGCCAGTTTTTCTATGCTGTCAGTTTCACATATAAACATTTTTGTAAGTTTTGGTATAAGTTTTACCGGAAGGTTATCTACACAAAAATATCCTATATCCTCAAGCATTTTAAGCACTGAGCTTTTCCCGGCTCCTGACATTCCCGTAACTATTACAAAACGCATATTCATCCTCATTTCTTTAACTCCATCCTAGTTTTCTTACTTCCATTTCAAGTATGACTCCAAACTTTTTCTCTACTTCTTCTCTTACATGAGTTATAACAGCTTTTGCTTCCTCGCAGGTTCCACCGCCGACATTTACGACAAATCCACAATGCTTCTCTGACACCATGACATTTCCGACACGGTAACCTCTTAGCCCTGCATCATCGACAAGTTTTCCGGCAAAATATCCCTCCGGTCTTTTAAATGTACTTCCGGCACTTGCATATTCAAGCGGCTGTTTATCCCGTCTCCTTGTCGAAAAATCTTTCATCTTTGCAAGTATTTCCTCTTTTTTGCCCTTCTTTAAAGCAAATTCAGCTGATAAAACTACAAGATTTTTTTTCTGTATTATACTGTTTCTATATGAAAGTTCTAATTCTTTATTTGTCATTTTCACGACACTTCCATCCTCCATAAGAACATCCGCACTGACTATTACATCTTTAATCTCGCCCCCGTATGCTCCCGCATTCATCGAAACCGCTCCGCCTATACTTCCCGGTATTCCCCCTGCAAATTCAAATCCTGTAAGGGAACTTTCAGAAGCAAGAACTGCTGCTCTTGAAAGCATCACGCCTGCCTGTGCATAGATATATGTCATATCGCCATCTTCTTTTTCTATATTAAGTTCCTTTAAGTTTTCCGTAGAAACTACTATCCCATTATATCCCTCATCTGCAACTAAAAGATTACTTCCGTTACCTAGAATAAAATATTCCTGTTCTTCTTTTTTAAGTAATTCTATTGTGTTTATTATCTTATCTATATTATCAGGACTGACAAATACCCTTGCCGGGCCTCCTATCCTGAATGTAGTATGTCTGCTCATCGCTTCTGACTCAGAAACACACTGTTCTCCATTTATATCAATAAGTTTTTTTACGATTTCAGTTTCAGCCATGCTGACCTCCAATTTTTTAAATGCATTTATATCACTTTTTGTGAAACTATTATATGTTTTGTTAATTCTGCAGCCATAACAAATACTAATTTATAATCCTCTTATATTTATATCACATTGCCGGTATTAGTTGCAAGTTTTTACGAGCAGGCTGAACTTACACTTTTTATGGCTGAACTGTTACCAATATTTTTTAAAATTTTTTCAAAATAAGTGTTGACTTTTTATTTTATATGGGGTATAGTATAACTCGTCGGTGCGAAGCGACAACAGTTAAATAACTTAAATATGTGCGCGTAGCTCAGCTGGATAGAGCGTCTGACTACGGATCAGAAGGCCGGGAGTTCGAATCTTCTCGCGCACGTTGATTATCCTCGTATTATGAATGTCATGATATGGGGATTTTTTGTTACTGATAATTTGTTATTGCTTATCCTGCTGTGCGATTGATAACGATAATTCACAATTTTTACTGTCAATGCAGCAGTCATTTAAAATTGCAAAAGTAACTCATTGTATTTTTGCAATTTGCGAAAGTGAGGTTTGTATGTTCCAGACTTTAAATAAGGAGCTTTCTACTACCCAGATAATAGCACTTGGTTTTCTAGGTACTATTTTTATAGGTGCCTTGATACTCTGTCTTCCATTTTCCTCGGCAGATGGAAATTTCACTCCGTTTATTGATGCCCTATTTACATCAACTACTTCCGTCTGCGTGACCGGACTTGTTGTTGTAAATACAGCAACCCACTGGAGTCTTTTTGGCAAGATAGTCATTCTCATACTTATCCAGCTAGGCGGACTGGGGATAGTCTCCTTTGTCACCGGAATAATGATGGTTGCAGGAAGCCGCATTACATTGAGCGACAGGCTTCTCCTTGAAGATGCACTCAACTTAAGCACTCTCAAAGGGCTTGTCCGCTTTTTAAAATTTATTTTCAGAGGTACTTTTATTATAGAAATAATCGGTGCAATCTGCTACAGTTTCGTTTTCGTTCCCAATTTCGGTCTGATAAAAGGACTGTGGTTTTCCATATTTCATGCTGTTTCCGCTTTTTGTAATGCCGGTATTGACCTGCTCGGTGCAAACAGCCTTGAACCTTATATTTCAAATCCGTGGATAAATTTTGTAACGATGTTTCTTATTATTTCAGGCGGAATAGGTTTTATCGTGTGGATGGATTTAAAAGCTGCCATTAAAAATTATTTTCAGAATAAAATTTCTGTTAAAAAAAGTTTGCAAAAATTAAGACTTCACACAAAGATAACACTTATAACAACTGCTATCCTTATCTTAGGTGGTGCATTACTTATATTTGTCCTTGAATATACAAATACTGACACGATTGGTAAACTGAGCTTTTTTGATAAGATAGTTGCAAGCCTTTTTCAATCGGTCACATTAAGGACTGCCGGATTTGCAACATTTTCACAGTCGGGCTTAAGACACGGAACTGTGCTTCTTTGTTACTTTTTGATGTTTATCGGTGGTTCTTCAATAGGTACGGCTGGCGGAATAAAAACAACAACCGTTGCCACATTATTTTTAAGCACCCGTGCCATTGTAAAAGGAAAGACACATCTTGTCGTTTTCAGGAAAAACATACCACACCAGACGGTCACAAAAGCACTTGCCGTAACAATGGTCAGCATATCATTCCTGCTGCTTGCATCTGTCGGACTATATCAGGCAGAGGGTGGCTCAATGGTCGATGTTGTCTACGAAACCACAAGTGCGATAGCAACCGTAGGTCTTACAAGAGATTACACCTCAAAGCTTCACCTCTTAGGCAAGCTTATAATAATAATATGTATGTATCTCGGCAGGATAGGACCAATCTCGATGGTTATCTTCTTCAATAAAGAAAGAAAAAATGACTTTGTTTCTTTCCCTCATGAAGATATAAATGTCGGCTGATACTTATAATATAATTTATGCTTTTTGCTGCCTTATGTACTGTTAAGAGTGACAGGCAGCGAAAGTGTGCCTGCGGCATTATTTGTTATATTTGTGCAATTAGCACAACATACAATTAGTTTCGCAACATGCCAGCACACTAGCTAGTACATTAAAATTTACTCTCGGTATCTTCTCAAAACGAATACTTTCGAGAGCACATTAAACAACAAGGAGGAACTCATGGAAAAATCATTTGCCGTTATCGGACTTGGAAAATTTGGACGAAGCGTTGCCATCGAACTTGCAAATACAGGTGCCGATGTTCTCGCTGTTGATATAGATAAAGAGCGTGTCCACTCTGTTGCCAACTTTGTCACCTGTGCAGTTGCTGTCGATATAAGGGATACAGAAGCAATGGATACTCTCGGTCTTTCTAATATGGATGCTGTTGTCGTTGCAATCACTGAAAAACTTGATATAAGTATTCTTGCGACAATTTATGCTAAAGATGCCGGTGTCAAAACCGTAGTATGCAAGGCTCAGGATGAAACACATAAAAAAATACTTGAAAAACTTGGAGCAGACCAGACAATAATGCCAGAACAGGAAACCGGAATCCGTCTTGCAAGGAAACTCTCCAACAGGCGTGTTATTAATTTTATGGAAATATCTGACAAACTTAAAATGGTGGAGATTGATGTCAAGCCAAACTGGATAGGAAAATCTCTTATGGAACTCGACCTAAGAAAAAAAGAAAACCTGAATGTAATTGCCGTAAGACAGGATACATCATCTGAATACGAGGTAAACCCGTCACCTGATATAAGACTGACCGATAAGATGACTATGCTTATCACCTGTGAGGTGAAAGACCTTGATAATCTATTATAATTTTTTGTATATAAAGGGATATTTAAATAATTATGAAAGTCCCTCTGTATAATAACAGCCAGACAATAGTCATAACTACATTTTACAGTATTACAGCCTATAAGCATTGCATTTAATATACATTTCTTATAGGCTGCAATCGTCACTGTTTACACCATAAGTTTCTATATAATCCTCTACGCATAAACAGCTATATTTATTTAATTTTCTAATTTAGATAAGTGACTCATAAAGTTTTGTTATATCTTCTACACTTGTCTCCTTTGGATTGCCAGGACGGCACGCATCGTCATATGCTGACTGTGCAAGGAATGGTATATCCTCTCTCTTTACGATTTCTTTAAGGTCTGCAGGTATTCCAACATCTTTTGAGAGCTGTTTTACTGCATCTACTGCTGCCTTTCTGTACTCTTCCTGAGACATATTCTCCGTGCCTTCAACTCCCATAGCCTTTGCTATGTCACGGTATTTCTCTCCTGTAGCTTCTGCATTGTACTCCATAACAGTAGGAAGAATTATGGCATTTGCAATACCGTGTGGTGTATCATAAAGTGCACCGAGCGGATGTGCCATACTATGTACTATACCAAGTCCGACATTTGAAAATCCCATACCTGCAACATACTGACCGAGAGCCATACCCTCTCTGCCCTCAGGTGTATTGTCAACTGCTCCTCTGAGTGAGCGTGATATGATTTCGATAGCTTTCAGATGGAACATATCAGAAAGTTCCCATGCACCTGCCGTAATATATCCCTCGATAGCATGAGTGAGTGCATCCATACCTGTCGCTGCCGTAAGTCCCTTAGGCATAGATGACATCATGTCAGGGTCCACAAAAGCAACAACCGGAATATCCTTAGGGTCTACACAGACCATCTTTCTGTTTTTCTCAGCGTCAGTTATAACATAGTTTATAGTAACCTCTGCCGCAGTTCCTGCTGTCGTAGGCACCGCAAGGATAGGCACTGATTTATTCTTTGTAGGAGCAACTCCCTCAAGACTTACAACATCGGCAAAATCAGGATTGTTGATGATGATACCGATAGCCTTTGCCGTATCCATAGAAGAACCTCCACCGATAGCTATAAGATAATCTGCACCGGACTTCTTAAATGCTTCAACACCTGTCTGAACATTTTCAATAGTTGGATTTGGCTTGATATTTGAATACAGCTCATAATCAAGACTGTCTTTCTCAAGAACATCAAGAACTTTCTTTGTAACACCAAACTTCACAAGATCAGGGTCGGAACAAACAAAAGCTTTCTTGTACCCTCTTGACTTAACCTCCGTAGCAATCTCTGCAATAGCACCGGCTCCATGATAAGATGTCTCATTTAAAATAAAACGATTTGCCATAATTTATCTACCTCCTGTATAAATGTATATCAGGTAATCACGAAACTAATCATTTGTTTTATAAATTACAATGTTATAATCACATAATTTAATAATATGATGTCAGTGTACTGTATCATTGATACAATCAACCAGTTTCGCAAACACCTAAAATATATGTAACGATATTTTTGTATAAAATCACTAATCATTTAAACATAACCAGCAAATTTATATATACATTATACAAAACATTTATTCAAAAATCAATAAAAAAATGAGCTTGAATAAAACCTTCATTAGCACACAAAAAACTTAACTTTACAACAAAAAAATTTATTAACATATGAACAAATTTTACAACAAAAACTTCATTGTCGCACGAAAAACTTAACTTTACAGCAAAAAAACTTTATTAATATATGAACAAATTTTACAGCAAAAACTTCATTAGCACACAAAAAAACTTTAACTTTACAGCAAAAAAATTTATTAACATATGAACAAATTTTACAACAAGAACTTCATTGTCGCACGAAAAACTTAACTTTACAACACCCAGACAAAAATAAGGATTATTATCATGACCGAAGGGCGTTTGAACAACGCCGGTACTTAAGGTGCGTTTTTTGCACCTTTATGTACCGCTGCGTTGTTCTCCGAGCGAAAGCGTCCCTGAGCGCATAATAATAATCCTTATTTTTGTCGTCACTGATATTGTTAAATCAAAATCCCATTGCAAAGTGCAATTCCAAGTACTGCCGATATAAGTATAAGTATTCCGTTACCTGCCTTTGCCTTGAGCATAAGCACCAGATTTACAAAATAAATAACAAATGTAATGATAAGTGTCGTAACCACACTTCCTCCTATAGCTGTTCCTGTTTCTATATTCTGGTATATCATTGATACCATGACATTTAGCAAAAGTCCTGCTATTATCGGTCTTATCCATCTTCCGATAAGCTTAAATACTGCTATTCCCTCAAATTTTTCATAGAGGTAATATATTATACAAAATACTATTCCTGATGCTGCAACACTGCACGCAAATCCTGCAAGTGCTACCGCATATCCCTGAAGTACACTGCCGTCTATGTCAAAACCGATAAAGTAACCGATTCCGGCAAGTGTCTTACAGAGGATAGAACCCGGAAGTACATTTACTATTGAAACGAGCTGGCTGTAAAATTCATTTTCCTTTATCATTCCGGTACTTACAAACATACCGTCTGCTACTGATAAATAAGCATCACCGCCACCGAAAGATATTATTGATGATGCAAATCCTCTAAACAGATAAATCCATGTGTCTTTTGTTATGATAAATGCCGGTATTGAAAGTATTATTATAAATAATAACCATGTTATCATCTCTTTTGAAAATCCTGCCGCTGTGAGCCTGTGTCCTGCCTTTTCAAGCTCTTCTTCGGATCTTTTACCTTTGCTCATACCATATCTCGTACAAACATATAGTCCATGTATTGCAAGTATGAACATAAATATCTTTAACCCTGTCTCAAGATAAATATTCTGTATTATACCTGCTTTTCCTACACAAAGTATATATAATATAATGGTAATTCCTGAAACAAGTGTATTTTTTATGTTAAATCTGCAATGTGTATAAAATATTCCAAAAAATGCAATTCCAAGAACTTGAACCGTTGAAAGTCCAAATACAGGTGTTTCTTTTATGCCAAGTATATTGTAAACAGATTTTCCGCATGATAATATAAAAACAGCTATCATTATAACAAATGCCCTGCCAAATCTTTTTACAGACTCTTTCTTTGCTTCCTGCATACTCTTTACAGCATATTGTGTAAGAAGGCAGCTTATAAATGCTGTAAGACCGATAGAAAGACACTCTATCTGCACAAAAAGTTTTTCGTCAACCTTTGACAAAACTGATAACATAAGTACGGTCATAAGCACACCCGGAAAAGCCATAAGGAATGCAGCAAGTGCCATACCCTTAGCTCCATATGCACGCTTTCCAAGACCTGTAGCAATCTCGACCGGTAAAGCACCCGGAGTAATACTTGCCACGATTACATCCTTGTCATATTCACTTTTTTCAACTATTTTCTGGTCTTCAACAACTTCTCTTTCAATAACAGGGATTAAAGCAGTTCCGCCACCGAAACCAACCACACCTATTTTGAAGATTGAAGCCATCAGTTTTAATTCTTTTTGTATCTCTGCCTTCATATTCTTTAATTCCTATCTTTTTTCTATATCATATAGGATTACTATGAATAAAGCAAGCCTATTTACAAATTTTCTCACTTTTATTACAAAATCAAATATTTGTTTGTGTTTTTATAACATTTAGTGATAATTCATAAAATATATCAAACAACTAATACTGTTCACTCACATAACATTTACTGTCATGCTATGTTTTCTCATAAGGTATATAAAATAAAACAGCATATGATTTCTGCCTAAGAACCATATACTGCCTTTTTTTATAAATTCGGAAAACAGTTCTTATCATAAATACTTCTTTAATCTCGAAAAAATATACTCTACAGTTTCTTCTATACTTTTTCCTGTAGTATCTACTTCAATATCAGGATTTTCAGGCTCCTCGTAAGGACTTGATATTCCCGAAAAATCGGCTATCTCACCTGCTCTTGCTTTTTTATATAAGCCCTTTACATCCCTTTTCTCACATTCCTCTAATGGAGTACTGATGTAAATTTCTATAAAACTGTCTTTTCCTACTATTTCTTTTGCATTTCTTCTATCTTTTCTAAATGGAGAAATAAATGATGTGAGTACTATAAGCCCTGCATCATTCATCAGTTTTGATACCTCAGCTATACGCCTGATATTTTCTACTCTGTCCGCTTCGCTGAATCCCAGATTTTTGTTCAGTCCCATCCTGACATTGTCCCCGTCAAGTACCATTGTCTTTTTACCGTAAATAAATAATCTTTTCTCAAGCTCATTTACTATTGTCGATTTGCCTGAACCTGACAAGCCCGTAAGCCATATCGTCTTTGGCTGCTGCCCTAACTGTTTTGCACGCACATCTTTTGTTATATCCATGCTGTGCCATGTTAGATTTCTCTCGGTATCAACATTTTTCTTTAGCTCTTTTTTATCAAATGCTTCTGTATCCGAATATCCGGTCCCACCCAAAATATCCTGCATAAAACAAATTCCATCTGTCTCTTTTGCAGAAAAATCTGATAAATTATCCATTTCTTCCTCCATAAATAATTTATTGCCGCAATTCCTATAAACTATACAGTTGTAAATTACAGCCCATTATTTTACTATGCGTATCTCATTTTTTAGTTTATGCACCTCATCATTATATTCTACATACACATGATATTCGTCCTTTGCAAACTCCTTTAAAGGTATCGCAAAGCTTTCCTTTTTATCTTTAAAAGCAACATTTTCCATATCTTTAACATATGCATTGTGCTCACCGATAAAATAAATCCTGTCAACTGCTCCCGGTCTCATATTGCAAAGAAATAATTCATCGCATATTCTTCCATGGCCAAAATAATAACCCTCTGTTTTTTCTTTTGACAATACCGGCAGTTCACCAGCGAATTTTTCTAGTGGATTAAGTTTTCCAAATATCACATTATCATTCTTTTCCATTGATATGCAGAATTCTTTTATATCAGGTGCAAATATCCATGCACTTGAAAATACTTTTCTGATTTTTGAACCATGAAGTTTTTCTCCAGTGCCTGCATCAATTTCCTGGATAATGCTGTGCACATCATCCGTCTGCTCTCTCAGGTATCCCTGTGCAACAAGAAGATATTTTTCATCTTCAGAATGGATAACTCTTGAAAATCTAAGCGAACTTAACACCTCCGTCTGTTCACTTACCCTGTATGACATATCCTTTTCGTCTATATCTATTATCTTCACCATAGAATTTTTGGTGGAGCGTTTTCCTCCGGGCACAATGACTTTTCCATCATATTTAACAACATTTCTTATATCAAACAATACGATTTTCTTTTTGTCCCCATTGTCCTCCATAAGTGATGTGTATTCTGGAAATGAGCATACAGGTATAACGGCTTCCCCTTCTCTATGCTCTGACTTGTCTTTAAGCACATACTTACTCACATCGCTGTCCTGCCATACTTTTGGCGGTGCGATTATCCAGTCAGGCTTTAACTCTTTCCAGTCAATGCTTATTATAGAGTTAAGTCTTTTTGCCGTTATAAGTATCCTGCCGTCATTGTATTCTATGTTTGATGTGTCGATCCAGTTGTCATACACTCTGTATTTGTCACCGACAATACTGTGAATATCACAATATTTTATAAGTTCTCCTGTTTTTAGATTAAGCTCTGCTATCCTGTCAGATAAATGTCCATCATCAGATGCAGTAACAAAGAAAAGTGAATCTCCATGCTGTGTTATGGCTCTTCCTATCCTGTATTCAAGAAGATATGTCCTATACACTCTGCCCATATAATCCATCTCATGGTATCTGCACGGAGTGACCCTGCCGTATTTGTCAATCCTGTTTGCAGTCTTGTCCACAAGCAGAAAATGACCGTTTGCAAGCGGTATCATACCAAGCTTTCCTGTTTTTATCTGAATAGAATATCTGACATCTCCGTTTCTGTCTATTGCAACCGGGCTGCCTATCGCAGTATTAAGTATTATAAAGCCAAATTGTGACATTTTCGTGTCAGTTTCTGAAACCATATTCCTTATATTTTCCTGAATAGGCGAAACATATATCTGAATGACTCTGTGCTTTATTGTCTCGCCGTTTTTATCTACAAGGCTTAAGTCAATTTTATTATTTCTGCCGCCATACAAGCCAAGTATCGGAACTCTGTGTCTTGTCGTGTACTCTGTCTCGCCTGTAAAATCGCAGTCCGGAGTGTCACCTATAACTCTATACACAACTTTACATTCTTTTGAAGAATTGAATAAAATAAGTGCCGTCTGTTTTGCAAGTCCATATGGATTTGGTATGACAAGCAGATATTTAAATGTGTAAAGATGCCTGTCAAGAATTTTTTCAAAAGCATAATCTCTGACCTGTGCCTGAAAACTTTTCTGCATCTCTTTCTTGAAAGGTGACATTACTCTTTTTTCTTTTCTCTCAAAAACTTCTGTCTCATACATCCTGTCAAGTTTGTTCAAATCACTTACGCTGTAAGTCATTTTGCCGCCATTTTTTACTTCCACAAATAATTTTTTCATAAATAAATTAGCCTTTCATCTTCATTGTAAGCTGAATCCTCTTTTTTTCAAGATCAACACTCATAACTTTGACATCAACTATATCTCCGACACTGACTACATCGAGCGGATGTTTAACAAATCTGCTGTCTGAAAGTTCCGATATATGAACAAGTCCGTCCTGGTGGACTCCTATATCCACAAATGCACCAAAATCAATAACATTTCTGACCGTTCCCTTAAGTATCATCCCCGGTTTTAAATCTTTCATTTCAAGTACATCGGTGCGAAGTATCGGCTTTGGCATCTCATCACGCGGATCTCTGCCCGGCTTTTCAAGTTCTTTTACTATGTCTGCAAGCGTTATCTCACCTATACCGAGTTCCTCTGCCATCTTTGCCTTGTCTTTTATGCGGTACTCAATGCTGTTTTTAGCATTTTTTCCACTTCCTGCAAAACTGTCCCTGCTGTTTTTAGAATTATTTCCAGCATCCTCAAATTCGATACCTGCACCGTCACCTAATGCTTTCATAAGTGCCGCACCAAATGCTGAATTTTTATTTTTTACAACAAAATCTTTCTTCTTTTTCTTTCTCTCAGGCTTTGTGTTTTGTGCATTTTTTTTATGCTCAATATTCTTTGCAGCCTCAGTCTGTATCTCTTTTAATTCTTCCTGTGATATGCCAAGTTTTTCAAGAAGTGCCTCGGCGGCATCATATGACTCCGGATGAACGCTTGTCGCATCAAGCGGATTGTCTCCACCCTCTATCCTCAAAAATCCCGCACATTGTAAAAATGCCTTTGGTCCGAGTTTGGCAACTTTCAAAAGCTGCTTTCTGTTTGTAAACTTACCGTTTTCCTCTCTGTATATAACTATGTTTTTAGCTATAGCCTTGCTTATACCTGATATATACTCAAGAAGCGAAGCTGACGCTGTGTTTATGTCAACACCAACCCTGTTTACGCAGTCTTCAACAACTCCCGTAAGTGTTTCCTCAAGTTTTTTCTGGTTCATATCATGCTGATACTGACCGACACCTATGGATTTTGGATCTATTTTTACAAGTTCTGCAAGCGGGTCCTGAAGTCTTCTCGCTATCGAAGCTGCACTTCTCTCACCGACATTAAGTTCCGGAAATTCTTCCGTTGCAAGTTTGCTTGCTGAATAAACGGATGCCCCGGCCTCATTTACGATGATATACTGAACCGGCTTATTTATCTCTTTTAACATCTCCGCGATTATAAGCTCAGACTCCCTTGATGCAGTTCCGTTTCCTACTGATATAAGAGATATATCGTACTTATCAATAAGTTTCTTAACAGTTTTCTTTGTCTCCTCGACCTTATTCTGTGGTTCTGTAGGAAATACTACTGTCGTGTCGAGAACTTTTCCCGTACTGTCAACCACCGCAAGCTTACATCCTGTTCTGAAAGCCGGGTCCCAGCCAAGAACATTTCTTCCCTTAATAGGCGGCTGCATAAGAAGCTGTTCGAGATTTTTTCCAAAGACTTTTATCGCTCCGTCCTCAGCTTTTTCAGTAAGTTCATTTCTTATCTCACGCTCTATCGCAGGTGCTATAAGTCTTTTGTAACTGTCCTCTATAGTGTCCGCAAGTATCTCGTTTGTGTTTGCATTGTCGTTTGTTATAACCATCTTTTTAAGGTAAGTGATTATCCGCTCCTCAGGTGCTTCGATTTTTACGGTGAGAAACTTTTCTTTTTCTCCCCTGTTTATCGCCAATATCCTGTGACCTGCTATCTTGTCGAGTTTTTCCTGAAATTCGTAATACATTTCATAAACAGATTTTTCTTTTTCATCTTTAGCATTAGATATAAGTAAGCCCTCCTGCATCGTTATATTCCTTATATATATACGATAATCCGCATTGTCAGATATTATCTCGGCTATTATGTCTTTTGCTCCAGAAATGGCATCCTCAGGCGTTGCAATCTCTTTTTCCTCTGAAACATAGTCCATTGCAAGTGTTTCTACAGACTCTGATGCAGCCTGCTCAAAGATTATATCAGCGAGCGGTTCAAGACCTTTTTCTTTTGCTATTGTTGCCCTTGTTCTTCTCTTTGGTCTGTACGGCCTGTATAGGTCATCAACCACAACCTGTGTCTGTGCCTGCTCTATCTGCTTTTTAAGCTCCTCTGTGAGTTTTCCCTGCTCTTCAATGCTTGCAATCACCTGTGCTTTCTTTTCTTCAAGATTTCTAAGATAAGTCAGTCTCTCATTAAGATTTCTAAGCTGTTCATCATCAAGAGAACCGTGTGCTTCCTTTCTATATCTTGCGATAAAAGGAATCGTATTTCCCTCATCTATAAGTTTGATAACGGCTTCTACCTGCCATTTTTTTATCTCAAGTTCCTCGGCAATCTTTGCCGCAATATCTAATTTGTTATCCATGATAATCTCCATTTCTATGCACATTTTCTGCCCATAAACAGTGTTCCTGTCCACACCTATATATAGCAGGAAACACCTTTTCTCTAAACACACAACAGACGGCTATAAAATAGCCGCCTGTTGTAAATATATAAACGATTAAATTTTTCCGTGCTAACTATTTTGTATGTTTTACGCATCAAAACGAATCTTATTTATAACACTGCCAATCTCTTTTGCAGCATTTTCATATACTGCTTCAGTGATATCTTTTGTTACAAAACCTGTCTCATCATCATAACCTGCATCAACAAACTCAACCTCGCCGAATAATTCTTTTATCTTTGCTTCGTTATCAGCTTTGTTTCCTGATACTCTTACAAAGAATTTAGAAACTACTTCATCCATAGGCATAAGCTCAAGTTTCTCATCTGACCAGATGACATTGATGTTATTGTCAAGATTTTCTGATGCCTCCATAATATCAGAAACAACCGCACTTGCTGTTGCAAGCTTACCTGCTCCCTGACCATAAAACATTACATCCCCGACCATGTTTCCTTTTACAAGGATAGCATTAAACACTCCGTCAACACTGTAGAGTGGATGGTCATGTGTGATAAGTTTTGGTGCTACCATCGCACTTACTTTATCCCCTGCTAATTTACTTGAACCAAATATCTTAACTTTTGCCTTAAGCTTTGCAGCATATTTAATATCCCTGTCAGTTATCTTTGTGATACCCTCTGTATAAATATCCTCAAAGTCAAGCTGCTTTCCATATGCAAGTGATGTGAGAATAGCAATCTTACGGCACGCATCATATCCCTCAACATCTGCCGTCGGATCAGCTTCCGCATATCCTTTTGCCTGTGCATCCTTAAGAACTGAGTCAAAGTCAGAACCGTTTTCTGTCATCTCAGTAAGAATAAAGTTTGTTGTACCGTTTAAGATACCTGAAATCTCATCTATCTCATCAGGAGCTAAAGATGTCTGAAGTGGTCTTATGATAGGAATACCACCACCTACACTTGCCTCAAATAAAAAGTTTACATTTTTATCTCTTGCAATCTGTAAAAGTTCGGTACCAAATGAAGCAACAAGTGCTTTGTTTGATGTTACGACATTTTTTCCTTTAAGAAGACTTGCCTTAACAAATTCATATGCAGGATGAAGTCCTCCCATTGTTTCGACAACAATCTTTACTTCATCGTCATTTTCAAGGATTGAGAAATCATGCACAACATATTTTTCTGCCGGATCTCCCGGAAAATCCCTGAGGTCAAGTACATATTTTACTTCTATATCCTGACCTGCTCTCTTTGATATTATATTGCTGTTTTTATCTAATATCTCAAAAACACCTGAACCTACTGTACCATATCCTAATATTCCTACTTTTACCATCTCATCCTCCATCTCTTAGTTCTGTTTGTCTGTCGATGTAATCCATGCAAGATATGCATTTATAAACGGATCAAGATTTCCATCCAGCACTCCTGCCACATTACTTACTTCCTGACCTGTTCTGTTGTCTTTTACCATAGTGTAAGGCTGCATTACATATGAACGAATCTGACTGCCCCAGCCGTTATCCTTGACCTCGCCACGGATACCGCTCGCCTTTTCAAGCTGCTCCTGTTGTTTAAGCATATAGAGCTTTGCCTTAAGCATCTGCATGGCTTTATCTTTATTCATATGCTGGGAACGCTCATTCTGACACTGTACCACGATTCCGGTTGGAAAATGCGTGATTCGTATTGCCGATGAGGTCTTGTTTATATGCTGTCCACCTGCACCACTTGAACGATATGTATCTATCCTGATATCATCATCTGCAATCTCGACATCAAGATCCTCCTCTATATCAGGCATCACATCACATGATACAAAAGAAGTCTGTCTTTTTCCTGCCGCATTGAACGGAGAAATCCTAACAAGACGGTGCACACCGTGTTCTGATTTCAGATAACCATACGCATTTTCACCGTCTATTTGCAATGTAACTGATTTGTAGCCGGCCTCATCACCGTCAAGAAAATCTATCATCTCAACATTGAAACCTTTTTTCTCAGCCCACCGCTGGTACATTCTGCATAGCATACTCGCCCAGTCGCAGCTCTCTGTTCCGCCTGCTCCTGCATGAAGCGTAAGTATAGCATTGCATTTATCATATTCACCACTTAATAATGTCTCTATCCTGAGTGCATTATATTCTTCCTCAAAGGCATTAAACGACTCCTCCACCTCAGGCAGAAGACTTGCATCATTTTCCTCCTCGGCTATGTCTATAAGTGTAAGTGTATCATCTTTGTCATTGCAAAGTTTCTCATATCTCTCGATAGTCGTCTTTAACTTTTTACAATCCTGAACAACTGCTGCCGATTTATTTGGATCATCCCAAAATCCCGGCTCTTCCATAGTATGCTCTAACTCTTCGACTCTGTCACGCTTATTAGCTAAGTCAAAGTGAGTTCCCCATTTCAAGCAGTGGTTCATCGTAATTTGATAATGCTATCCTGATATTATCAAATTCTACCATCAACTCACCTCTTTCTATTAAAACTTTTTAGAATTTTCTTCCGCAGCACATCTTATATTTCTTACCGCTTCCACATGGACACGGATCGTTTGGCTGCACTTTTCTTCCATCACGCTTTTTAGGCTTTGCTGCTACAGTCTCATCTTTGTTTGTTCCCGTAACTTTTGCTACCTGTTCACGCTCAACTTTCTGCTCTATCTGAATATGTGTAAGTGCTTTTACAGTCTCTTCAGTAATTGCATCTATCATCGAATCAAACATTTCAAATCCGGCAAATTTGTACTCAACTACAGGATCTCGCTGACCGTATGCCTGAAGTCCTATACCCTGACGGAGCTGATCCATATCGTCGATATGATCCATCCATTTTCTATCGATAACTTTAAGAAGGATAATTCTCTCTACTTCTCTTATCTGGTCTGCCTCAGGGAACTCAGCTTCCTTAGCTTCATAAACCTTTACGGCTTCTTCTTTAAGTCTCTGGATAAGTTCATCTTTTGAAGCATGTTTTAATTCTTCATCTGAAAGAACTATCTTTTTTATAGGGATTATAGGACGGATAACATTATTTAACTCTGCAATATCCCATTCCTCAGGAGAACCCTCATCGCCTATAATCGAAGAAACACATTTTTCTACAACATCAGTTATCATCTTATAGATAGTATCTCTCATATTCTCACCGTCAAGAACCTTGCGGCGCTCTTTGTAGATAACTTCTCTCTGCTCATTGTTTACACGGTCAAATTCAAGGAGGTTCTTTCTGATACCAAAGTTGTTGCCCTCTATCTTCTTCTGTGCACTCTCAATGGCATTTGAAAGCATCTTGTGCTCTATCTGCTCACCATCAGGCATTGCTGAGAAAAGTCCCATAAGTCTCTCTGAACCGAAAAGACGCATAAGATCATCCTCAAGTGAGATGTAAAATCTTGACTCACCTGGATCGCCCTGACGACCGGCACGACCACGGAGCTGATTGTCGATACGGCGTGACTCATGTCTCTCTGTACCTATTATCTTCAAACCTCCGAGTTCCTTAACGCCATCGCCAAGCTTAATATCAGTACCACGACCAGCCATGTTAGTAGCAATTGTCACTGCACCCATCTGACCTGCATCGGCAATAATCTCTGCCTCAAGCTCATGGAATTTGGCATTAAGAACTTTATGTGGAATACCTTTCTTCTTAAGCTTTTCGCTAAGGTATTCAGATGTGTCAATATTTATCGTGCCTACAAGTACAGGCTGTCCTTTTTCGTGTGCCGCTACTATATCAGCAACAACAGCATTGAACTTTTCTTCCTTTGTCTTATAAACAGCATCTTCATAATCGATACGAGCTACCGGAAGATTTGTAGGAACCTCAACAACATCCATCTCATAGATGTCACGGAATTCTTTTTCCTCTGTAAGAGCTGTACCTGTCATACCTGATTTCTTTGCATATTTATTGAAGAAGTTCTGGAATGTAATGGTTGCAAGTGTCTTACTCTCTCTCTTAACCTTTACATGTTCTTTTGCTTCTATAGCCTGATGTAATCCGTCTGAGAAACGGCGTCCCGGCATGATTCGTCCGGTAAACTCATCGACGATAAGTACCTCATCATCTTTTACAACATAATCTTTATCCTTAAACATAAGAGAATGTGCTCTGAGTGCAAGGTTTATGTTGTGCTGTAATTCAAGATTGTCCGGATCTGCAAGGTTTTTAACCTGGAAAAATCTCTCTGCTTTTCTTACGCCTTCTTCAGTAAGGTTTACATTCTTATCTTTCTCATCAACAACATAATCACCGGTTTCCTGCTCTTCCTCGTTCATGATGATGTCCATCTTTGAAAGTTCTTTTGCAGTACCCTTTGTAAGCTGTTTAACAAATATATCACAAGCTTCGTAAAGCTTTGTTGACTTGCCACTCTGTCCTGAAATGATAAGTGGTGTTCTAGCCTCATCAATAAGTACTGAATCGACCTCATCGATAATCGCATAGTGAAGTTCTCTCTGCACAAGTTCCTCTTTATATACGACCATATTGTCACGAAGATAATCAAAACCAAGTTCATTGTTTGTAGCATATGTTATATCGCAGTTGTATGCTTCTCTTCTCTCGTCATTGTCCATTGAATTTAAGATAACACCAACTGTAAGGCCGAGAAACTCATGAACCTGACCCATCCACTCAGCATCACGTTTTGCAAGGTAATCATTTACCGTAACGATATGAACACCTTTGCCCTCTAATGCATTTAAGTATGCAGGAAGTGTCGAAACAAGTGTTTTACCTTCACCTGTACGCATCTCTGTAATTCTTCCCTGATGAAGAATCACACCACCGATAAGCTGTACACGGTAATGTCTCATTCCAAGAACTCTTGTTGCTGCCTCTCTGACTGTTGCATATGCCTCAGGAAGCAGATCATCTAATGTCTCTCCCTTTTCAAGACGTGCTTTAAACTCAGGTGTTTTCGCCTTAAGTTCATCATCTGTCAATTTTTCAAACTCAGGAGCAAGAGCTTCTATTTTATCCACTATCGGAATAATTCTTTTCACTTCATGCTGACTGTGAGTACCGAAAATTTTACTAAATATACTCATGAATTTCACTCCTATACATTATTACTATTTATTTGTATAAAAAAACTATTTTACAGTATATCATTAAATACTTTGTTTTTCAACCTTTGTTTTTTGCTAAAACACTATACTACCGCAAGAATAAAGAGTCGCTTACGACTCCCTTGTGCTTGAGCGGAATGCGTAATATTTATTTCTTTTCCGCGAAATGCACATCCTCACGGACTGTTTATTATGTTGTAGGAAATGAGAATTTTCATGCAACATAATAAACAGTCCCGGAATTTTCCGGGACTGCTTTTGCTTAAATCGATTTCATACTTTTGTTTTCATATATGTAACACTCTCTCCAAAGTGTTAATTTCATTTTATGTTACTTATGTAACAGCTCATTGTATTGCCAATTATCTTTTTATGACTGAACTGTTACTATATTTATTAAAACTCAGGCTCTATAAGTCCAAATGTATTTCCTTTTCTCTTGTAAACTACATTTACCTCATCTGTTGCTGCATTACGGAATACATAGAAGTTGTGTCCGAGAAGATCCATCTGGATGCAGGCTTCTTCCGGATCCATAGGCTTCATGCCAAACTTCTTTGAACGGATGATCTTAATCTCATCATCGTCTTCTATCTCTTCTTCGATAAATGCTTTGCTTAAGCTTGTCGCTGCCTGCTGCTTGTCAACAAGTTTGTTCTTGTACTTGCGTAACTGTCTCTCAATAACCTCCTCAACCAAATCTATTGAAACATACATATCATCGCTGACCTGCTCAGCTCTTACGATGTTTCCTTTCATAGGGATCGTAATCTCTATTTTCTGTCTTTCTTTCTCTACACTCAAGGTAACATGAACTTCAGTTTCCGGAGTGAAATACCTCTCAAGCTTTCCGATTTTTTCCTCGATTGCTGCTTTAAGTCCATCTGTTACATCAAGATTTTTACCACTGATAATAAATTTCATGACTATCACTCCTTTACAAATTGTTAAATTTATTATACCTCACTTTTTCTTAAAAAGCAAGTAAAATTGCACAATAATATAATCATTTACATCTTTTTATTATACATTTATCACTAAACGCATATTATGATGTTAGGGTCAAAAGTAGATAGCAATGC
The DNA here is from genome assembly GCF_003480745.1 of Clostridium sp. AM27-31LB. Classification (NCBI taxonomy): domain Bacteria; kingdom Bacillati; phylum Bacillota; class Clostridia; order Eubacteriales; family Clostridiaceae; genus Clostridium; species Clostridium sp. AM27-31LB. The sequence goes on along the minus strand of NZ_QUJS01000003.1, from coordinate 87,779 downwards.
ATATTTATATGCAAATTGCTGCATTACCATCTGTTTTTGGTCTTTACATCATGTTATTAACAAAATGTCTGATAAAAGAAATCCACAGGTTTTATTGACAACCTGTGGATTTCAATTTTGTTGATAATGTTGATAACTTAGTGCATAACTCAATTTTTTCGCATTTTTCGACATTATACGGCTCTCTTTACTGTCGATTTATCAACATTTTATGTTAATTTATTGTCGATTAATGACCTTCTGCTAAAACTTATCAACATTTTATGTCAGTTATCAACAACTTTTTGTTTATAATTGTTTTTACTATTCACATTTAACTTTTGAATTGTCAGACAATTCTTCTAATACAATACGGCGTCCTGTAATTCATTTTTGATATTTTTATGCCGTCTTTCTCATTACTTGCATGAATCACTTCCCCATCACCTATATACAATGCAACATGACCAACTGTTTTTCCACTCTGATAAAAAACCAAATCACCCTGTTTTATTGAAGAAGCTGAAACTTTTGTCCCATACGCTGACTGCTCAAGCGAAGTTCTTGGAATATCATATCCAAACTCCTTATATATGCTCTGTGTAAATCCTGAACAATCTGCTCCATTTGTAAGGCTTGTTCCTCCATATTTATACGGATTTCCTAAAAATTTCTTTGCATAATTAGCTATTTGGCTTCCGGTTACTTTTTTCTTTGCTGTATCATTTGTGTTATCTGTTTCCTCACTTAATGTTGTGCTGTCTTTCGTGGTCGTGGTTGAGTCTTTTTTAGTCGTGCTGTTCTTTGTCGTGGTTGTACTATTCTTAGTTGTAGTAGTATCTTTCTTAGTGGTAGTTTCCTGTTTCTTTTCTTCAGCTTTTACCTGAGCGATTGAAACAGGATGCTTATATTTCACTCTGAGATTGACATAATTTCTTGCCACATATCCCTGTTCCCCGTCAACAGATATGCGAACCCAGCTTTTCCCACATAATTTTCTTACATAAAAACTTTCTCCCGAACCTATAGAAGTAATTATTTTGGCTTTTTTGCTGGTCTTTTCCCGCACATTTAGTGCACCGACATTCTTTTTTACGGTTATGTATTTGACTCCATATTTTCTTGCAAGCTGTCTAGCCTTTGTGCCGGTTGCAAGAAATTCTTTTTTTATGTATCCTCTGAAATTTCCGCTTTTTATAAGTGCCCATCCGTTTTTATATGTTCTTGTAATATAAACTGCACTTCCTCTATAAAGCCTTCCTTTTACTTTTCCATTTAATGATGGTTTATTTCTGATATTTACATAGTCGTTAGCAATAGATATAGCAAGATTATTGCCGGCCGCCTCTGCCTTTTCGGATTTCAGAATGAATGTTCCTGATACAATAACTAATTGCGAAATTGCAAATACACAACACTTGATAAGCTGTTTTCTCAACTGTATTCTCTCCATATCCTACCTCTCTAATATGCTGTTGTCTATAATGTTAGTATTGGCAGCAACTTAAAAATCAGCTATTTTGTTGCTACAGCCTCTATCTCTATAGCAACATCTTTAGGAAGTCTTGCAACCTCTACACATGATCTTGCCGGATATGGCTCTTCAAAATATTTTGCATATACTTCATTAATCTTGCCAAAATCATTCATATCACTGATAAAAACCGTTGTCTTGATAACATTCGCAGTTGACGAACCTGCCGCTTCGAGAAGTGCCTTAAGACTCTTAAAAGCTCTCTCTGCCTGAACTTCAGCCGGTCCCGTAACAAGTTCTCCCGTAGCAGGGTCGATAGGAACAACCCCTGATGTAAATACAAGACCGTTTACTTCAACTGCCTGAGAATATGGTCCTATTGCCGCCGGTGCTTTGTCTGTACTGATAATGTTTTTCATTTAAATAACCTCTTTTCTGTTTTTGTCTTGGATAATCGTCAAACTATATATTTTTGTTAATCACACAATTTGATATGTATAATGATTTTCACCATATCAGCTCCACGCTTATCCGTTTTTTGTTTTAATCCATATAATATTAACCTTCATTTCTACACATATTTTTTGTACATAGTATGAAAATTCCTGCATATATGGAATATTTCACACTAACTTTTTAATATGTTTGCTTTAGTATCAGCCAGGTGGATATCTGTGACCTGCTCTGCTGCTTGTTTAATATTATTAAATTTACATAAATTTTCCTACAATTTACAGTATAACGCAATTTTGCACAAATTTCAATTTTAACTGGATTTTTTTTTGTAAAAATTATATACTTATTTGTAACAGTTCAGCAATAAAAACATAACAAATGAAAAACTGAACTGTTATACTTATTTTTAATACAAAACTCTGGCAACTTATTGTCAACTTAACAAAATGTACTCCCGGAATCTTCTGAATGAAGAATTCCGAGAGTACATCACAACAGAACGGAGGACCTTTAATTTTGAAAAACGAAAGAACTTATGGCGGCAGAAATGATGACAGAACATATTCCCATAACAGTCACAGAAAAAATGACAGATATGAAAAAAATAACAGGCGGGGCGGATTTGACAAAAAAGACAGACGAGACAGTTTCGACAGACATGACAAAAAGGATGTGCGAAACCGCTTTAACAGACAAAACGGAAATGATAACAGACATAGCTTTTCTGACAAAAATCATTACTCAGATAAACACAGAGATGAGGAGCAAAAAAAGAAATCAGCCATCCCTATCGGTAAAACCCAGGAACTTATAGTTGTAAAAACAACTGATTTTGGAGTATTTTTAAACACTCCTACCGGTGAGGACAGTGACAAGATACTCCTGCCAAAATCACAGGTTCCAAAAGGCACGCAGCTTAATGATGTACTAAATGTGTTTGTTTACAAAGATTCAGAGGACAGACCTATTGCAACCATGGAAGAACCGTCCATTGAACTTGGTCAAGTTGCAAGGCTCTATGTCAAGGAAGTCACAAAAATTGGTGCTTTTCTCGACTGGGGACTCTCAAAAGACCTTCTTCTTCCATTTAAAGAGCAGGCATATGAAGTAAAAGAAGATGACGCGGTACTTGTCACGCTCTATGTTGACAAAAGTGACAGACTTTGTGCTTCAATGAAGGTCTACAATCACCTCTCAAATGAATCACCTTATAAAAAAGATGATGAGGTTTTCGGTCGTGTCTATGAAATAAGTGACAATTTTGGTGTATTTATCGCAGTTGATGATAAATATTCCGCACTTCTTCCTAAAAAAGAAGTTTTTGAAAAATACCGCATAAACCAGCCGGTATATGCAAGAGTTGCACAAGTCATGGATGATGGCAGACTTACTTTAAGTGTCAAGAAAAAAATACCTGAGCAAATGAATGATGACGCTTCATTTATATATGAAACTTTACAGAGAGAAAATGGATTTCTTCCATTTAATGATAAATCTGACTCAGAAGCGGTTAAAAACCGTTTTCATATGAGCAAAAATGCTTTCAAGCGTGCCATCGGACATTTATATAAAGAAAGACTTATAACGATTGAAAAAGACGGTATTCATTTGAATGATTGATAATTTATCAAGTTTATAACCACCAGTTCAACTTGCCCCCTTCTCCCCCAGCATAGCTAGGGGAGAAGGCTTTTCATTTAATTTTGAAATCACTTGAATTTATTCACTTATCACTCTGCATATTCCCCGAATTTTCTAAATCTTTTATATCTCTCATCAAGTAATGTTTTTGTTTCTTTTTTCACGAGTTCAGGTAATTTTTTTCTGAGTGCTTCTCTTATCTGGTCTGTTGTGTAGTTTAAATTATTTTCTATTCCATCTTTATGTTCCGGAAACATTCTGTCTGCAACACCATTTTTTAAGAGTTCGTTTGCTGTCATTTTCATGAGTTCTGCGGCTTCTTCTACTCTTTCCGAATCTCTCCACAATATACTTGCAAATCCCTCCGGTGAGAGTACCGAATAAAGACTGTGCTCTAACATCCACACTTCATCTGCTACTGCGAGTGCAAGTGCTCCGCCACTTCCGCCCTCTCCGGTAAATATTGATATTATCGGAGTTTTCAGTCTTGACATTTCCATTATGTTTCTTGCAATAGCCTCGCCCTGACCTCTTTCTTCTGCTCCTATACCGCAGAATGCTCCTGCCGTATTTACAAGTGTGATAACAGGTCTGTGAAATTTTTCTGCCTGCTTCATGAGCCTTAATGCTTTTCTGTAACCCTCAGGGTTTGGACTTCCAAAATTACATTCCACATTTTCGTCAAGTGTGTGACCTTTCTGTATTCCGATGACAGTAACCGGTGTTCCCTCAAAGGAAGCAATTCCTCCGACTATCGAACCATCATCCGCAAACAGTCTGTCACCGTGCATTTCCATAAAGTTTTCAAATAATTTATCAATAAATTCTCTTGTGTTAGGTCTATCTATCTTTCTTGCAATCCTTACGGATTTCATTGCATTGTTCACACTGGCACTTCCTTTCTTAATAATCACTTAGCTTCATGCAGTTTTAATATTGAGATAAGTTCGTCTCTCATATCTTCCCTGTTGACTATCCTGTCTACAAATCCATGCTCAAGCTGAAATTCTGCACGCTGAAATCCCTCCGGAAGTTTCTGGTGTATTGTTCCCTGTATAACTCTCTGCCCTGCAAATCCAATAAGTGCTTTCGGCTCGGCAAGTATTATATCTCCAAGCATTGCAAAACTTGCGGTCACCCCACCTGTTGTCGGGTCAGTCAGCACCGTTACATATAAAAGTCCCGCCTCGTCATGTCGTCCGACTGCCTCCGCTGTTTTTGCCATCTGCATAAGAGAAACTATTCCCTCCTGCATCCTTGCACCGCCTGAGGTTGTAAATATTATAATAGGAAGTTCATTTTCTGTTGAGTATTCTATTGCCCTTGTTATCTTTTCACCGACAACTGAACCCATACTCCCCATCATAAAGTGACTGTCCATTATAGCTATAACGGTTTTAAATCCGCCTATCGTACATTCACCTGTCACAACTCCCTCTTTTATGCCCGATTTTGCCTTTGCTTTTTTTATCACCTTATCATAATCGGGATAATTCATGGGATTTTTTGTTGACATATCTGCATCAAGTTCTTTGAAACTGCCCTCATCACATATTATCTTTATCCTCTCAGCAGGACTCATCCTGAAATGTGCTCCGCAGTTCGGACAGAGTTTAAATTCCGTTACTTCCTTTTTGTATATTATGTTTTTACAAGTATTACATTTTATCCACATACCGTCTGGAATTGATGGTTCCTGACTTTTTTTGTTTTTTTCAGTTTTTTTCTTTTCTTCTGTACCACTTACTGAAAAATAACTTTTTTTCTTGAAAATATTCATAACCTGCCTCACTCCAACATCTGATTAACAGTCAATCGTAAAAGACAGAAAATAAAGATTACACATTAACTGCCATAATATTATTTTACAATTTTGCATTTTCTAAAAATGATGTATTATACTGACATTTTTCAAACTGCTTATTATTAAGAATTTTGTTCTGATATTCTATATTCGTATCTACACCCTCTATTATAAATTCATACAATGCTCTTTTCATTTTCGCTATCGCTTCGTCCCTGTCCCTGCCATGCACGATAACCTTTGCAAGCATGGAATCATAGTACGGCGGTATCTCATAGCCCTGATATATCGCACTGTCTACCCTGAGTCCAAGACCGCCCGACGGCATTAAAAGATAATCTATCGTACCCGGACATGGTGCAAAATTCCTTGACGGATTCTCTGCATTTATCCTGCACTCTATCGCATGACCGCTTATTTTTATGTCATCCTGCGTATATGATAATTTCTCTCCTGCCGCAATTCTTATCTGTTCTTTAACAATATCAACACCCGTCACCATCTCGGTTATCGGATGCTCTACCTGAACTCTTGTGTTCATCTCCATAAAATAATATTTATCGGAATCTTCATCATACAAAAATTCAATAGTTCCTGCATTCTCATAACCAGCTGCCTTTGCCGCCCTTACGGCAGAATCACAGATTTTTGCCCTTGTGCTCTCTGACAATACTTCGCACGGTGTTTCCTCTAAAACTTTCTGGTTCTTTCTTTGCAATGAACAATCACGCTCACCAAGATGTATCACATTGCCAAAACTATCACCTAGTATCTGCACTTCAACATGTCTTGCACCCTCGATAAGTTTTTCCATATACATTGAGTCATCGCCAAACGCAGCTTTTGTCTCACTCTGGGCTGACAGAAATGCCTCTTTTAATTCTTCTTTTTTTCTGACTATCCTTATTCCTTTTCCACCGCCTCCGGCAGATGCTTTTACAATGACAGGATAACCTAACTTATCTGCCATTTCATAAGCCTGCTCAACATCAGCGAGAATCCCGTCACTTCCCGGAATAACAGGTACTCCTGCATTTATCATCATCTGTCTTGCGTTTGCCTTGTTGCCAAGTGCATCTATCACCGAACCTTTCGGTCCGATAAATTTGATATTGCAATCCTTACACACACCCGCAAACATACTGTTTTCCGACAAAAATCCAAATCCCGGATGTATTGCCTGTGCCTGCTTTTCAACAGCGGCACTGATTATATTATTCATATCAAGATAACTGTCGCCGACTTTTGCCGAACCTATACATACTGCTTCATCTGCAAGCTGTGTGTGAAGTGCTTCCCTGTCCGGCTCTGAAAATACGGCAACCGTTTTTATCCCCATCTCTCGACACGCTCTTATTATCCTTACTGCTATCTCTCCACGATTTGCGATCAAAATTTTGTCAAACATAAAGTTTTCACCTCTAACCAATCATAAATACAAGTTCTGCCTGTGCTGCCACCTTGTCACCTACATAAGCCGTACCCTGTCCGATACCTGCATTTTTCTTAAGTTTTTCAATCTTAACTTCAAGGCGGAGTGTATCTCCCGGAACAACTTTCTTCTTAAATTTAGCTTTATTTATCCCGCCAAAATAAGCTGTCTTTCCCTTAAACTCATCCATAGACAATATAGCTACTGCTCCTGCCTGTGCCATAGCCTCAACAATAAGCACTCCCGGCATTACAGGCTCGTTTGGAAAATGCCCCGCAAAAAACGGTTCATTATAGGTAACATTCTTAATTGCCGTAACCGACTCTCCCTCGACTATCTCCTCAACTCTGTCGATAAGAAGAAACGGCTGTCTGTGTGGAATTATGCTCATGATTTCCTTGATATCCATTGCCATTTTAAATTTACTCCTATTCTATCTCTGCTCCTGCACAAAGTCTGATGCCCCAAAACTGCATCTGGAACTTTTTTATTTTTAATATTTTTTACTGAAAAATTTGTATCTAAAGTTTTATTGCAAAAAATTTTTTCGCATAAAAATCCTTTTTATACAACCTACTGAACTCTGAAAAGCGGCTGTCCAAACTCGACAAACTCTCCGTCCTCTACAAGAACTTCAACTATTTTTCCGCTTACTTCACTTACAACTTCATTCATAAACTTCATTGCTTCTATGATACATACTACATCACCTTTGGCAACCGTATCGCCAACCTTTACAAAAGGCGGCTTATCAGGTGCCTGACTCTGATAATATGTTCCAACAATAGGTGCCGTGACAAGTTTGTCATCTGCTGACACGCTTTCTTTTTCCACATCTGCAGTCTGGTTTATATCAGTATCATTAGAAACTGCACCATTTGTCTGTGCCGCAGATACCATGCCACTTTCTGCTCCCGCTATAACGGTTTTTACTGTCTCCGTTTCACTGTTTCCAACAGAAAATGAAGCATTTCTTCCAAGATGCACACTATCACCGTCAAGTTTTATCTCCATCTCACCCATATCGCTTTTTTCAAAAATAGCGATAAGTTCTTTAACTTCATCGAATTTCATTTTATTCCCCCCACTTTTTAAAACAGAGCACCGCATTATGTCCACCAAATCCAAGTGAATTTGATAACGCATATTCAGCTTTTTCAACCTTTCTTGCCTCATTTGGAATATAATCAAGGTCACATTCCTCATCAGGTGTCTTATAATTTATTGTTGGTGGAAGTATATCATCCTGTAATGCCTTAACACACATTACCGCTTCAACTGCTCCTGCTGCTCCAAGCAAATGTCCTGTCATTGATTTTGTAGAGCTTATTGCAACATCTTTTGCCACATCACCAAATGCGAGTTTGATTGCATTTGTCTCTGTCGAGTCGTTTGCCGGTGTACTTGTTCCATGTGCATTTATATATGAAACCTGCTCCGGTTTTATTCCGGCTTCTTCCATTGCAAGCTCCAGGGCTTTTGCCGCACCTGCTCCTGTCTTTTCAGGAAGAGTAATGTGATATGCATCACTCGTTGCACCATATCCGACAATTTCTCCATATATAGTTGCATTTCTTGCAAGAGCGTGTTCAAGTTCTTCAACTACAAGTGCTCCTGCACCGTCACCGAGCACGAATCCATCCCTGTTCTTATCAAAAGGCTTGCACGCATCCTTTGGATCCGGATTTGTTGAAAGTGCCGTAAGATTTGTAAATCCTGCGATACCTATCTCACAAAGACCAGCCTCTGCACCTCCCGTAATGATAACATCCGCATAGCCGTGAATGATATTTCTAAAAGCTGCACCGATACTGCTTGTAGCTGTTGCGCAGGCTGTAACTATATCTTCATTTATACCTTTTGCACCAAATCTTATAGCAATATTTCCTGCTGCCATATTTCCTATAGTCATAGGTATAAACATAGGTGAAACCCTTGAAGCTCCTTTTTCGTTCATTCTCGTAACCTGCTGCTGCATCGTTCCAAGCCCGCCTACACCTGAACCAAAGATAACACCTACTCTTGAGGCATCCTCTTTTTCCATATCGATACCGCTGTCATCCATAGCCTGAACAGCAGCCCCCATAGCATATACGGCAAATGGGTCATTTCTCTTGATGTCTTTTTTAGTCATATATTTTTCCGCATCAAAATCCCTGACTTCACCTGCTACTTTTACTTTAAAATCTGTTGCATCAAATTTTGTGATATTATCAATTCCACAAACACCATTCTTGGCATTTTCCCACATACTATCCACTGTACTTCCAAGCGGGCTTACAACACCCATACCGGTTATCACACATCTTCTTGACATAATTCCCCCGTTTCTACAGTCCGGTACGGCAAATACATACCTAAACTGATTCTAATATCTAAATATCTGTCTTTCATTTCGTTTATAACTACATTATCATTCCGCCGTCTACATTTAAGACCTGTCCTGTAATATAACTGTTCTTAGCCAGAAATACTGCTGCATTTGCAACATCCTCAGGTTTTCCTGCCCTGCTAAGCGGAATAGAATTAAGTATAGCATCCTTTGTATCATCATTTAAAACCGCTGTCATGTCTGTCTCAATAAATCCAGGAGCTATCGCATTACAGGTAACTCCTCTCTGTGCGAGTTCCTTTGCAGTCGCTTTAGTAAGACCAATAACACCTGCCTTAGAAGCCGCATAATTTGCCTGTCCAATATTTCCTGCAACACCTGAAACAGATGACATATTTATTATCGCACCGCTTCTCTGCTTTAACATAACACTGCTTGCATGACGAATCATATTAAAAGAACCTTTAAGATTTGTATTGATAACAGAATCAAACTGTTCCTCAGTCATTCTCATAAGAAGCATATCCTTTGTGATACCTGCATTATTTACAAGCACATCAATAGAACCGAATTCTTTTTTAACATCCCTGATAAGATTTTTTGCAAAATCAAAATCACTCACATCACCCTGAACAGGCATACACTTAACTCCCTGCTCCTCAATCTCCTTAACAGTCTCATCCGACACACTGCTGTGATAATTGAGAACTATATTGCATCCCTCCTTAGCAAAAGCTATCGCAATCGCCTTACCGATACCCTTAGCAGCACCCGTAACAATCACTGTCTTTCCTTCTAACATATTATCCCTCCAAACTTTATCAAATCTATAAAAACTCCAACTAAAAGTTATTTTCACATTCCTGCGAACTCAGGCCTGCGGCCTGTACTATGTTATTACGCTTTCTTAATCTTTAAAAGTGCTTTCTCAAGTGAAGCCGTATCTTCAACATTCACATTGACAATTCCCTTGACTGTTCTCTTTACAAAACCGCAAAGAGTCTTTCCCGGTCCTAATTCTATAAATGTATCTGCACAGGCATCGTACATATTTCTGATTATGTGCTCCCATCTTACCGGCGACACAACCTGTTTTGCAAGCGTAGGAACTATATCACTCTCACTCTTTAACACCTCTGCTGTCACATTTGTATAGACAGGAATTTTCATCTTTCCTATATTCATCTTTTCAAGTTCCGGCAAGAGTTTATCTGCTGCCGGCTGCAAAAGACTTGTATGGAACGGACCGCTTACTTTAAGTTTAACCGCAAGCTTTGCTCCCTTTTCCTTTGCTATCTCTCCTGCTTTCTCAACTGTTGCCGCATCTCCACCTATGACTATCTGTCCCGGTGCATTATAATTTGCCGGAACGGCAACTCCTCCGACCTCTTTAACTGCTTCCTCGCAGGCTTTTTCTACAAGTGCAGTATCAAGACCTATTATCGCAAACATTCCGCCTTTCCCTGCCGGAACGGCTTCTGACATAAATTTTCCTCTTTTCTGTACAAGTGCCACGGCTTCCTCAAACTTCATCGCACCACTTGCAACAAGTGCCGAATACTCACCAAGACTAAGTCCTGCCGTCATATCAGCATTTATCCCGTTTTCCTGTAAGACTTTCATAGCCGCAATACTCATTGTAAGGATTGCAGGCTGTGTAAACTCTGTAAGTCCGAGTTTTTCCTCATCAGAAAAACATATATCTTTTATCGAATATCCCAAAACCTCATCTGCTCTGTCAAATACTTCTTTTGCAACGGCGTAGTTTTCATACAGGTCTTTTCCCATACCTGCATACTGTGCACCCTGACCGCTAAACATAAATACTGTTTTCATTTGCATTTTCCTCCATTTTCAAGTGTCAAATCCATCTAATAAAATCATTACCGGTTATATAATGTATGTCCGATAAACAAAAATCTCCTGCTCAATGCCAAAAAAGTAAAGAGATAGCGCCGGTTGTGAATAAATATTATTAACTTCCAGCGCTGCCTTCCATGCTATATCAAGCAGATATCACAATCCGCTCTGCTATTTGCCTGATAGTGTTAAAATAGCTTATTATGCTTCTTTGTGACTTTCTACAAAATCAACGGCATCCTTTACAGTAACGATAGACTCAGGATCTTCAACTGATACATCGAACTCATCTTCAATATCGTTGATAATCTGGAATAAGTCTAAAGAATCTGCGTCGAGATCCTCTTTTACATTTGTCTCTAATGTGATCTCGTCAACATCCTTACCTGTCTGCTCAGCAATAATCTCTCTGATTTTCTCAAATACCATGGTTTTTCCTCCTAAAAATAGATTAAAATATATATATTTTTTGTTATGAAAATTTTATATGCAAATATTTGTGCCGGCAAATGCGGGCATACAATGTCAATATAAAATCTTCTGATAACCGTTTACCACGAAATGAGCATTGTTCCCCAAGTCATTCCGCCACCGAAACCTGTGAGAAGAAGTTTGTCACCTCTCTCAATAAGTCCCTTTTCATTTAACTCATTTAATACAATAGGAATACTTGCAGAAGAAGTATTTCCATACTCAGCCATATTCCTGTAACATTTTTCATTGCTTATACCTAGTTTTCTTGAAATTATGTCAACAATCCTTGCATTTGCCTGATGCGGCACAACATATTTTATCTCCTCAGGCTTTACTCCTGCCGACTCCATAACTCTCTCTATGCTCTTTGTGACAGCTTTTGTTGCAAACTTAAACACTGCCCTGCCATCCATATTTACATACCAGAGATTGTCTTTCTCAAGTTGTTCTTCATTAAATGCATTTGAACATCCGACATAACCCTGTGTGAGAATATCCCAAAGCTCACCTTTCGCTCCGAGTTCCTCTTTTAATATCCCCTCATCTTCTGACTTTTCTACATATGCACCGCCAGAACCATCTCCAAACAATACGCAGGTTGACCTGTCTTTCCAGTCAACTATCTTTGAAAGTGTCTCTGCACCTATGACTATGGCATTTTCGTACATACCTGTTTTTATGTATTTGTCAGCTATGCTTAATGCAAACATAAATCCGCTGCACGCTGCATTTACATCGAATGCCACCGCATTTACTGCACCTATCTCCTTTTGAACCATACAGGCAAGGGACGGTGTTCCATAATCCGCCGTAACACTCGCCACGATTATAAGGTCAACATCCTCCGCTGAAACCTCTGCTCTCTCAAGCACCTGTCTTGCAGTATTTATAGCAAAATATGATGTATTCTCTCCTGCTGATATATGTCTTCTTTTTATACCAGTTCTCTGTGTTATCCATTCATCACTCGTATCAACTATTTTTGACAGATCATCATTTGTGATAACCTGTTCAGGCACACACGCACCTGTTGAAATAATTCTGGTAGTTATCATTTATTTTCTCCATTCTCAAAACGTTTTCCAACAAAGCTTTCTAAATTATCAAGTGCTTTCGCAACAACATCCATCTCATTTTCATTAAGTCCTTTAACAAGAGCAAATACCATATCCTTATGAAATTTTTCATGTAATGCGTATATTTTTTTTCCTTCTTTTGTCAATGCTATCTTAACAACCCTTCTGTCACGCTCAGTCTTATAACGTTCCACAAATCCTTTTTTTACAAGATTATTTATCCCAACTGTCAATGTTCCGACAGTGATATTAAGCTGTGCAGCAAGTTCACTCATGCTTTTTAACTCCGCCATTCCTATGGCAGCTATAGTATGAACTTCTGTCATGGAAATCTTGTTGCCATACTCATTTTTTATGGTATAGGCTTCCACTTCCATAATATTATCAAATAATTTTATCAGATTTGTACTGATTGATCCTAAAACATTATTCATTTGTTTTTCCTATACATTAAACAAGGGCAAAACCAATGTTTTGTCCTGGCATCACACTATGTTACAAGCATTTTCCTATACATTAAAATAGTTTGTATATCAAACTTTACCAAACAATTAAAAGTATATTCTAAAATCTATCAATTCGTCAACACCACTTTCATTGTGATTTTTCACAATAAAATAGCTGTATTTTTGTGAAATTTTAACAAAAATACAGCTATTTTATTTTTTCTATCCATTTATAAAGTATTTGTTTTGATATTCAAAACTTTTCTTCTCTACTTAAAACAGTTTTTAAAACTACCTGTCACCGTTCACGCCTGTTTATTATTATTCTCCTGCTGTGACTCTTCTCTATGTTTTTTTAACAACTCAAGTGTTGCAAGAAGCACATCATCCTCCCATGGCTTTGGAATCAGATATTTAACTCCTATTGCTCTTACTTCCTCTAATGTTCCTGTATCACAAAGTGAACTTAGCATAAGTATTGTTGCAGACGGATCACTTTTAAAAAGAATTTCTGCTGTCTCTATCCCGTCAATTCCCGGCATTATTATGTCGAGAATGACTATGTCCGGATGAAGTTTCTCATACATTTTTATGCCTTCCTCACCGCTTTTTGCATAACCTATCACTTCATACCCGTTTTCTTCTACAAGATCTTTTATCTGCTTTGATGCAAATGGTGAATCATCTACCACAATTATAGTTGTTTTGTCCATTATATTTCCTCCTTTACACGCAGACTCTTATTTAATATGCATATCTTTTGTGTATAAGCCACAATATAATACTGCATATTACTGATTGTTATCTGCATTTTACTTTTGCATCATTATATTATTTTATAATAAATGCAAACTTCTATATTTCCAAATTCTGTTTCATAAAATAAAACTTCATTTTCCATCTCAGAATCATCAATATCAATGCTCTCTTTATCAGAACACATCATAGGTACAGTAAGCCTTGATGTTCTGCCCAATCTGTTATTTATTTCGGATAATGCCCTTCCACATATTATATTTACATACTCATTTATATATAATACTTTTTCGTCCTCTGACGGCATCTTTCCATCATTCATTCCAATTATTATCGCATCAAATATATCTGATGAAAACCCGCAAATTATCGTTGAATTAAACTTACCTTTGGTTTTTACAAATTCCATACATTTTACACTAATTATCTCTTCTTTTTTTCGCCTTAAATCCAAAGATATAAGTTTTTTTGAAATTGATATAAATGCATCATCAAATATTTTTCCAACCTTCATTTCAGTCAAAGCGCTCCCCCTTTCACTTAATGCTCATTTAATCAGTTTTTAAGGAAACGCATTTTTCCATTAGGATCCTTTGTTGAACTCTTTTGAACTTTATTTTCAGTACCATACATTTTTGACAAATCATTTTGCATTGTTTTCTTACATTCATTGCAAAATCTTCCCGTAAGAATAGGTTTTCCGCATTTTTCGCATGATATGGTAATACCTGAATCCTTTGAAAATGCAAGTCTCTCCTCTCTCACCCACTTTTTAATCTGCTGGATAGGTACCTCCATCTCCTCAGACACCTGGCTCATGTTTGCGGTTGGATTTTCATAAATATAATCCCTTACTTCAAAAAATTTATCCTCAAGTTTTTTATTGCATGCCGGGCATAACGGTTTTCCCACATACTGAAATAATTTCCCACAATTTTTACAATTTCTTACATCCATATCTATTCCCCTCCTTGGTCCTTTCCTATACAGGCACACAAAAAATAAACTTTCAATACTCCTGATTTTTTAAGTGTGGCGGCACATTCATTGATTGTACTTCCTGTTGTATATATATCATCTACAAGTATAACACACCTTAAATTACGATACAACAATTTGCTTGTCTCTGACACTAAAAAAGCATCTTCCAAACTTGCTTTCCTTTCGGCTGCACTTAATTCTTTTAGTGCTTCCGTATTTTTTATTCTGATGAGATAATCGTCAATAACCGGTATTCCTGTTTCACCCTCTAAATAATCTGCAATGACCTTTGCCTGATTATAGCCTCTTTTTTTATGTCTCTCTTTATGTATAGGAACCGGTATAAGTGCCTGTGCCCCCGTTTTTTTAATCCAGCTTTCATGTTTTTTTGCAAGTTCAGCAGCATAGTACCTTCCATATTCTTTTCTCGCTCCATACTTAAACGCAGCAATAGAACTTTTCATACTTCTGTTATACACAAATGCCGCCTTGCCCTGTTCATATAAATGTTGATTATTTTTGCAGGAATAACAATATTGCATCGTTTCATCCTCAAGAGGTTTGCCACATCTCATACACGATGGCTCTGCCACTCTTTCCACACGGTTAATACATTTACGGCATAAAGTTGTCTTTACGCCTATACTGAGCACATCGTCACATACCGGACATCTATATGGATATAAAATTTCCGCAAACCCCTCCGCTATCTGTTTAATAATCTTTGCAGCTTCTATTTATACTCCCCCATTTCTATAATTCTCTGACACAATGTCGAATATCTTTTCTGCTCATTTACATTTTTTATCATTCTCCGGACAGTGTCACTGCTTCCCACTATGGTTACACATTTCTTAGCCCTTGTCACCGCCGTATATAATAAATTCCTGTTAAGCAGCATCCTCGGTCCGGATATTATCGGAAGAATAACTGCCGGATATTCGCTGCCTTGCGATTTATGTATAGTTATCGCATAGGCAAGTTCCATCTCATCCATATCGCTGAAATTATATTCTACAATCTTGCCTTCCTCATATTCGACATATACAACTTCCGCAGCTTCTATAATCTGTTTTATTATGCCGGTGTCACCATTGAACACGCCTGTTCCTTCCTCATATACATCACCAAAGCGGTTTTTCCTCTCCCATTTAATCTGATAATTATTTTTTATCTGCATAACTTTGTCATTTTCCCTGAAAATAACTCCGTGAAATTCGTGCTCATTTTTTCCGTCCATCTTAGGGTTCATATATGCCTGCAAAACCTTGTTTAAGTTTTCCACGCCAAGCTCACCTTTTCTCATCGGCGTAAGCACCTGAATATCATAGCTGTTCGCATCAACATACGGCGGCAGATTTTTCATTATAAGCTGTACCGTGACATTGATAACATCTTTCCCTGCACTTCTCTCCAGATGGAAAAAATCCATATTTTTATTGTCGAGAGATATTTGTTCCCCGTCATTTATCTTATGAGCATTTGTAACTATCTGACTCTCCGCCGCCTGTCTGAATATCCTGTTTAATTTCACAACATTGCAAAACTCAGATTTTATCATGTCTTTCAACACATTTCCGGGTCCTACTGACGGAAGCTGGTTCACATCACCCACCATTATAAGTCTCGTTCCCGGAACTATTGCCTTTAACAGAGCATTTAGCATATAAATATCGACCATTGAAAATTCGTCTACTATTATAACATCTGCTTCGAGCGGTTTTGTCTCATTTCTCTCAAAGTGCATACCGCCTCTGTCATCGTCGAGTGAACCTCCGTCTATCTCAAGCATCCTGTGTATCGTCTGTGCTTCCATACCGGAAGTTTCTGACATACGCTTTGCCGCCCTGCCTGTAGGTGCAGCGAGAAGTATATCAAATCCTTCACTCTCCATTATCTGGATAATCGTATTTATCGTCGTTGTCTTACCTGTTCCCGGACCACCGGTTATTATCATAATACCATTTTGAACAGCCTGAAACACCGCATCTTTTTGCATTTTATCGAGTTCTATTTTATCCTTCTTTTCGATTGCAGCTATTTTCTTTTCAAGTACGGCAGGCTTTATCTTATACGGGATATTGAGATCGTGAAGCATACGCCCGCAGTTCATCTCCATATAATAAAGATTACTCTGGTAAAGTCTCCTCTCTCCGTCACATTCCTCTATTACAAGTTCTTTGTTTAAAGTAAGATTGTCAAGCTCTCTCTCGACATTTTCTCTTTCTATACCAAGCAGTCCTGCTGTCTCATCGATAAGCTCTGTCTCCGGAAGATAACAATGTCCGTTTGAACCGGACTGTTGCAAAACATACAGTATGCCAGCCTTAATCCTAAATTCACTATCCTGATTAAATCCGGCTTTAAGTGCTATCGTGTCTGCTATCTTAAAACCTATGCCTGCTATATCTTCCGCAAGCCTGTAAGGATTTTGCTGCATAATCTCATAAATCTTCTCTCCATAAAATTTGTATATCTTTACTGCCATATTTACAGATATACCATATTCCTGAAGAAATATGACTGACTGACGCATCTGCCTTTTGTCATTAAACTGCTTGGCAACACTTACTGCCATCTTCATGCTTATGCCTTTTATCTCAGCCAGTCTCTCAGGTTCATTTTCTATAATCTCAAAAGTTTTTTCTCCGAATCTTCTCACTATTCTTGCGGCAAGTGCAGCACCTATGCCCTTTATTGCACCCGAACCCAGATATTTTTCTATCGCTACCTGGCTGCTTGGTCTTTTACTCTCGTAACTTTCTACCTGTATCTGCGGTCCATAGCTTTTATGCACTGTCTCCCTGCCGTTTATGACAAGATACTCTCCCTCAGATACAAATGAAAAATATCCGACACAGCAGACCTCATCATCCTCATCAGCTTTTGGCTCCGGGTTTGAAAGATAAATGACACTATAGCCGTTATCTTCATTTCTATATGTAATTCTCTCTACATATCCCTCTACCTGTTTCATAATAATCCTCTATTCCTTAGTAAAACGGACATTAAATCCGCTTTCACTGCCTGCTCATGAACGCAGCCGCCAGTCTGTCAGCAGGTCTTTTTAAATCCCACTAACACAAGCATCCCACCGCTTACCAGAAGCGATGGGATGCTTATTCTGCGTTCAAGTGCATAACTAAATGCTATTTTTACTTTATATTATATGTACCTTTTAACGAATCATATAACTGCTGTGCAAGACCTGTTCCACCATTATCCGTAATGATTTTTGAATATTCCTGGTTTAATGTATCTGAAAAATATTGCATATACTCTCCCTGTTCGTCCTCGTTATCAAGTGTTTTCTTTGACTCCTCGATAATCTTCTGCACGAAATATGACTCAAAGTCTTTACATACATCCATAAGCTTTTCTGAATCTGTGGAAGAATTTGTACTCTTTAATGTACTCTCAATCGAATCCGCGGATGTAGAACCAAGCTTTGATGAATATGAATTGTATATTGATGAAACATCTAAAACTGAACTCATATCCTAACCTCCTTAAGATCTTAAGTTGTTTGCCTGCTGGAGCATCTCATCTGATGCAGTTATAGCCTTTGAATTCATCTCATATGCACGCTGTGTAACAATCATATCAACCATCTCATCAACTGCCTGCACACTTGAACTTTCAAGGTAACCGTTCTTTACGACACTTCTCTGAAGATTTGCATCCTGACCTTCTATTCTCGGTGTTCCTGATGCAACTGACTCTTTAAAATAACTGTCACCCATTTTTTCAAGACCAGCCGGATTGTTGTACTGTGCAATTCCGATGGCAATTCCAAGATTTTGGGCATTTCCCGTAGCATCTACATATTTGATATTTCCATAATTGTCAAAAGTAAGCTTTGTCGTATCTACATTTGCATCAAAAGTGATAGGATTTCCTGTTGAATCAAGCACTGCATATCCATCTGATGTAGAAAGGGTAAGACCACCTGATGTATTAACTGAAAGCTGAAAATTACCGTTTCTTGTATAGGCAATACTTCCGTCAGGCTGTTCTATCATAAAGAAACCTTTGCCGTTTATCGCAAAGTCGAATTCACCATCAGTAGTCGCAAAATTGCCCTGCTTAAAAGTCGTTCCAACGGCAGCGACCTTTACACCAAGACCAACCTGTGCACCGATAGGCTTTTCCTGACCGTTTGTGTCAGTAGTCTGTTTCTGAATGTTCTGATATAAGAGTGAACGAAACTCTGCTGTCTCTTTCTTATATCCTGTTGTATTTATATTTGATAAGTTATTTGAAATAATATCAAGACTTGTCTGCTGGGCTTTCATGCCCGAAGCAGCAGTCCAAAGCGATCTCATCATAATGCCTCTCCATTTCTGTCATGTATATTCCGTTTGAAATACATTGCTGACTTTACTGCTTAATATATGCCATTTGAATAATTATGACAAATGACAACATTATATTTTATCAGACCTTACCTACACTTGAAACCGCCTGCTCAAGCAGACTGTCCTGTGTCTTTATCATCTTCTGACCTGCTTCATATGCACGCGTAATAGTTATCATTGAAACCATTTCATCAACTACATTAACATTTGACTGTTCCGTAAATCCCTGAAGAATGGTAGCTGTTGAACTCTTTGTCGTAGCTCCGTCAACTGCGTTATACATATTGTCACCGTACAAATCAAGATAATTGTAATCCTCAAAATCAGTAAGTGTAATGGTATCAACCTGCTCGCCATTTGCATATACCGCACCATTTAACTTGATTGCTACATCTGTAGCATCTACCGGAACCTGCACATCACCGTTGGCTCCCTGAAGTCTGTTTCCGTCAACATCAACAACATAACCCTCATTTGTAATGGTAAACTGACCGTTTCGTGTATATTTGATGGATGAATCACCATTTTTGTCGACTACTTTTATGGCAAAAAAACCATTTCCCTGAATAGCCATATCATATGTGTTGTCCGTCTCACGAAGGGAACCCTGATCCCAGTTCATATATGTTTCGCCTATCTTGACACCCGGATTCATCACACCGATTTCTCTGTCAACATATGCCTCTGAGCCATCTCTTATCTTTGTTATCATAAAATCCTTAAATGACTTACTCGTAACATTCTCTTCCTTATATCCGACTGTTGCTGAATTGGCAAGATTGTTTGATATAATGTCAAGTCTCTTTTGTTCATTAGCCATACCCGTGTAGGCAGTATATAATCCTCTAACCATCTACTATCCCCTTTCATAAGGAACAAACTCTTAATCTGTCTGATGCATATGCCATATCAGCTTATTCTAAAATGCAATCTTAAACAACTGCTTCATACCCGGCTGCTGCACAGACACTTCCATACTTGATTTATCGTCAAAATCACATCTTTTCTTTAGTCGTCGTCACGCTTTCCTGCCAAAAACTCAACAAACTTTCCTGTACCTACGGCTACTGCTGTCATAGGCTCCTCTGCTGTCATAGTCGTGATTCCTGTCTTTTCCTCGATAAGCTCTTCAAGACCATATAAAAGACTTCCGCCACCGGTAAGGACAATTCCTCTGTCTGATACATCGGCTGCAAGTTCAGGTGGAGTCTTCTCAAGTACGCTGTGCACTGCTTCAACAATCTGTGAAGTAATCTCCTTAAGTGCCTCAAGTGTCTCATCAGATGTAACCGTAATAGTCTTTGGAAGACCTGTAACAAGGTTTCTACCTCTTACATCCATAGTAACAACCTCAGGACGCTGATAAGCAGAACCTATCTTTATCTTGATTTCCTCGGCTGTTCTCTCACCGATAAGAAGATTGTGCGTTTTTCTCATGTATCTTACGATAGCATCATCAAAGTTGTCACCTGCTACTTTTATAGAAGTGCTTACAACTGTACCGCCAAGCGAGATAACAGCAATGTCTGCCGTACCGCCACCTATATCAACTATCATATTTCCACATGGCTTTGAAATATCTATTCCTGCACCAATAGCTGCTGCAATAGGCTCCTCTATGATTGCAACTTCTCTTGCACCTGCTTCATAAGTGGCATCCTCTACTGCTTTCTTTTCAACTTCAGTAACACCACTAGGTACACATACACTTATGCGTGGCTTTCTGAAACGGCTCTTTCCACAAGATTTCTGAATAAAGTATCTGAGCATCTTCTCAGTAACTGTATAATCAGAAATAACACCCTGGCGAAGCGGACGAACTGCTACGATATTTCCAGGCGTACGACCAAGCATAAGTCTTGCATCTTCACCTATAGCCTTAATCTTATTTGTATCCCTGTCAAAAGCAACAACTGAAGGCTCTCTTAAAACAACACCTTTTCCTTTTATATAAACAAGTACATTTGCTGTACCAAGATCTATTCCGATATCGCTACCTACCATCTCTGTTTCTCCTTTCGATACATTTACTTTCATATTTCACTATTTTATTTTTCAGCATATTTCTACATATTCCAATTTATTATATACCATTTGTTTTCAATTTTAAAGACCCTTTTCAATTTAAAAGCAAATTGTAAGATTTTTGTCATTTTTGACTAAATTTGCTATACTGTTTATAATGTTTATATATATATTTATCATACATGGAAATGAGGATTATTATGTCACAGGCTAAAGAAATAAATCACGAATTAAACATTATAAGCAGATATATGGGACTTATTATATCCAAATATCTGATATTTGCTCTTCTTATCATAACATTATATCCGATGAACATTATCCCCGGATATATTCTTCTTGCAGGAATCATTTTCCCTGCTGCTCTCAGATTTGCAGTTAATCTTGAAACATCCCCGGATAAAAATACTGCTTTCCAAAAAAAGGCTGATGTTTCCGACAGGGAATGTTCTTTTACACTTAGCCAGACTGCAAAAAAATATAATTTTTCGTATAAAAAATATAAAGCAGAGAATTATAATTTTATACTTATTTCACTGCTTCTTGTTGTATGGCAAAATGTTTTGATACAAAAAAATGTATTTTCTTACCCGGTAAATATTATTCCCAGTTTTATGCTTATAATATACATAATATCCCGCTTTTTAGCCAAGATAATATTTCATTTTAAAATTCATCATGATTTTATAAATCTCAATATATAAATGACAACATAGTAAGAGCGTGTCAGCACTATTATTAGTTATAATTGCACACCAAACACAGCCTGAAGTTAATTTTTAAAATTGCTGATTAAAAAAAATGGTGTCTCACTAATGCTCCGGATTGCTTCATTGCTACGCAATTTTCGCAATCCTGCAAACGCCTCCATTCTTATTGTCGGTGTTTGGTGGGTCAAGCCAGTAGATAGCAATTTGCATATAAACATGCATTGCTATCTACTTTTGACCCTAACATCATACAATAAAAAATAATGCAAGGGCGAAACTCTGATTCCCAGCCCTTGCATTTTATCTACATGGTAATACCCGTTGATGCCATCACTGACTCTATGCTGCTGTCAACATCACTCTCAAAACCGTCAAAATCAAACTCCGCCGCTGATGCCTGTCCGGCTGATGCAAGACTTTGTTCACTTGTGCTGCTATCTGTATCTGAAACCGATGAACTCTTTATTCCGGTCGAATCCGCTGCTGATGCAATATTAGACTTTCCCTCAGCACTTGCCTTACTTGTAAAATAATCATATAATTCCTGCACTGTCTTATATGTGGTCAAAGATTTATCCTCTCCGTTTGCGTCTGCTTCTTTAAGAGCCTCAGACATTGTATTTGCCATATTCGCAGCTTCTGTCTGCTCAGAATAAAGATATGTCTTTAATATCTGTGAAAAACTTGTAATGGTACTAAGTGACGAAATATCCCCATCACTTGTAGAACTTCCAAGTAATGATGATAAACCTGAAAGTGATGATGAAGCGTTCCCTGTAAGTGACGATGCCTGACCAAGAAGATTTGTAATCCCTGACAGGTTACTGCCGTTACTCTCATCTGAATCTCCCGACAATGCATTTAACATTGTACTGGTCGAATTGTTATTTATAAGATACTGGTAATAAGAATCCCTCTCATTAAGACCCGACAAGCCTGCTATTGCTGATAATGATGATAAATCCGACATATTCCCCTCCGATCTTTTTGAACAAACCTTTGCAAAAATACCATAATGTATGAATATTTTCGCAAAAATCTCCTTTTATAAATATTATAATAAATTTTACCACATTTAAGATTTTTTTCAATGCTTTAATTTATTCACTACTATCTCAAGACTTTGTCAAGGCATCCATGTTCTTCGCAGGAAGTGTCTGACATGATTCCCTGTGCATCTATAAAATATTTATTTCCGGCAGCATCCTTATAAATCACTGAGTAATGATTGCTTCCGGCAGACGGATTGCTGCTTGCAGAACCTACTGCCATCCAAACACCCTCTCCATCAGCTATCGTGTCTGTTGACCTGTCATAAAGATACGGCAGATTCAGATCATCACAGGCAACAGTTTCCACTATGGAAACAGCAACACATGTAGTTATTCCTCCCTGCAGATCCATAACACGGTTCAATGTAGGCATATCAAATAAATAATAAAATAATTCCACACCATCTACTGAAAAATCATTCCAAAATGTAGGGTTTATATCTTTGTCAGTACAGCCTTTACCCGGATAATGTGTTGTGTCACATATGTAATTTGCAATCTTGTATAGTTTTTGCATATTTGTCATGTCATCTGTCCAAAGCCTGTCTTCAACCTTATGTCTTACCTTTGTATAAAGTGCTTCGTCGAGATATTTGCCATTTTCATCGTAAGGTCTGGTTGCAAGATAACCGGCATCATACAATTTATCATCAACATATACTTTCACCTTACATACTCTTACTCCTTCACCCGCTGTTATCACAAGCTTTCTCGCAGACATTGCCACACAGGTTTTATCGCTTTCATCATCAGAAACCGGCAGATTAACCGTTTTTCTGCCATATACGCTTTCTTCACAAAATTCTTTCGTGATATTTTCAACACTTAAAACCGGCGCCGTACATTTTTGATCTGCAAATTCAAATGCTCTCTTATAACCGGCAGGTGTCACATCTTCTACTTCAAATTTGATATGTTTATCTATCCATTCATCACTCGCTTCACTGTAAAAATCCACACTAAATGTCGCTGTTTCATCTTTAACTGTTGAACCGACTGCGTCCTGCTTAAGTGTCATTCCTGTTCTATATTTTACTTTTGTCATTTCAAGACCATTTCCCGGTTCTTCGTCATTACATATATTTAATGTTCCTACATTATACTCCGATGCGATATAATTCTGACTTTCTGCTATCGAAACCTTAACATCTATAATGCCTGTTTTTTCAGGAATAAGCTGTCCGTTTTCATTTACTTTAACATATCCCTCTGCCGCATCCGTACTATCATGCTTATAAAATTCATATATACAACTTCCTTCAGGTTTTTCGTCATAAACCACATCAACTGCTTCTCCGACTATAACCTGACTTTTTCCAATATGTCCGCCATTTTGAAAAGCAATTTTTTGAATTTCAAAAGTACCATTTATCTTTCCCGAATATTTTCCAATTCCTGTTATGCAGAAATTTGCTGTTCCTGCATTTATATTATTTGAATATGATACCGTATAATCTATATCTTTAGTCAGATATACATAATAATTATCCATAACCGATATCTCAGGACATTGTTCTTTTCCGTTATAAAATTTTGTTCCACCATTCACTTTGATATAAAAACTGCTGATATTGATCAATGCCGGCGTACTCGTTCCCATTGATGGTGTATTCGTCGGAGTTACATCGGAAGTTGGAGCTGCCGACTGTTTACAGGTAACATTTGGTGTTGGTTCGGGCTTTGATGTTGGTTTTGATGTACTATCATTCCAAAACCAGTCATCATATATGTCTTTGTCAGGAGTGTTTGTCGGTTTTGGTGCTGATGTTGGCACTAATGTCACAGACGGTGATGCCGTTTGCTTAATATCATTCTTTTTTTTGACATTTAACACATATTTTTTTACTTTACTAAAATCACCATACTTATTTTTTTTACCAACCTTGTACTGACTGCGCATATGCACATAGTATGTTCCTTTTGTAAGCCCTTTAAATACGATTTTTTTAACTTTTGCTGCCTGTTTTGTCTTTATTCCTTTTTTGAATTTTTTATCTTTACTTATTTGTACCTGATATTTTTTTGCACTTGCTATCTTTTTGTAAACAACCGTAATCTGTCCTTTTCCGCCCGAATAAACTTTTGTTATCACAGGTTTTGGCAGTTTTTGTTTTGCTCTTACACAAATACCGTTTCCTGAAAATGCGATAGAAATTGATAAAATTGCTGCTAATATTTTCTTTATCTTCTTTTGCATAATGTACCTCATTTCTGTATTTTATAAATTCATGTCGAATGTACCACAATACAATTCCTGTGTGCAAAATCTTTAAACATAAACCTTCAATTTATTTTCTTTAAGAGATTTTTCTCTATATAATGATAACTTTACATACAGTCCAAAATCTTCATCTGGACATTTCCACTCCAGTTATTTATCTCAGGCTGATAGAGAATACTTATCTGCTGTCCGAATTTTCCCTGCTTCATTTTTTCCCATTCACCGGCTCCATATTTTCCCTCTATCACCCTTGAAAGGCAATTATCCGCATGAAAATCCACCGCTTCATACAAAAGTCCGTCATCCTCAAGTTTTAATTTTGCAATCTGATTTTCTTTTCCGCAGAGATACATCGAACTTATCTTAAGCTTTCCTCTCGCAAATACGGCACTGTCATTTGACTCACCAAAAGGCTCCATATATTGAAGCTGTTCTACAAGATTTTTTGTGGCTTTCGACAGCTCAAGCTCCATATCAAAACTTACTTTTTCAACAAGCTGCTCATCAGAAAGACCGCATTGCTCATTTAAAGTTTCCCTAAATATTTCAAGATTTTCTTTTGGCAGCGAAAAACCAGCCGCCAGTGCATGGCCTCCAAATTCAGTGAGCAGTTCCTGACAGTTTTGCAATGCCTGCTGCATATGATACCCTGGTATTGAGCGTCCCGAACCTTTCAGCCCTTTTTCACCATCGGTAAGTATATATGCCGGTCTGTAGTATTTCTCCCTTATCCGCCCAGCCACTATGCCCGCAACACTCTCATGACAGTCTTTAAGATAAACTACAAGTACAGGTCTTTCAAGTGCATTCGTTTCCTCAATCTGTGTAATTGCATCATCCGTTGCCTGTGCCGTTAGTTCCTTTCTCTCCTCGTTAAGCGTTATCAGTTCATTTGCAAGTTTTACTGCTTCTTTTTCATCTTCGGTCATAAGCATCTTAAGACCGAGTGAGGCATCATCAAGTCTCCCCGCTGCATTTATGCACGGACCTATACGAAAACCGAGAGAACCTGATTTTATATGTTCGGACAGTTCAAGAAGTTCTATCATCTTTCGCATACCGGTATTTTTAAGATGTGCAGTATCGTTTAGTATCTTAAGTCCATTGCTCACTATTATCCTGTTTTCATCAGCGAGCGGTACAACATCACACACCGTTGCAGCTGCCGCAAACGGAAGAAGTTCGCTTATATATGACTTGTCATTTTTCCCCTCAAAAATATAACTCATAAGTTTATAGACAACACCTGCACCACAAAGCATATTATAAGGATAGGTACACGCTTTCTGCTTCGGGTCAACAACTGCATCTGCAACCGGAATACTCTCCACCCCGTCCTTGTCCGGCACTTCATGATGATCCGTAAGAATATATTTAATGCCAAGCTCTTTTGCCCTTTTAGCCGCACCTAAGGCAGATATTCCATTGTCACAGGTAATGATAAGACCGACTCCGTCATCTGCCGCCTCGTCAACCATGTAATCACGGATACCATAGCCGTCCTTTACCCTGTGCGGAATACGACAGGACACATCTCCACCGAGCATCCTTATCCCCCGGTAAAGAATATACGACGACATAACCCCATCAACATCATAATCACCTATAACTCTTATCTTGATTTTATCATTTATCGCATTTACAAGAATATCCGCTGCCTTAGTGAGATCTTTCATAAGCTCAGGTCTATACATTTTTTCCATATCCGGAAAAATATAAGCATCCATTGCTTTCCATGAATGGAGTCCCCTGTTTACAAGAACTCTCGCAAATATCTCTGAAATATTATATCTTTTTGCAACTGCCGCAGTATCGGCATTACATTTTTTATACATCCACTGTTTCATCTGAAATCTCCTGTTTTTTCTTTTAGGTATTCTTTCACTTGATATAGGACTGTTTTAGCTAGTTCTATATGTGCTTTCAGCACTTTCCAAACGATATTTACTTAAATTTATTCTATCTGCTTCTTTTACTTCTTCAAAATATCCAAAATCACCTATAGCTTAACACAAAAACTTCTCCTCAACAAGTTCACCGTAAACCTGCGGCTACACTTTTTCCATCATCTGTGCTAAAATCATTACTATTCAAGCAATGATTTCGATTTCAATCTATGCTAACGGTACATAGAACTGAAATCCTTTAAAATTTAGTCACTAATGAATAGCATCATACATTCACAATATATAAAACGCAACGAAAGGATTTTAATTATGAACTGGCTTAAATACGAATTGCACACAAACACACATGACGCACCTATTATAGGAAACATCCTCTGTTCTATGGGTATCGACGGTTTTGAAATAAAAGACCATGTCCCTCTGACTGAAAAGGAGGAAAAACAAATGTACACAGATATTCCTGCCGATATGGGAGCTGATGACGGAAGTTCCATTCTTACTTTTTACACTGAAGTTCCCGGTGAGGAAAATACGGAATTTTTCAGCACCGGTTCTTCTATTAGGGACGAGGATATTTCTGACAGTGAAAAAGAAATATTAGAGCCTGAGGTTCTTATCAGGAGATTAAAAAAGAAGATTAAAAAAATCAAGAAATTTACCCACATAAAAATACCGCACATAAGCTATTCCATTGAGGATGACAGCCAGTGGAAAGATAAGTGGAAAGATAATTTTAAAGCTTTCAGGGTTGCTGATGATATTATCATAAAACCGACATGGGAGGAAGTTCCTGAGGATGCATCTGAAAATGACATAATAATGCAGATAGATCCCGGTTCTGCCTTTGGAACCGGAACTCACGAGACAACAAAACTCTGTCTTTTGTCACTAAGAAAATATATCACCACGGAAACCACGCTTCTTGATGCAGGCTGCGGCAGTGGAATCCTTGCAATATGCTCACTGCTCTGCGGTGCAAAATCTGCATTCTGTCTTGACATAGACCCATATGCAGTTGAGGCAACGATTGAAAATGCCGCGCTTAATAATATAGAAGAAACACGCATCAAAGCTAAGCACCTTAATATACTTGAAGATACCGAAAATGTCCGAAACGAATTAAAAGAACCTGTTGACATTGCAGTTGCGAACATTCTCGCCGATGTTATCATACCGCTCTCAGACTGCATTGCAAACTTTATCAAACCCGGCGGTCTTTTTATCTCATCCGGAATACTAGCCGAAAAAGCTGACCTTGTCGAAGAAGCACTTCTAAAAAATAATTTTGAGATAATAGAGAAAAACACCCTTGGTGAGTGGGTATCGTTCGTTTGCAAATGTAAATAAAGCTAATGCGTTATGTACCCCATCATATGAACACAAAAACAAAACCGTAACAGTTCAGCCTCTCATTTATTACATTCGTAAACCTGACAGCAAGCTGTCAGTCGCTGCTATGCAGCTTGCGTTTACTTCATTTCATAAATGAAAGGCTATTCCGCCCAAAAAAACAAGCCAATAATACATCGAGCAAGCTCGTGTATTATTGACTTATCTTTTTTTGGCTGAACTGTTACACAAAACCCCATAAGTTGCGCCTTATGGGGTTTTTTACTGTAACTTTCCAAAAACTTTATTTAGCTTTCTTAGCAGCCTTTCCACTCTTATTGTGTGTTGCTTTTTTAATCGTGTACCAGAGTGTACCTGTTATACATACTGATGAGTATGCACCACAAACGATACCTGCAAGAAGCGGTATAGCAAACTCTCTTACTGAATCTACTCCAAGTATTGCAAGCATGAATACCATGAAGAATGTTGTAAGTGATGTATTGATACTTCTTGTCAATGTCTGTGTAATACTGTCATTTACTATCTCTGAAAGTCTCTCGTCAGTAATAGATGAACGTGTTCCAATGTTTTCACGGATACGGTCGAATATGACGATAGTCGCATTTATTGAGTAACCCACTATCGTAAGCATACAGGCAATAAATGTATTTCCTACTGAAATCTTTGCTGCTGCATATACAAGAAGCACTACTATAACATCATGAAGCAATGCAAGTACGGCACTTCCTGCGAATACAATATCTTTAAATCTAAACCAAATATAAATAAGCATACAGATTGCTGCTATTATTACCGCAAGTACGGCATCACGCTTCATCTCGCCTGATACCGAAGCACTGATACTCTGTATCTGGATATTTTTCTCTTTAATACTGTATTTCTTAGAAAGCTCATTTGTAACATTAGCTCTCTGTTCTTCTGTAAGCTCAACAGTCTTTACATTAAGTTCATTAGAACCTGAAACCTCTGAAATTACTATATCGTTTGAGTTGCTGTTCTTTGCAAAGATAGACTCAACCTCTTTCTTAAGACTTGAATCAATCTTTGTATCTTTGCCAAATGGTATGTCATATGTTGTACCACCGAGGAAGTCAAGACCATAATTTAATATGTTTCCTGATGTTGCCTTATTTACTATAAGACAAACAACACATCCAGCAATAAGCACTCCTGAGATAACAAAGAATTTAACCCTGTTCTGAACGAATTTAATCTGTCTTCTAGGTTTCTCAACACCAAAATATTTTACATCATCCACACCAAGTGAATACATTGCCTGAAGAATATATTTTGTGATGTAAAGTGCAGTAAACATTGAGAGGATAATACCCATTGCAAGTGTTGTTGCAAAACCTCTTATAGTTCCTGATCCTTTTATATAAAGTACGAATGCGGCGATAAGCGTTGTAACATTACCATCAACGATGGCTGAAAGAGCTTTTTCAAAACCAAGCTTAATACTTGTCTGAACTGATTTGCCCTTAGCCAGTTCTTCCTTGATACGGGTAAATATGATAACATTCGCATCAACCGCCATACCTATATTAAGTATGATACCTGCCACACCCGGAAGTGTAAGCGTTATATTCAATCCGTTTAATGCTACAAGCATCAGCACGAGGTAAAAAACAAGTGCTATAGAAGCTGCAAGTCCCGGAAGTCTGTAGAATACAAGCATAAATATTACTACAAGAGCAAAACCTATTGCACCGGCAAGTAAACTTGTCTGAATGGCATCCTGACCAAGCTGTGCTCCAACTACCTGTGACTGGATTTCCTTAAGTTCTACCGGAAGTGCACCGATACGAATCATTGATGCAAGTTCTTCTGCCTTGTCATATGTGTCAAAGCTTCCGGAAATAACTGCTTTTCCGTCTGTAATCTCAGCCTGAACATTTGGATCAGAAAGCACTTTTCCGTCATATACAATATAAATCTTCTTTTTTGTAGGATAAGCGGCTTTTGTCGCATCCGCAAATAACTTTGTACCCTTTGCATTAAATGAAAGTTCAACTACATATTCTTTATTCTTTGTAACTTCATTCTGCTGTGTACCTGCCTCAGCCTTTTTGATATGTTTACCTGTACATACGGTCTTTGTGTATTGAGGATTTCCCTTTTTATCAAGCTTCATATCATCCTCTGCTACAAAGTCAAGTGAACCCTCTTTACCAAGTGATTTAAGAACCTCATCTGCATCTGCAACACCCGGTATATCAATTTCAATACGGTTGTCACCGACCTGAACTACTGAAGACTCTGTGCTGTAAACCTCTGCACGCTGCTGCATCATCTGAATGGTATCTTTCATCTCCGTTGCCGTTGGGTTGTCCTTAGTAGCTTCATATGTGATACTTACACCACCGGCTAAGTCCAAACCAAGTTTAATGTTTTTGGCACTGCCCTTATGTGCACTAGTGATACCTACTAATGTTATATAAGAACAGAGTCCGATTATTGCTATTATGATAAACAAATGCAATAATCCTTTTTTCTTGTCCTTCATGCTGTTTTTTCTCCTTTTACTTAATACTTAAAACATGATTACCGTAGTTTACCGTACAATAAGCCACGCTAAATTGTATTATACCATAGCAAACAGCATATTGGCAAATTTTTTTAATAACTATTTTCTTCCACTCGCATAAACTTTTCCGGCTTTCGCCTTTATTCCTTTATAATAAAACAATTCATCTATCGTTACGAGCTGATACCCCTTTTTCCTTAACCTCGGAACAAGCTTCTTTACTGCATTTGCCGTACTCGGATAAAGATCATGCATAAGTATTATATCTCCATCCTTTACATTTTTGCACTCAGCAAGAATCTTTGCTGTATTTCTCCATTTCCAGTCATCTGTATCAACACTCCAGTACATCATCGGAATTTTGATGACTTTTCTCATAAGATCACTTATATTTCCATATGGAGGTCTGATAAGCGTCGCATTACATCCTATAACTGAGCGAAGTTCTCTATTTGTCTTTCTCATCTCAGATATAAGCTGCTTTTTATTCTTTTTACTTAAATCCTCATGGTCATATGTGTGGCTTCCAATCTGGTTTCCCATGTCGTACGACTCTTTTAACACCTCTTTATATGTCTGTATTCTGTTTCCAACAACAAAGAATGTAGCCCTTGAATCATACTTTTTCAAAACCTTTAAAATCTTGGATGTAACCGGTGTGTATGGACCGTCATCAAATAACAAAGCTATCATCGGCTTGTCTTTGTCAAGATCTGTCCTTATCCACTTTTTTGCACCGACACCTGTATTCTGCGTTACGGCTTTCTTCGTAGGTGCCGGAGTTGCCGTCATGACCGGCTTCTTAGCTTTTTTTGTGTCTTTCTTTTTTATATTTTCCTGTGTATAATCTTTGCTGCCGCTGTTTCCTTTTCCATTTAATTTAATAATCGCAACAACAAACACAATAAGTATCACAACTAAAGCTATAGCCGCATTCATAAGAATAAATCTCGTCTTTTTAAGTTCACGCTCCCTGCGCCGCCTGCTTCGCACTGCTCTTTCTCTATAGCTTTCTATTCTCATTTCATCTCTGCGTTTCATAACACTCCCTGCCTTCCACTATGTTACTTTATATTCATGATAACACAATTTTTGTAATATGTGCTTACTTTTTTATTAAGTTTTATATATATTTTTAATGTTGCATTACAGTATAAAAAGATGTGATTTATTGCAACAATCCCATAATTTCAGCCGGCAATATTCTGCCGTCACTATTTATGTGAAATCATTCCACCTACCATGCCGGATGTCATACATATAATTCCATTAATAATCATACTGCTCTCAAATTTAAATGTCTTAAAAATTGCTGCACCTGCTGCTATAAGTACGGCAAAATACAATATCCCTGCCAGTATTCCCCAAAGATACCTGTTTTTTTCAAACATTTTTCCGGCAGTAAAGCCCCCCACAAGACTTACTATTATGTATGTCCCTGTGACAACGGCACTAACCATACTCTCATCTCCCGCACACTTCCATATTATTGCCGAAGCCGCAAATAATATTACCACGGTCAGTAAAATCTGAATTACCAATATTATCATATAATTTTTCACTATTTTCTCCACCATAACAACCTCCATTCTGACCGGCATACACTACCTGCAAAGCCAAATATCCCTATTGGTGTGCCCAAATGTAATAAACAACATTCACACTCTGCCTTTGCATGACTAAACATCATTTACTGTTCACACCTTTCTTTTTCATGTCTATTCATTTTTATCCTTTTTTATGTTAAACTTTTGTTATATTACATGATGTTATGCAGTCTAAGCATAAATTTGAGATGCCGCCTCAATGGAAAATCATACGAAATATAGAACTGCTTACCATCAATTATCTATATTTCGTATAAAACTTTTCTTTTGCGGCATTCCAGACAACACTATAAAAAGTACATAAAAAAGAAATGAGGCATTACATGAACAATATGATAAAAACAGTAGACTTACACACACATTCAACTTTTTCAGATGGAACATTTTCTCCGGCAGAGCTTGTTAAAAAAGCAGTTGAAAAAAATCTCGCTGCATTTGCTCTCACCGACCACGATGCAGTAGGCGGAATAGAAAGTGCGATTACCGCCATTAAAGAACAAAACGCACCCGTTCTTTTTGTTCCCGGAACTGAACTTTCTGTAGGTTATAAAGACGGAGATATTCATATGGTCGGGCTTTTTATCGACTACAAAAATCCTGCATTTACCAAAATTTCTGACCTTTTAGTTTCAAGAAGAGTTGAGAGAAACAAGGAAATGGTAGCAAAATTCAACAACGCTTCCATCAATATGACCTATGAAGAACTTCAGGAGGGCAATCCTGACACCGTTATAACAAGAGCACACTTTGCAAGATGGCTTATAAAACACGGTATTGTAAAAAATGCTGCCGAGGCTTTTGATAAATATCTCGACACACATTGTCCATTCTATGTTCCAAGAAAATATATCACTCCTGAGGAGGGTATCGAACTTATTCTCGAATCGGGCGGTGTTCCTATCCTTGCACACCCTCTCCACTATAAACTCGAAGAAAAAGAACTTGAAACTCTTATCGTCCGTCTTAAAGCTGCCGGACTTAAAGGTATGGAGGCAAAATATTCAAATCACACGGCACAGGATGAGACATATGCACGAAAACTTTGCAACAAATACGAGCTTCTTCCAAGCGGCGGCTCAGACTTCCACGGCAGTAACAAACCGGCTATAGATATGGGTACAGGCCGTGGAACATTGAGTGTTCCTTTCGAGTATCTCATTAATATTGCAAAAGCCGCAAAGCCTTCAGAATTCACAAAAAATGTTTTGGATTATGCTGAAAATGCCTAGTGTATTGACAAAGTTTGAGTTTTCAGAGAAATCACGGCAAAAAAACTTTTAGATTTTTATAGATATTTATAATTTCAAAAAAATATTTGGATTTACCAAATATTTACAACAAGAACAAAGAGTCGCTTGCGACTCTTTCGCGCTTAAGCGAAATGCGTAGCATTTATTTCTTTTCCGCGAAATGTGCATCCTCACGGAGTGTTTTTATGTTATGGGAAACGAGAAGTTTCCTATAACATAAAAAAGCTGCAAATCCACAAAGTATGTGAATTTACAGCTTTTTAAATTTTATGGATAAGTCAAACGGATATTCTGAGTCCGCTGTGCTGCCTGTTCCTAGCATTGCTTATATTGCCATACATATCTTAAATGCGGCACAACAACTTATTTCTTTGCAGTTTTAGTTTCTTCTTCCTGCTTGTCTATCTCCACGATATTTTCTTTCTTCATAGGAATACGGCAGTTCTTGTTGTTTCCAAATTCTACGATAACTACTTCATCCATAATGTCGATTACAACACCAAAAAATCCGCTTGTTGTGAGTATGCTGTCACCTACTGCAAGAGTAGATACAAGTGCATCATGCTCTTTCTGCTGCTTCTTCTGTGGTCTAATTGCAAAGAACCAGAAAATTGCAATGATAGCTGCATATATTACAACCATACTTATTATACCCTGTGTTCCACCTGCTTTTGTTGCTAACAATGTTGTTGTCAAATTCATTTTGCTTCCTCCTCAAGCTGTTCTAATTTTTTCTTTTTATATTCTTTAAAACACCCTTTTTCAATAGCATCACGAATTTCTTCCATCATGCTGTTATAGAAATAAAGGTTGTGCGTTACCATAAGTCTTAAACCAAGCATTTCCTTTGCCTTTAAGAGATGTCTTATGTAAGCTCTGCTGTACTTACGGCAGGTAGGACAGTCGCAAGTCTCATCAAGCGGTCTGTCATCAAGCTCATACTTTTTATTCATAAGGTTCATCTTACCGTGATTTGTGTAGGCATGACCGTGACGGCCATTTCTTGCCGGATATACACAGTCAAAGAAATCAACTCCACGCTCTACTGCTTCTAGAATGTTTGCAGGAGTTCCGACTCCCATAAGATATGTCGGCTTGTCCTCCGGCAGATATGGTACTGTCTTTTCGATAATATCGTACATCTCAGCATGACTTTCACCTACTGCAAGCCCTCCAAGTGCATAACCGTCAAGGTTAAGCTCTGATATTCTCTTTGCGTGTTCTACTCGTATGTCCTCAAAAGTTCCGCCCTGGTTTATTCCAAAAAGAAGCTGTGACTTATTTATCGTAGTATCAAGCAAATTAAGTCTGTCCATCTCCTTTTTACATCTCTCAAGCCATCTCGTTGTCCTGTCAACAGAATTCTGCATATACTGTCTTGTGGCAGGATGCGGAGGACACTCGTCAAATGCCATAGCTATCGTTGAAGCTATATTGGACTGAATCTGCATACTCTGTTCAGGTCCCATAAATATTTTTCTTCCGTCTATATGGGAATTAAAATAAACGCCCTCCTCTTTTATCTTTCTGAGTCCGGCAAGCGAAAAAACCTGAAATCCGCCTGAATCGGTAAGAATAGGTTTGTCCCAAGTCATAAATTTATGAAGTCCACCCATCTTTTTAACAATTTCATCACCCGGTCTGACATGAAGATGGTAAGTATTACTCAAAACAACCTGTGTTTTCAAATGCTGCAGATCCTCCGTCGAAACTGCACCTTTCATTGCTCCAACTGTTGCAACATTCATAAATACCGGTGTCTCTATCGTTCCATGTACCGTTTCAAGACGGCCTCTTTTTGCACTGCCATCTTTACATAATATCTTATACATTTTTACTCCATTCTAATAAAATCAGTTTTATTTATAAACGCTGTATTGTACGCTTTACGCACTGTCCACAATATATAATACCAAACTGCTGTCTATAGCTAAACCAGTGCTTTTTGTTCACTCTTATTTTACGGACAATAAGGATATTAACACTGTGTGAACCTTTATGTCAACCTTTCCATTATAAACTTAACTACAAAATATATAACTATAAGTGGAAGTATTATCCTAAAGAATATTCCAAGAGCGACTGCACCTAGTGCAAGAACCAGTGCTGCCACCACTATGATAATTATTATTCCCAATAATTTATCATACCATTTTAAAGAAAAACGGTTGTACCCATTATCATAATCATCTTCATAATTATTGTCATATGATGATACATTATCATAATTTCCGCGATATTCGTCTCTTGCCTGTTTTGTATAAAAATCAGCCATAGGTCCCTTTTCAGCAATAAAACTGTCTATGATAGTCCTGGCTATAAGTCTTGGATCACCAAGTTCTTCAAGCACCTGACTTTCAGCTTTATCATTATTTTCAATATAATCCCTGTAATAACTTATATTTTCATTGATAACATCAGAAGGCACATTTCCCGCCAGACTATCCCTAAGTATGGATAAAAATTCGTTTTTAGTCATATAATATAATTACTCCTTCCGGGCATTATAGCTTAAAAATTTATGGTTATAATTTTTAGACAATGCAAAAAAACTGCATTTCAGTCGGTTTTTAGATAATTTTTATATTTTATTATAAAGGAAAAACAACTTTGCAGCAATATATACTGCAAAGCTGTATGATAACTTTTCTAAGCCTTAAAATACCATTTTAATTATGGCTCACTTTTTAGTTAGCTTTTCCAACTGATCCAAAGAGTTCCATCTTCTCTTTTAC
This sequence comes from Clostridium sp. AM27-31LB, assembly GCF_003480745.1. Classification (NCBI taxonomy): domain Bacteria; kingdom Bacillati; phylum Bacillota; class Clostridia; order Eubacteriales; family Clostridiaceae; genus Clostridium; species Clostridium sp. AM27-31LB. The sequence continues at coordinate 51,323 of NZ_QUJS01000003.1, read as the reverse complement.
AGTTGCTTTGATTGCTTCTGCACCAGGAGCAAGAAGTTTACGAGGATCAAATCCCTTTCCTTCTAAGTCCTTGCCAGCTTCGATATACTTACGTGTAGCTTCCTGGAATGCTAACTGGCACTCTGTGTTTACATTAATCTTTGCAACACCAAGAGAGATAGCTTTCTTAATCATATCAGCAGGGATTCCTGTACCACCGTGAAGAACGAGAGGCATATCTCCTGTCTTAGCCTGGATAGCATCAAGTGTCTCAAAGCTGAGTCCTGCCCAGTTTTCAGGATATTTACCATGAATATTTCCGATACCTGCTGCAAGCATTGTAACACCAAGGTCTGCAACTTTCTTACACTCATCAGGATCTGCACACTCACCGGCACCGATAACTCCGTCTTCTTCTCCACCGATTGAACCTACTTCAGCTTCAAGAGAAAGACCAAGAATATTACATGTATTTACTAATTCTGTTGTTTTCTGAACATTTTCATCGATTGGAAGGCTTGAACCATCAAACATGATTGAAGAAAATCCTGCATTGATACAAGCTTTTGCACCTTCAAATGAACCGTGGTCAAGGTGAAGTGCTACAGGAACAGTAATGTCTAATTCCTCGAGCATTCCCTCTACCATACCTACGACTGTTTTATAACCACACATATACTTTCCTGCACCTTCAGATACACCAAGGATAACAGGTGACTGTAATTCCTGTGCTGTCTGTAAAATAGACTTTGTCCACTCTAAGTTGTTGATGTTAAACTGACCTACTGCGTACTTACCAGCTTTAGCTTTTGTAAGCATTTCTTTTGCTGAAACTAATCTACTCATTTTAAAATCCTCCATCTTTAGACTTGTCCCTGATGTATAGCAGGAACTTTATTTTCCCAAAACCTTTTAAACAAGGCTTTCTAGGCTTAACTTTTCTCAATCAGTTTTATTATATACTATTTCTTATAAAAATCAAATCATTTTTTATATTGTGCCATCTTTCTGCCATAAAAAGATAATTTATAATGCAATAAAACAGTTGATTGTATTACAATATATTTTTATAGCAGAACCGTTACTCTATAAACTTTATCTTTTCCATATTAGCTTTTGCGACTTCTTTTCCCATCTCATATGTTTTTCTTAATGTGCTAACATCACTTTCAAGACTGTTTAGTTTACAGCGTGGTCTGAGTATTACTGCCTTGCCTGCTTTTTCGAGCTTTTCGCACATTTTTACAGACTCATTGTATTTGTCACATCTGTTAAGAAGTTCCTCTGCTATCTTTGGATATTTTAATTTCATTATCTTTGCTATGTTTTTTTCTGATTTTCTTGGAGTTTTCACAAATCCGTCAGGCTGTGTAAGGACTATAAGCATCTTGTCACAACCATCCTCAAGGCATTTATCTATTGGAATGGGATTTGAAAGTCCCCCGTCATAATATTTTCTGCCATTTATCTTTGCCGGCGGACACGCACCCGGTAATGCACAGGTTGCACAAAACACCTCGAATGTCTCGTCCACATCATTCTGGTTAAAATAATGTACCTTGCCGGTTTTCGCATCCGTCGTAACTATTACAAAGCTGCCTTTATAATCTTTGAAAGTTTTCATATCGAACGGGTCAAGACTGTTTGGTATCTCTCTGAACACAAAGTCAAGCCCAAATATACTTCTTTCTTTTATAAAATTTCTTTTACTTAAATACCTTTTATCATTGCGATATTTTTCAAGTATCCTTATGTTTCTCTCTTTCTGCTTTGAAATATATGATGCAGCATCCGCCGCACCTGCTGAAACACCTATACAATACGGAAAAATAATATCCTCTTCCAGTAATGCATCCATCACTCCGCAACTGAAAACCGGTCTGAACGAACCACCCTCAAATAATACTCCTGTCATGAATTTTCCTCTACGATCTTTCTTATATTTTCATCGCCTGTCACCTGATACAAAACTTCCATACATTCTAATCCGGAAGCCTTGTCCCCCTGCTCCAGTTCAAGCTGTCCTGCCCTGAAAAGTATAGCAAGCGTTGTCTCTGATATACCGACAGGCAGTTTAAGTTTCTTTACATCCTTTTGTATCTGCTCAACAGTATATTCCGGGCACTCCCTGCCAAGAGCAGTTTCAAGGAAGTTAATCTCACTGTCGGCAGTCTTGCTGTGACTGAACATATTGCTGTATGTATATAGCATCATTGCCTTTTCGGGCTCTTTTTTCTCCACATAATAATAAGCTATATTTCGATAATAACGGGCAATATCCGCCCTCGTATATATAAATTTGTGAAGTTCTTTTGTCGTTTCTTTAAGTTTTTTAAGTTCCCCAAGCTGTTTTAAGCACTCGGTCTTTTCCCAGTAAATATCCATATCGACCCGATTCCACTCCGCTGCCTTCTCCAGTTTTTCATATGCTTTGTCAAAATGCATCCTCTCCATATATTTTTTTGCAAGAGAATGATACATACGATGCATGGGATACCTCACCGCCTCATAATCTCTCGTCTTAAAATAATATTCAAACAGATAAAACTCTAAAATATGATTTGCACACAAAACAGTTCTGCCATCTGTTTTAAGTGTATCTGCTATCGCATCAACCATTTCCGATGCTTTTTCGAGTTTGTTGCTTTTCTGGTACTGCTGAAATAATTTTATGTTTTCTTCGATGTTCATAGCGGTGCCTCCTCTTGTTGTGGTTTGTAAATTTCTCTATAAAAATATTGCTAAATATATTTTTCGATAAACTCTCCGGGAGTAATTATCTCTGGTTTTTCTATATTTACATCAGAAAAATCCTTGTCTCCCGTAATCAATATATCCACATCCTCTATTATTGCCGTATATAAAACCGGATAGTCTTTACAGTCTCTTATATTAAAAAGAGTTTCATCCATTTTCTTAGGTGTATAAACATATTCATAGCTCATTACCATGAGTAACTTTTCTATCGCATATTCCTTAGCAGGAAACTTGCGTTTTACAACGCTTTTTAGTTCTTCAACTACATAAGAAGATAAAACGAGCTGATGTTGTGTAAAAATATAATCCATCATATCATTCATTCTTTTACTCGGAAATAATAATGCTGATATAATCACATTTGTATCAAGCATAATTCTCATCTGTCCACAACACCCTCTTTCCTCAATTCTTTAATCATATTTACAACATCTTCATCATCTCTAAGTCCTACTCTGTCAGCTTCACCCGCAAATTCCATCTGAGCTTCTCTGAAAGCATCCATTGATGAATTTATCATATATATTCTTCCTGCTTCTTCAACAAACAACACTTTATCACCATTTTTCAGACCAAGCTTTTTACGAATATCAATAGGAATTGTTACCTGCCCCTTAGATGTAACTTTTGCTAAATCCATCTTTCTTCCTCCCTTCACTGTAAGAAATCCCTTACTTTCATTGTAATATCAGTATAATCATTTCCGATATAAATAGCAACTTATATCTTTATTCTGCCTGATGTGAAAATCTATATTCATCATCCAATATACAACTCATGTGTTTTACAACTCTTTCCTCTTTCCCGTCACTACATTTAGAAATGAGATAAGAACAATCTCTTAATTCTTGAAATATTACTTCTCATTTTAAAAAGAAAATAGTCTGAGCGGTTAAACTCAGACTTAAATTTTCTTATATAAAATTGCAATTCATAATCATTGAACTAATAAAATCAAACAACGCTTATTTATTCTTATTATAAATCTTACTCTCAAATGTTCCGTCTTCAATGTTTATAAATCTGATAAAAAGCGATACCTTATTATCTTCATTTAAGCTGTTCCATACAAGCTCGCCAAACTCGTCCATATCATTTGGTATCTCAACAAGCTTTGGCTCTCCCTCAAAACTTGGAAGAGGATTTCCATCATGCATATATGTATGGATAAATCTTCCCTCGCCTGCGACCGGATTTTCATAGTCAAATGTAAATCTGTTGCAGCAGTCAGGATTTCCGTTATTGCTTTTAAGGATAGACATTGAATAGTCAAATCCGCCGTCTTCCACATGAAGTATAGCTGAAATCCTAGGTGTGAAGTTTGGCTCATCAGGCTCAAACTCTCTTGTGCAGAGTGACTGTTCAAATGTAGAACCATCCTGCATAAGCTCATATACCGTATCTGTCTGGTCACCGTTTGTAACTATTGTGTCATTGCCAAGAACACGGACAGGTGCGTATATTATAAGACTTGGGTCTGTAAGCTTTGACGGGTCAAAAGCCTGTGTGCGTATTCCGTCGCCATCTGTCACAAATACCCTGTTTCTGCTGTTTTCACTTCTGCCCATGATAAAATATGCGATTGCTGCGTGCTTTCCGTCAGCAGTCTTTCCGACAACAATGCCTCTACCCGGATATGTATTTGAAGCGAGTTCATTATTTAAAGATACTTTTTCCATAAAAACCTCCGTTTTTTCCGTAATGTACTCTCGAAATCTTCTGAACGAAAAATTCGAGATGAATTTTTTTACGATTGTTACATCTTAGTGATGGAATAATCTAAGTCCGGTGAATGCCATGAGTATTCCAAATTCGTTGCAGGCATCAATTACAGACTGGTCATTCTTTGAGCCGCCTGCCTGTGCAACATACTTGACACCACTCTTGTTTGCACGCTCGATGTTGTCACTGAATGGGATAAACGCATCTGAACCGAGTGTAACTCCGTCAAGATTTTTAATCCACTCCGCACGTTCCTCTCTTGTCATAGGTTCAGGCTTCTCTGTGAAGAACTGCTCCCATTTGCCGTCTGCAAGAACATCCATATATTCATCTGAAAGATATACATCTATAGTATTATCCCTGTCAGGTTTTCTGATGTCATCCTTAAAAGGAAGATTAAGTGCTTTTGGTGACTGGCGTAAGAACCACTTGTCTGCTTTATCCCCTGCAAGTCTTGTACAATGGATGCGCGACTGCTGTCCTGCACCAATACCGATTGCCTGTCCGTCTTTTACATAACATACTGAATTTGACTGTGTATATTTAAGTACGATATTTGCAATTATCATATCATTTAATGCATCTTCTGAGAGTTCTTTCTTCTCAGTTACAATATTTGCAAAAAGTTCCTTTGTTGTCTTGACCGTGTTGTGTCCCTGCTCAAATGTGATTCCGAATACATCTTTTGTCTCAAGCGGTGCTGCTTCATAATCAGGGTCAATCTTGATAACACAGTAATTTCCACGCTTTTTGCCCTTAAGTATCTCAAGTGCTTCGTCCGAATATGACGGTGCAATGATGCCATCTGAAACAAGCGACTTAAGATATTTTGCCGTTGCTTCGTCACACTCATCTGAGAGTGCCACAAAATCACCGAAAGATGACATTCTGTCAGCTCCTCTTGCTCTGATGTAAGCTGTCGCCATAGGAGTAAGTTCTATATCATCATCTACGAAATAAACCTTTTTCATAGTGTCCGTAAGAGGTACATCTATAGCGGCTCCGGCAGGACTTACATGCTTAAATGAAGCTGCTGCGACATGACCTGTAGCCTCTTTTACCTCCTTAACAAGCTGCCAGCTGTTAAAAGCATCCAGAAGATTTATATATCCCGGCTTTCCGTTTAAAACCTCAAAAGGCAAGTCACTTCCATCTTTCATAAATACTCTTGCTGGTTTCTGATTTGGATTGCATCCGTATTTTAACTGAATTTCGTTCATTAAATATCTCCTTTCGTAAATGAAATATATAGGTGATTGCGAAACTAATTATAGGTTGTGTTAATTGCACAGATATAACAAATAATATCGTCGGCACGCTTTCGCTATGTTGTCGTTCGTAACAGTACATAAATCAGCAAAAAACGCTGATTAAGTGCTGACGACGACAAAAATGCCGACTAACACTATTTGTTATACCTGCACAATTTAATGAAGTTTTATGATAGTTTCGCAAATGCCTAATGAAAAAAAAACCGACACTTCCGGGAACTTTTCTGCCCAGACGGTCGGCTGTCAAACTGTTATACTCCCTGTGGTCACTTCCACTTCCGTCAGTCATATAACTAAATTTAGTTTATCATAATTTATTTCACTCTGCAAGTTCTTTTTCTTCTATTATCTGCTTTGCTTTTCTCTTTACTTTAGCTTTGAAATGCTCCCTGTCTACTGCAAGAGCGAGTCCCATCTCCGCCATCGTAAATACAACTGCTGAACCTCCATAACTTATAAATGGCAGTGATACGCCTGTGTTTGGTATTATCATAAGAACGACAAATATATTTACAACAACCTGGAGTGCTATATGTATCGCAATGCCTGCAACCATAGCACGACCAAATACCGTTTCTGCTCTCCCTGCTATCTTAAACAACTGATAAATAAGGTATATAAACATCATTATCAGTATCCCTGCACCAAGTATCCCAAGTTCTTCACATATAACGGCAAATATCATATCGTTCTGTGCCTCAGGAATTTTAGAAAGCTTCTGGACACTGTTTCCAAGTCCTTTTCCGGAAAATCCTCCTGATGCAACCGCATAGAGTGCCTGGAGGGACTGATAACTCTCATCATCCGCATATTTAAGCGGTGCAAGCCATCCCAAAAAACGCCTGGTTCTGAAACTGTAATCCTTGGGATTTACATTCAATTTGATAAGATTTCTAAGGTGATTTATATAATAATATACACCGACACCTCCGGCTGCAACAACTCCAATATGTATCTTCCAAAATGGAGTCATAATAAAAGTCATTCCGAAAATTATACCGCCGATTATAATGGCTGAGGAAAGATTGGAACTGACTTTAAATAAAAAAAGTACCGAAAGCATTGACGGAATCCATATAAATAACAACACTCTTATTTTGTTTCTGTGATTGATATATTTTGATATCATTGCTGCGACCCACAGAATAATGAGTATCTTTGATACCTCAGCAACCTGCAGTGAAAGCGGTCCTATCTTTATCCATCTAACTGCACCCTTTGCCGCAACTTTAAGCGGTGAAAATAATGTAAGAGTCACAACTATCGACATGATATATATAAGCCATGATAAAGATATTTTTTTATTTTTTAAAGCTTTTATATTCTTAAACAAATGAGATTTTGAAAAACGATAAATATATAATTGATTATAATTACACAAGCGTATGACAAGCATAACACCAAATCCCAGAACAACATTAAATATCTGCTTCTTTGCAAAATACATACCATCGTAATTGTATTTTGGACTCAGACTGCAATTATAGCTTGATGCACTGTATATCATGATAATTCCAAATACATTCAGCATGAAAAGAATCATGATTACTTTTATGTCAACTCTTTCCTGACTGTCTATATATGAAGCAAGCGCACGTCTTGCTGATGGTTTTCTAAGCATTCGCCTGCCACCTCCGGATAATAGTATCATTTCATAATGATATTGACAGCAATCTTTATGCAGAGCATAGCACTATCTGTTCCAGACCCCTGTATCATATAATTTAACACAAAAAAAACATAAAGTCCATTATAAATCACAATCTGACTGACAATTCGTAACAGTTCAGCCAAAAAAAGATAAGTCAATAATACACGAGCTTGCTCGATGTATTATTGGCTTGTTTTTTTGGGCGGAATAGCCTTTCATTTCTGAAATGAGTAAACATAAGCTGCAAAGCAGCGACTGACAGCTCGCTGGCAGGTTTATGAATGTAAGAAATGCAAGGCTGAACTGTTACGACAATTCAGATAAAAATGGCAAAACAGGCAATACAATGAACTTGTTCATTGTATTGCCTGTCATATTTTTATATTGGAACTTTTACCAAACAATAACATTTATTATCGCTGTTACTTTATTGGATTTTTAGTTCCAAAACAAGTTTTATAAAATTTTGCTATTTAACGGTAACTTTAATCGTCTTAGCCGCCGCCTTATACTTAGAAGTCTTTTTACTTGTTATCTTAATGGAAACCTTTCCCTTTTTCTTAAGTGCTTTTATCGTGAGTTTATTCTTCTTAAATTTAACTTTAACAATCTTTGCATACTTCTTTGAAAGTTTTGCCATTGAAAGTTTTGCTTTTGAGTTCACTGAAACTGAAAGTTTAACAGTTTTCTTTCTCTTAACGGTTACGGAAGATACTTTCTTCTTTCCTTTCTTAACCGTAATGGCTGCACTCTTAAGCTTCTTTGTTGCCGGTTTCTTTGTTGCCGGTTTCTTTGACGGTGCCACCGTCGGAGTCTGTACAGGCTCTGTACTTGGTGATACTGATGGTGTAGCAGCCGGTTCATTGCTTGGTGAAACCGTCGGCTTTGCCGATGGGTTTGTCGTTGGTTTCTGTGTAGGTACTTCTGTCGGTTTTACTGTCGGAGTCTGACTTGGCACATCTGTCGGTTTTGTTGTTGCCGACGAACCTGGTGCAGGAGTCTGACTTGAAGTCGGTTTCTGCGATGGAGTAACCGTCGGGGTTACTGTTGGAGTAGGGGTAGGTGTTGAAACCGGATTTTTTGTCCACACGGCATATAAACTTATAGTTCCACCTGTCTCCGCAAGCTTCTTATCAATGCTTTGTTCATCATTATATATAACTGTTCCATTTGCTGTTTCTGCCCAGCCTGCAAATGTATATCCGGTTCTTGAAAATCTACACTTACTAAGTTTGAACTTAGTATTATTTAATGCTATCTGATTCGACATTGAGCCACTTCCGCCATTTGAGTTAAACTTAATTGTAAACCGATGCGTATCCTCCCATACCGCATACAATATAACTGTCTGATTTTTTTCTGCAAGGTCTGTTAAAATTTCCTGTGCATTTTTGTATAAGACAATTCCATCTTTTGTTGTTGCCCATCCGCTAAACTTGTAACCGCTGCGAACATATGTGTTTTCTATAAGTCGTATTCCACAGCCTGGTTTTCCATACTGTAAAATCTCCTCTCCCGCAGCTCCATTTGCATTGTATTTTACAGTATATGAATCTTCTTTCCAAACCGCATACAATACAACCGCCTCTGTTGCTTCTGCAAGATTTTTTACACTCTGCTCATCCTTATAGTCAACTGCTCCATCAGGAGTTTTAGACCATCCGATAAATTCATATCCGTCGCGAGTAAATTCATTCTTTTTGAGCTTCTGCGACTCATCAACAGTAAATTCCTGTGTTTCTATAGTCGTTCCTGCTGCTACATGATTAGGACTGTAACATACTGAATATTTTTGGCTTGCAGCTGCTTCATAGATACGGACATTATCAAATCCTGCAACACCCTGATATCTTCCACTCAGATACCATAATCCTTTCACATCTGAGATACTGCTCATTGCAATATCCATTGTCTTAAGTGTCTTTCCTGATGCATCCTTTATATCTAATGTGACCTTTTTGTTGGTCTTATCAACAGTCGTCTTAAAATGTGTCCATGTATTCTTTGCAATAGTTACTGTATCTGTCTTTGCTGTTGAAGCCGTACTTCCTGATGAAATCTTCCAATTTGTGGAATTTGTTGTGTCTAAACTCCACAGATATGAAGTATTTGCCAACGCACTATTTGTCTTATTATAATCTGACGCAGCCAATGCCATCTGCGAAGCCTGACCATTTCCAGCCGTAAGCTTTGTATCAAACTCAACTACATATTTGTCAGGCAATGTAACATTTCCAAATGAAGTGTATGCACTTCTTGAGTTCTGTGCTCCCGGTGCAAACTGCACATACCCCTTATATGCATCGTCACTCTCACCTGCTAATGTAAGCGAGTTCTGTGCACTTGTTGATGTCCATCCTGCCGTCTTTGCATCCGTATCTGCATTATAATTCTTGAAGAATATACTCTGCTGCTGCATGGCTTTTTCCTGAATCTGCTCAGCATTTTTTGAATTGACAAGTTCTTCCTTTTCTGAATTATATAATGCTGCAACATCACCTATATTCAATGCCCTGCTGTAAATTCGTACATTATCCATATATGCCGGAGCCGAACCCCAGAAAGAGCCGTGTCCAAGATAAAACTTATCTGATGATGAAATGACACTAAGCATATCCTCGGCAGCATCTGCATATGATGAACCTGCATATAATGTATATTTAGATTTATCGCATACAAACTTTCCATCAACATATATTCCAAAATTACTCTTTCCAAGTGATACTGTTACATAGTGCCACTGATTTGTCGAAATATTCCCTGTAGTTTTGTCAGCCCTATTAAAATCAAACCACTTATTGATTCCATTCACCGTTCCGTTATATCCAAGATATGCATTCGGAGTAAAAAATACTCTGCCGTCTTTTGAATCAGATGAATCAGTATCATAAAAGCTCCAGAGTGCATCCCACAAATCTTCACTCGGACAATTTACCCACTGTGAAACAGTCACTCCACTTAATGTTTTTCCTTTTAACGGATTACTAAATTCTGTATAACTTTCATTTCCATTAGCACCAAATCCCTGGTTTAATACATTTCCGCTTCTGTCCTTATTATATTCAATAGTAGGAGTAGTTCCTGAACCGCGTTTTTTCGCTGTACCTGTCTGAGTCGTATCAGCTTCATTTCTAAGTCCATTCTCAAATGTATAATTTGCTTCAAGACCAGAATCTTTATCAGCCATTTTATCTGTTGTTACAATAGTTTCATATGTCTTTTTTGTTGAATAATTATTATAGGTTATAGTTGCTGTCAGTGTCACTTTTACATCCTTTGAAGCATCAATAACCTCACCCTTATCAGACATTACCGATGTATCAGAAGATGACCAGCTTATCTTAGAACCATTATCTCCGTTTGTAGGAAGCGAAAGGTCTACATATGTTTTTTCAGGAACAGTTACTTTCATCATTCCTGCATCTTTTATGACTATTGCTTCATCTGTATAACCTTTTGTTCCCCAGAAAGTTACATTGTTATTTCCAACGGTTGTAAAACACATTGTTTCGTATGCAGTGCCTTCTATCTTCTGTTTTATAAATACCCCCTGATAAACAACTCCACCCGCTACGATAGTCACGTATGGCCCGTCTTCTGACTGCACCCATGAACCTGAATAATCACCTGTAACAGTTCCATTTTTATTAAGCTTGATAGTTTCTTCATTGCAACATTCAAGGTTATTATTGTCAACCTTTTGTTTGTGTAATATAACTTTGTATTCTCCTTCTACTTCATCATTGCTATATGCAGACTTAGATAATGTCTCGCCGGAATACTCAAACGGTGTCGCAACAAGACCTCCGTTTTTAGCCTTAAATAACTGATGCACTCTTACCTGATGTCCCTCAGTTCCATCATTAAATCGTGTATGATAAACAACATATGCTTTTCCATCGTCATCTGCTACCGCTGAATTATGACCCTCTGCTACACGCCCTTTGTCAAGATAACTCCACTTATAATATGACATAAGACGCTCACCGACAACTCCGTTTGTATTTCCCGCATCTGTGCTTGTAGTATCGGACTGACTAGTACCATATCTCGCATCATTTCCAGCCACATCCTTATATGGACCATTTATTTTGTCTGATGCAAAAACACGCATATTATATCCGCCCTTTGCAGCAAAACCACCATATGAAACAAATAAATAATATTTACTTCCTATTTTTTCTATATAAGAAGCTTCTCCTGATTTCTGATTTCCACCTGCAAGCTTATATCCCATGTAAGGGTCACTCTCATTATCTTTATATGTATGCCCAATCGAAGCATCACGAAGTCCTGTACTTGTACTAAGTTCAAACATCCAGATACCACCTGACCATGAGCCATAACTCATCCAAAGTTTTCCTTCTGAGTCATATGTTACACAAGGGTCAATAGCGTGTGCCCCGTAATAATTATTCCAATTTGTCTCACTACATACATTTTTGCCATCATTGTATGAAGGTTTATATGAGCCCCTTTTGTAGTGTTCTGAAATAAACTTTTTAGCATTTTCATCCGAACCAACTACATTCGCAAAGTCTGTATCCTTATAATCATGAACTCCTGACTCAGTAAATCCAGAATACACAACTGTACCTCTTTTTGTCCAATCACCATCCAAATCATCTGATGTAAGAAGTACAATGCTTGAGTTCCATGAGTTACCATTTATACTCATATACATACACCATGCTCCCTTTGAACCGTCCGAATTAACGTAATCAGGATTCCATATTACATCAGGTGCCCATAAATTTCCATCCCACTGGTATGATGCATCACCCTGCTTAGCCCAGTTGAACGCATCTTTAAACAAAGCCTGACAAGTCGTGTCATTATTTATATTATTCTGAAAATAGTTCCAATTCTGCATATCGGTCGACCATGCAAAAGCTCTGTGCGAACCAAATATAAAATAAACCTTTTTTCTTGTTTTAGCAGTATTCTGAACACCATATATTTTTACATTTTTATTCCCCGTATATTTAGTATCAGTATAACCTATTACAACAGATGGATCATGTACTGTTACATGATTTTTCTGATTACTGCTGTTGAAATATGTATTATATTTACTCTGAACTTCAGAAGCTAAAATCTCTGTCGGTTCTGATGATTCAGTTGTATTATCAGTCATGTCTACAGCTTTAATATTTGAAAGAGTACATTTTTCTCCTGTAAGATGCATTCCGACAGTATCTTCAAACTTACCAAATTCAATCGTATTTCTCAATGAGTAAACTTTTGAATTATCTTTATTATCGACAATATTATATTTCAATACAACTGACCTTTCTGCCCTATGAATATCTACCGTAACACTGGCATCTTCCATAGATTTTGCAAAGTCATCCCACACAAAATTTATATTATCCCATGTCGCTTTTGAGCCATCATTATTATGGTTATATTTATCACCACCATAAAACCAGCCATAATTATCAGCTCTTGCAGTATATCCGCTGTTTTCCCCATTGTTTGTATCCCATATTTCAACAGCAAAATTAAACCAATTTGCAGATGAATCTTTAGTTTTATTCGTAAATGTATAACGAACATCGAAATTACCACTTAAATATTCATCCCCTGATTTATTAGTGAATCCTGTATCAATATCGACAATATCAGATGTATTTTCACCAAATTTGCTTTTTTCATCCGCTTTTACAGTCTGGACAATGTTCTTTGATGAATACGGCACTGCCGTAAGTGCAATCACTGCTGACATGGCAATAGCTACCGCTTTTTTAATCTTATGTCTTACCATATGCTTATCTCCTTTTCAATACTTTGCAATTTTTTGTGATGTTGGATTCAAAATGTATTTTGCAAGATGTTAAGATCATACATTGCAATCTGCTTTTAACCCGGATATCACTTTATTTTTTTAATGTAAGAAATCACAAGGAGGAGCTGACTTTATGTCAACTCCCCCTCAATGTACATAAATAATATCTTTTTTGAAAATTTTTTATTTTTTAACAGTAACCTTAATCTTCTTTGTTGCTGCCTTATACTTAGATGTCTTCTTACTTGTAATCTTAATAGAAACTTTTCCTTTCTTAAGACCCTTTATAGTAAGTTTGTTTTTCTTAAATGTTACCTTTGCAATCTTAGCATTCTTCTTAGAAAGTTTTGCTACTGAAAGTTTTGCTTTTGAGTTTACTGAAACTGCAAGCTTAACTGACTTCTTTGTCTTAACAGTCACTGAAGAAACTTTCTTCTTGCCATTTTTAACAGTAATTGTTGCACTCTTAAGTTTCTTTGCCGGTTTCTTTGTATTACTTGGTTTCTTTGTAGGTGCTACAGTTGGTTTAGCTGTTGGCTCTGTGCTTGTTCCCGGTGCCGGTTTTGCACTTGTTCCCGGTGCTGGTGTTGCACTTGTTCCCGGTGCCGGTTTTGTGCTTGTTCCTGGTGCCGGTTTTGCACTTGTTCCCGGTGCTGGTGCTGCACTTGTTCCCGGTGCTGGTGTTGCACTTGTTCCCGGTGCTGGTGTTGCACTTGTTCCCGGTGCTGGTGCTGCACTTGTTCCCGGTGCTGGTGCTGCACTTGTTCCCGGTGCTGGTGTTGCACTTGTTCCCGGTGCTGGTGTTGCACTTGTTCCCGGTGCTGGTGCTGCACTTGTTCCCGGTGCTGGTGCTGCACTTGTTCCCGGTGCTGGTGTTGCACTTGTTCCCGGTGCTGGTGTTGCACTTGTTCCCGGTGCTGGTGCTGCACTTGTTCCCGGTGCTGGTGCTGCACTTGTTCCCGGTGCTGGTGTTGCACTTGTTCCCGGTGCTGGTGTTGCCTCTGTTCCTGGTGCTGGTGTTGACTCCGCTGGAGCAGGTGCAAATTTTAGATTATCTATCGTACACTGTTCACCTGTTAAAGAAAGATATGCTTTCTTTCCCTCTTCTACTGGAATTGTAGCAGTGTAGCCTATACCATTATTTAAGTATGTAAGGATAACTTTATTACCCTCTCTCTTAACAGTTCCTGTTACTTCTGTACCTGCTTTATTAGCATCAACCCATGGTTTCCAAGCTTCTGTTATTTTAGCGTTGTTTTCATCATCAATAGCTTTTTTCTCATCTGCATTTGCACCATCAGGGTATGCTTTTGTTTCAACTGTCGGAATACCTGTTGTTTTAAGGCTTCCTGATGTTTCATTTACAGTATCTGCTCCAGTAATAACAAAGCAATCTGACCTTATAACCGAATATTCTTTATACAAATTCTTTGAAGTAGTCGGTTTATAAAGACCACCATCCACTGATGTAAACACTACTGTTGTTGGTGTATTCCATCTAAGATCTGTAGACTCATTTGTTGTTGTTTTGAAAGAAAACTTCTGTGCATCTTCCGTAATTTCAACACCATTACTCCAATTAGTCCACCATCCGTCACATTTCACCTGACCGAAAGTAGTTGTCTTGTCGGTGTCAGAGTAAGTACCTGCAACTGACTTCAACCTTGTCTGCTCGTTTGACAGTTCCATTTTCATATCTATTGGCAGTCCTGATATTGTACATAACTCACCTGTAACTGCAAAATATGTCTCTTTTCCTTCATCAGCTATAAATGAAAACTCTGATACACTTGTATAATCACCTGCAACAACTGTATATTTAATCGTAACCTTATTAGATGAATCTTTCTGATATTCTACAGTAGCTTTTCCTTCTTCTTTACAAGCCTTTAACCACTCATTCCAATCACTTGGATATGTTTTATTAATTGTTATATTTTTTGATGCATCTGTTTCAGTTGTACCCTCAGCATCAACCCAGCAATCAGACCTTACATTTGCATAATGTTTATAATTTGTATTTTTACTCTCATAAATTCCATCATCAGATGTATAAACCAACAACACCGGCGTATCCCAATTTAATGTTGCAGTCTCATATGTCTTAAATGTAAAATTCAAAGTTTGCTTATCTGTTGTAACTTTCTTTCCAGCAGTATACGCAGCTAAATAATTTGGCTCATCCAAACTAAATGTTTCACCGGTAGTCTCATCCGCCTGTGCTACTACTACATCTCGATAAACCGCTGGAACTGATGACATTCCAACAACAGCAGCCATTGCGATTGCTAAAAGTTTTGTCTTTCTCATAAAATGTCTCCTCCTATAATCTTTTTAATTCTTTAATTTTTTTCTCAACCTTGGTCCTTAATCTATCTCCAGATTTCAACCAAAAAGTATTCCAGAAAGCCTTTAAATTTTTCTAAAATACTTTACATTATTTTGGATAACCTAAGAATACCATAAATTAGTAATTAGTGTCAACAGATTTTTAACTGTATGTTAATTTTTTGTAAACTTTTAACAAATCATGCATTTTTTGTTCATTTTTGCTTTTTGTAAACTATTTTATTCAAATGTATAGAACCATAATAATTACAGTGTTTATACCATGTTTATTAGTCTGCATATAGCACTGTTTATTTCTATATTTTTATATTGTTTTTGGTGATTTTGCACAAAGAATATTTATAAGGCAATAGATTTTATAATGGTGATTTTTGAGTATTTTATGGTGAAATCGTTTTTATATATAAAAACAGCAAATCTTAATATGGGTTCTTGATATATTTGTTCCCATTGTTAAGATTTACTGTTTTTTCTGTGAATATTTGCTTTTCTGGCAAGAAATATCGCTCTTACAGACATGCCGCCGATATTTTTTTAATTATCTCCCTTACATATTCTTCTGACTTTGACACCTTTTTAGCTATATCCGGCACTGACATATTGCAATCGGTATATAAAGTCTCTATCCTGCCCTCTTCGCGTCCTTCAAGGCGTCCTTCCTTGCGTCCTTCCCGCACTCCTTCGTTTCTTGCCTGTTCTTCACCAGCCTTTATCTCTTCCTTAAAAAATTCTCTTAATACTTCATTCATAATCCCAGTCCCTCCATTCTTTATACTGTCAAATAATTCTTGGTTTGACGATACCATTATTCCTAACAGTGAATTTATGCAATCTTTTTCAAATGGCTCTTGCAGTTCAAAGGCTTCATCCAAAAAATTTTCTCCTACTTCTGCCGTTCCGGCTTTTTCGCCATATTAACATAATACTGTCAGCTTTTTCTATCTGCATTTTTCACATACCGTATTCTTATTTTCTGTGTAATTCTTACAATGAACATATACCTTTTTATGAGATTTAATGAGATTTCAAAATTCTATACAAAATCAAGTATTATATTAAGATTTCTTTTTGTTACATTTTACTTAACGCATATTTCACTAAATAGCACAGCACAATGAGGATTAAATGAAAATTCAAAAAAGAAGCTTATGTCTTAACTTCTATCCATCCTATTGTTAAAACATAAGCTTCTTATATTTCTTATATATATTATATTTATTCGACCGGCTCTGCCATTATCTGCATTTTAAGTATCTACAAAATAATCATAATATTTTATTAAATGGTGCAGACTGAAAACTCACCCTATTTTAAATGTTTCTTTGCTTTAAAGAAATCTCTTGTTTCTTTTACGACAACACCGCTTAACGCAAATATTGCTATCATATTTGGCAGTGCCATAAGTCCGTTAAATATGTCTGCGATTACCCATACCGCACTTACTGTCATGTAAGGTCCGATAAATACTGCAAGTATATATACCCAACGGAATACTTTTACTTTTTTCATATTTCCATTTGTAAGATATTCCAAACAACGCTCACTATAATAATCCCATCCGAGTATCGTTGTAAAAGCAAAGAATACAAGACAGAGCATCAAGACAAATGCGGATACTTCTGCCGGGAACGGAAGACCCTGCTTAAACGCATATGTTGTCACCTGAACCCCCTCAAGTCCCTTAACTTTCCATGCTCCTGTGAGTACGATTGAAAGTCCTGTCATTGTACAGATAATTATTGTGTCAATAAATGTTCCTGTCATGCTGACAAGTCCCTGTCTTACAGGTTCGTGTGTCTGAGCTGCTGCTGCCGCTATAGGTGCACTTCCAAGTCCCGCCTCATTTGAGAATATACCACGGGCAACACCTTTTTGCATTGCAACGAGCATACTTCCCGTCACGCCGCCTGCAACTGCCTGCGGATTAAATGCAGCTTTTACAATTATCACTATGGCATCAGGAATTTTTGTTATATTGCATATGACAAGCACTACTGCAAATATAAAATAAATTATTGCCATAAAAGGAACTATTATCTGACTTACACTTGCAATTCTCTTAATTCCACCTATAAGTACGGCTCCAACGCAGAACGCAAGAATAAGTGATGCAATTACTACCGTCCATGAATATGTACCTATTCCGGGGATTGATACCGTATGTGCCTTATTTGGATCAAAAAAATTCTGAACAGCACTTGATATTCCATTCACCTGACTGAATGTTCCTATTCCAAAAAGTCCTACACAGACTCCAAAAAATGCAAATATTTTTGCAAGCCATTTGAATTTCTTACCCATTCCAAGCTCTATATAATAAAACGGCCCGCCAAGACTGTGATTGTCTTTATCTACCACACGGTATTTGACCGCCAGAAGTCCCTCTGCATACTTTGTTGCCATTCCGAACAACGCTGTTACAACCATCCAGAAAAGTGCTCCGGGTCCGCCTGCTCCAACAGCCGTTGCCACACCTACTATATTACCCGTTCCTATTGTTGCACTAAGTGCTGTGCACAATGCTGCAAAACTTGATATTTCGCCTTTTCCGCCCTCTTCATTTTTAACCATCCATTTTAATGCAAGCCCAAGTCTGCGAAGCTGCAAAAATCCAAGACGAAATGTAAGCAAAATTCCACCTGTTATTATGATTGCCATAAGTGGAACTCCCCAGACGAAATCGTCAATGTTAGCTAATATCTTATTAATACTATCCCACATGATTTTCTCCTTTTGTATATAATTTAATATTTTTACACCAAACTAAATTATACGCAAAAAGAGTGTATCAGGCAAGAATTTTTTTTACTGCCGGCTCACAAACTTAACATAAATTGACAAATTATTTGCAAAAAAGATTATTCTCAACTATTTTGCAAGCTGCTTTACAATCTGACGCTTACTTTATCAGTCTGTTGCCAAGAACTCATTTTTACCAGCTGCATCTGCCACAGTTAGTACATTTAGTGCAGTTATTCTTTGCTTTACGCCTTTGCGGTATAAAAGCAGATGCTTTCACCTCTATATCACCGCTTTCTATATCCTGTTTTTTTATCTCAGTTTTAATATTTTCCGATATAAATATAATGCTGTCTTTCGTTTTTTTTATTTTAATCGGCGTAATTTTAAATATTCCGGGATTCATGCAGCTTTCCACAGCATACGGCTCTATTACTTTTAACAGATTATTGTCTTTGTCGTATATTTCTATACGGCTATTTCCCAAATTCAGTTCATCCGGCTTTTGTATATTCATATTTTTCACTCTTTCTTAATTGACCTATCACACATACTGCTTCAGTCAATACAGCCGCCGCAACCGGCTCTATCCATATTCCTGTAACTAAAAAAAGTTTTGGCAGCACAAATAAAAAAAATGGTGTATATATTATTGCTTCTCCATAAATTATTATTGATGCTTCCTGGTGCTGTCCTTTTCCGTTCATTATCGTTATGCTTAGTCTGTTTAATCCATAGAACAACAATGATATAGCTGTTATCCTAAGTCCCTGCACAAATGGTTCATAATTTTCACTGCTTAGTGAGAAAACTTTATGAAATACGGGTGCAGCGGCAAAAAGCAAAAGCATTACTAATATTGATACAAATAACACAAGCCTTGTCACAACACCTTTTATCTGCTTTTCTTTCTTTTCCATATTTTCTTTTGCCGCACACATACTAAAAAGCGGCTGCACTCCGTCTGCTATACCGGTGAGCATATTCTGAGCCGGATATACAAGATACGATATGACCGCATAACAAGCCACCGTCCTGCTGCCTCCATACGAAAGACATTGATAGTTTGTCAGGGCAAGTACCCAGGTAGGAAGAAGTGATATTCCAAAAGAAGCTATACCACCGAAAAAAATCTTTTTTATATATCCTGACCTTTTTTCTTCCACATCTTCTCTGCTTAATGCACCTGACTTTTTTATGATCGCACCTGCTATAATGCTTGTTACCACCTGTGAAAGCACCGTTCCAAGTGCCGCTCCTCTCATTCCCATCTGAAGTACAAAAATAAATATCGTGTTAAATACAAAATTTGAACAGACACCACTTATCGTCGCTGCCATAGCCTGTATTGGCATATTAAGATTTCTGACTATCGGGACAAGTCCTGCTCCAAATATCTGTAAGAGTGCCGCTGCCGCTATTATCCTAGTATATTGTACCGCAAGCGTATACACTTCCCCCTCTGCACCGAGTATTTTCATAAGATACGGTGCTGTCATTTCAAAAAGTACACTGTATAAAATACCTGCACACGCCAAAAAGACAAAAGCATTTTTTAAAAATTCTTTTGCCTCTTTTTCATGTTTTTTTCCAAGTGCGGAAACATAATTTATCCCACATCCGACTCCTATACCTATACCGCTCGCAAGGATAAACGCTGGCACAGGCCATGCAATATTTATTGCTGCAAGTCCGTCCTCACCTATATTTCTGCCAATAAATAAACCGTCTATTATCGTGTTAAGTCCGCTTATTACCATACATACCATTGCAGGTATGCAGTTTCTAAGCACTTCTTTTTTTGTATTTTTCATCTTATTGCTTTTTCCGTTTCTATATCAAAGAAATGAATTTTTGACTCATCAAATCCAAAGTGATACTCCTCGCCTTCTCTGAAATCACCATTTCCCTCAATGCGTATTGTTACATTGCTATTAAATTTATTTTCACTCTTCATCGTATCATTCCAGTTTTTTGCAACATTTTCCTTTGAAGAAATTTTCTTATTTTCAATACTATCACTTTCGCCAGCCGTTTCCAAGTGCAAATATGAAACTGCCCCATCCGGCTCATAAACTTTTAATCTTGCTGCAAGGCTGCTCTGAAACATCTCATCATCCATACCCTTTACCTGTAAAAATATGTCTTCAGGTCTTATTCCAACATAGACTTCTTTATCAAAATATCCTCTTTTTCTCAAAAGTTCAGCATTTTTTTCTGACAGTCTGTATCTCCCAAGTCCACCGATAAAAAGCATTACATTCCTTTTTTCCTGAATGACCTCGGCTTTCCAGATATTCATCTGGGGGGTTCCTATAAACTGTGCTACAAAAAGGTTTGCCGGTTTGTTATAAAGTTCTTTTGGGGTTGATGCCTGCTGAATTTTTCCATTGTTTAATACGACTATCTTTGTTCCAAGTGTCATTGCCTCTGTCTGGTCATGCGTAACATAGACAAATGTTGCATCTGAATGTTCATAAAGTTCTTTAATCTCCATACGCATCTGAGTTCTGAGCTTTGCATCAAGATTTGACAATGGTTCATCCATAAGAAATATCTTTGGTGTTCTGATAAGTGCCTTTCCTATCGCTACTCTCTGTTTCTGACCTCCAGAAAGCTGCCCCGGTTTTCTTTTAAGAACTTCTTTGAGTCCCAGCATATTTGCGACTTTTTCAACATTTTCTTTTATTTGTCTTTTAGGTACTTTCTTTATCTTCATACTGTATGCTATATTGTCGTACACAGACATATGCGGATAAAGGGCATAATTTTGGAAAACCATTGCTATATCTCCGTTTGCCGCCATTTTTTTATCAAGCACTTTTCCATCTATATAAATACTGCCTGCCGTTGCCTTTTCAAGACCTGCTATCATTCTTAATACCGTCGATTTACCGCAGCCTGAAGGGCCAACAAACACAACAAATTCTTTGTCTTTAATCTGTAAGTCAAAGTTTTTTACTGCAAAACTTCCACCGTCATATTTTTTTTCAATTCCATCCATCAACAATTCTGCCATAACTGTAACTACCTGCTTTCCTGTATTTTTATATTTTCCCAGTCGTGCATCAGTTGTCCCACATCAGCGATTATAAAGTCTGCACTTTCTTTCAATTCTTCTTTTTCACCGACACCACTCAACACTCCAACTGCCAATGCTCCACCGTTCTTTGCAAACTGCATATCTGTATTTGTATCTCCTACTACCATTATCTCCTCTGAATTTATACCAAATTTTCTTTTAAAATCTTCTATTATATCCGATGACGGTTTTGGTTTTAAAACCCCGTCATCAGAGCCAACATATGAAAAGAAATGTCTGATGCCTAGTCTGTCAAGACATTTAAGAGCCGTCTGCTTTGTATCAGCGGTAGCAAGCCCCACTATCAGCTTTCTGTCCGACAGCCACTTAAATAATTCATCAAGGTCAGCGGTAGGTAGGATATTTGCCGTGCTTTTAGTAACTTCTTCAAAATAAAGTTCTTCAAGCTGTTTAGAATAAAGACTTAACATTTTATCATCTGCTTCTATCTCAAAAACCTCAATGACTGCTTTCGTCATATCCCTGTAGGTCATTGCTGCAATGCTGTTTCCAACGGCTTTCACCGCCCTTGAAACATTTTCCTCATCAGCATCAATTCCTATCTTATGGAGAAACTTTGGCATCACCATTTTAGTAGCCTCATCCCACAACTCGTCAAACTTAAGAAGCGTACCATCCTTGTCAAACAAAATCCCCTTAATCACCGCTCGTCCCCTCTTTCCATGTACTTACTTAAAATATTTGTCAAACTATCATAATCTGAAATTAAATTGTGAAATATAACAAATAATTAGTTTCACAATCACTAAAAATTATTTTGAAACTGAACTCATAGCTTCCTCTGCTGTTTTCTGAGCCTCGTCAAGTGCATCTTTTGCAGATACGCCCTCAATCTCAACTTTATCTGCTGCTACCTTGAGTGCGTCATAAATCTTTCCGCCTGTAGGGTCTGTCGGAAGTACAGAACCATGTGAAGCCTGCTGTAATGGTACGAGTGCCTGTGGATTTTTCTTTGTATAATCCTTAAATTCTTTTACATCCTGTGTTGATTTTCTAACTGCAACATAACCTGTTTCCATAGACCATTTAGCCTGATTTTCAGGTGTAGTGAAATACTTTATAAATTCATAAGCACCTTTCTTTTCTTCATCTGAAGAATTTTTGAGGATAACGAGATTCTTAGCTTCTGCTGCCGGAGCTGATGCATTATTTCCAAATCCCGGCTGCTGCATTGCACCTACGATACTAAAGTCAAGGTCTGCCTGATCTCCTGACGAACCGGTATAACCGCCTGCCTTATTCTGCAAAACATCATCAATAGTTGTGTACCAGTATTCCCATCCCTGTCCGCCGGAATGAATTTTCATTATCTTATCATCGTGAATCCATTTTTTAAAGCTGTCCCACACTTCAACCCACGCATCACTGTTTACACACACTGTCTTTCCATCATCACTAAAAAGACTTCCGCCATTACTGAGCACTGCATCAACAAGATTGTCCTTGCCCCACATAGGTTCCCAGCCTGTCATGCCCTTATTTTTTTCAGTAATCTTCTTAGAAGCATCTGCTAAATCCTGCCATGTCTTAATGCTTTCAGGCTTAATTCCTGCATTTTTAAATGCTTTTTTATTGTAATAAAGTACCTGTGTAGTTCCATAAGCAGGGATTGCAAATGTCTTATTCTCATCATCAACACCCTGATTTAAAAACACATCAATATAATCATCCTTATTAAAATCAGAATCATCCTTTGTATATGCACTTATATCTTCAAGGACTTTCTTCTGATTAAGAGTCCTTGAACTATTTACATCCAAAAGTGCAATATCAGGTGCAGTACCGCCTGCGATACCAGCCTGAACTTTCTGATAAGTCTCATCATAATCTGCCTGAGTAACACACTTAACCTTATAATCCGACTGCGACTTATTAAATTCATCAACAATGTCCGCAACAACATTCACGGCAGTCTTACCGCCGGAATACCAGAACTCAACCTCAACCGGACCATTCTTTTTAGAATCAGACCCACTCTTTACGGCAGACTTAGAACTTGTTCCGCAACCCGTAAGAAGCCCCACTGTCATGCTCATCATCAACGCCATACATAATAATTTCTTTCTCATGATAATCCTCCATTTTTTACTTTATATATAATCTATTTTCCAGACATCTGCAAAACTATCATTACACTGAATTGAATTGCATAGATATAACATAGTCTATAAGCAGTTCTGCAGGTGTCTTTCTAACCTTTAACGCCCGTATCTCCACCAATACCATTGATAAACCATTTCTGGGTAAATGCGAACATCACTAAAAGCGGCACAACTATAACAGCACTTGCAGCCATAACCTTAGGCCATTCCGTACCGTAAGCTCCACCTTCTATAAAAAAGCTGCGAAGCCCCTGCGATACAAGACTTATATTTTTATCGTTAGTTATAAGTGACGGCCACATATAACTGTTATACATTGTTATAAAACTCATAAGACCAAATGTTATAAATGATGATTTAGTCATGGGCATTACGACTTTCCACAAAACCTTCATATTCCCCGCACCATCCATCTTTGCCGCCTCTATAAGCGGTGTCGGCACCTGCATAAATGCCTGTCTTAACAAAAATATTCCAAATATGTTTATCGTGTCTGAGATTATCAGACCCGTGTAGCTGTTTAAAAGTCCCAGTTTTGCAAGTATTATATAACTTGGTATATATGTTGCCGCTGCCGGCAGCATATAAGTTCCCATAACTATCGCAAATAATATTTTTCTTCCCCTAAATCTCATAAATACCATTGCATAAGCAAGCATTGCACCTGTTATTATCTGTATCGCAACGACCACAACACTTACGAATAAACTATTTCCTATGTATTTAAGCATCGGCGATGCCGTAAATATGCTCATAAAATTTCCCCACTGTGCATTTGCAGGAAATAATTTTGACACATCCATGACCTCCGCCTTTGTCTTTAATGCACTGAGTATCATCCATATAAAAGGGAATACCGTAAATATACCTGCTATGACAAGGATAAACATTTTTCCGAATGTCTTTCCGATATTCCTAAAGACTTCAATGCTTTTTTCTAATGCCGGATTTCTCTCTGATATACTGTCTTTGTCTATCTTTGTAATTGATGAAAATGTTTTTTTTGTTCCAAACCCTGTATATTTACTTTCATTTACTATATTCTGCTGCATTTTTCTCTCGCTTTCTAAAGTTTCATTTATGATTTCAAATCAAATATCCATTAAACACCTTGCAATCAAGCGAATATTCACAATCCGCTCTGCTGCCGGCTCATTGCTTCTTCATAATTCACAATCTATATCAATAATGAACCCATTTTTTAGAAATAATAAACTGAACTACCGACAGCAGTACCGTTATCGCTATAAGAACTATTGCTACGGCTGTTGCCTGTCCCATGTCATATTCTTCAAAACCGAGCTGATAATACATATAAAGAAGTGTTCTTGTCGAACCTGACGGTCCTCCCTGCGTAAGTATCTGAATCTGGTCATAAGCCTGCAATGAATTTACCATTGTCACTATCAGTAAAAAGAATGTTGTCGGTGATATACAGGGAAGTGTTACATCTCTGAAACGCTGCCATGCGTTAGCACCATCAAGCCCGTTTGCTTCGTAAAGCTCAGTCGGTACTTTTTCCAGTGCCGAAAGATAAAATATCATTGCATAACCGAGACTTTTCCACACCGTTACCACTATTACCGATAAAAGAGCCGTATCTGAACTATTTATCCATTGCAATGCAGGAAGATGAAAAAATTTTAACACCGCATTTGCAAGTCCGCTGTCGGGATTGAATATCCATGTCCACACGATAGACACCGCAACAGTCGGAGTTATCCACGGCGAAAAAAGAATGAATTTGAAAAATCCGCTTCCCCTGAATGTTTTTCTAAGAAGAAGTGCAAGTAAAAGTCCGCCGGCTATCGTTGGAAATAATGTTCCGATACTAAACCAAACAGTTGTACCTAATGCTTCATAAAATCTGCTGTCCTTAAACAGCTTTATAAAGTTATCTAAAAATACGAAGTTATATGTAGGCGACATATAGTCCCAATCAGTAAAACTTATGTATAATGATTTTAATATCGGATAAATCCAAAACACCATCAAAGGTATAAATGCCGGAAGTACAAAAAGCCACACACTTCCTATTTTTTTTAATTTACTGTTATCAAACATTTTTAATTCCCCATTTCTTTATTTTATTGACCTCGCCATAGCTGCACTGCTTCACCGAATGTCTTTAGTTTTGATTTTTTTCTTCCGTGAAATATCGGATTTACATAGCCTAAGAAACCGTAATCTTTCGACAATACCTCAAATCTTTTCCATTCCCATTCAATGGTGTGCCAGTTTGTCACAACATCTGCCATATATGTCCGTTCATCCCTCTTTTCAAGCCCGACCTCTCTTTTTACTCCATTTTCAATCAGATATAATTCAGGAATAATATTTTTTCCGTATGTTTCTTCATTTATTTTTATTGTCACACTCGCAACAATGTCATTTTTAAATTCAGAATCGCCTGTTATCTCTATCCTGTCACCGGGAAGATATTTTTTATTTTCAAAAAGAAAATAAACTTCCATTGTAATATATCTGGCAACTATGACATGACCTTTTGAAACCGCTTTCAACAGTTTAGAAGGCGTCATTCCATCCATATATACCAATGTTGCAGGGTCTCCCGGCACACTCGGCTCATCTGCCCCCTCGTACCTTTCGTCTATAAGGTTGTGCGAATCACTTCCCCCAAGTCCGAAAACCCTAAATCCCTGCTGCCACAAAAAATCTATAAATGATATAGCATCTTCATTTGCTTTTTTTGCATATTCATATGTCGGGTCATTTATTATCTCCATCAATCTTAGATTTTTCAATTTAAGGTCAAAATATGTCCATTTCCATATATGCAGGAATGGATGGTTTATACTCCAAAGCCATTCCTTTTCATCTGCTTCCCTGATGGTGTACTCTACTTCCTCACTTATCCTGTCCTCACCATCATGTTTTAAAATGTGTGTAAGTCTGCCCGGCATCCCAAGACAGCCAAATATATTAAAATGCCCCAGACTTGTCGTAATCTCAACCCCCGGTACGACCATCACTTTTGCTTCTGTCCATCCGGTGTGCAAAACATTGTGTTCGGTCGGGATATAAAAATCCATTCCCATTTGTTCTGCCTTTTTCATCGCACTTCTCGTTGTCTCCTTTCCATCAGACAATCTCGTGTGTGTATGAAAATCACCTTTGTACCATCTGCTCTCGTCCGAATAATTCTTATCAATATCAAATTCTTTGTTCCCAACCCAGTCCTGTTCTCCCACCGGCTCTTTCACTGAAGAAATGTCATCAGAAATAGTAACTTTAACATTGAAACTGTTTTTCCCAAGACGCTGCATAACATATTCCCTAAATGCACATATTATAAACTTCCATCTGCCTATAGGAATATCTCCTGCTGTCCCACCTGCTGTCGTATGCATCCCATCATTTCCTATTATGAGCGTTCTGGGACCATACCCAATTTCCCTGAACATTCTAAACTTTCCATTACTATCCTTTACAATTATATAGCAAAGCAAAGCATACTCTTTTGGTATATTTATTTTTATATTCATAATCTTTATTGGAGAACTGACATCCACTGTTTTTTCCTGCCATGTACTCCCGCCATTTTCAATATGATATATTAAAGTTTCCATGTGTAATCCTCACTTTTTATTGGTCTTAATTTCGTTGCTGTATCACACACTTGCAAGGCATATTGTCTAACAAGCCATTTATCAGCTTATTTCAGCATTTTCATTACTGTTAATATATGCTGTGACAGCTAAAACCAAATTCTTTTCTCTGACAAGGTTAATAATAGCAACCTTATGTAAAATCCATAACCATGAAATAGACAAATTTTTGTAAAATAATGTAAAATTCTTGTAACGCAGTAGTGTGTTACAAAAAAAAGCAAATTTGTGATATAATGACTCCAAAATCCGCACTAAACTAGGAGGCCTACTATGGAAAATAATAAGAAATATCTTAAACTGCTCGCCCAAAAATATCCGACGAAACAGGCTGTGAGCAGCGAGATAATAAATTTAAGTGCTATTTGCAACCTGCCAAAAGGAACAGAACATTTTATGAGCGATATTCATGGCGAATATGAAGCATTCTGCCATATTCTAAATAACTGCTCAGGTGTCATTCATGAAAAGGTTGACCTTTTATTCCGTGATACACTCAGCAATGTGGAAAGACAGGAAATCTGTACGCTGATATATTATCCCAAAGAAAAACTTGAAATGCTCCACAAGGAATGTGAACTCCCTGAAGAATGGTACCGCATGATGCTTGGAAATCTCATTGAGGTCGCAAAACTCCTCTCCTCAAAATACACACGCTCAAAAGTTAGAAAAGCGATGCCAAAGGAATTTGCCTATATTATTGATGAGCTTTTGCATGTACAGAAAGATGAGGATGACAATCAGGTTCGTTATCACAAAGTTATCCTTGATACTATATTAAATATTGATAACGGTGATGAATTTATCATCGCACTTGCAAATCTGATAAAACGGCTTGCCGTAGACCATCTCCACATTGTCGGTGACATCTTTGACAGAGGTCCTTGTGCCGATATGATACTCGACCTTCTTATGGAGCATCATTCCCTCGATATCGAATGGGGTAACCACGACATTCTCTGGATGGGTGCGGCTTGCGGAAACAAAGCATCTATAGCAAATGTCATACGAAACAATCTAAAATATGATAATACAAGAATACTTGAAAACGGTTATGGTATAAGTCTTAGAAACCTTGCTCTTTTCGGAGAAAAAACATATAAAGATAAAGAACCGATGGACGCGGCACTCAAAGCCATCTCAGTCATCTTATTTAAACTCGAGGAACAGATAATATGCCGCCATCCTGAGTATGAGATGAATGAAAGACAGCTTCTTTCAAAAATAAATTTTAATGATTTTACTATAAAAGCTGCTGTTTCTGATATAAACAACAAAAGCACTATAATTACTGACACTGATACCGTTTCAAACAGTCCTTGTAACTCCGACTGCAATCTGACTGAATTACTTTATAAATTATCAGATACCGACCTGCCTACAATAGATCCTGATAACCCACTCGCACTTACTGAGCAGGAAAACGCCATTATGGACGAATTGCAAGCCGCCTTTATCGGAAGTAACCGTCTGCAGAAGCATATAAAATTTTTATACGAAAAAGGCAGTATGTATAAGATTTTTAATAATAATCTTCTCTATCATGGCTGCGTTCCTCTCGATGAATCCGGAAACTTTGACGGTATCACGCTTGACGGAATAGTATATCAGGGCAAAAAATATCTTGATTACGCTGATAAAATGGCAAGACTTGCTTATCTTGACAATGAAAATGAAAATGCTCTCGATTTTATGTGGTTCTTATGGGCAGGTCACAAGTCACCACTCTGCGGCCGTGTCATAAAGACCTTTGAGAGAAGTATGATAAATGACGAAAGTACATGGCATGAACCCACAAACCCTTACTACAGATTTTATCATACTGAAAAGACCTGCAATATGATACTTCACGAATTTGGTCTTTTCTCACCAGAATCACATATCATAAACGGTCACACTCCTGTAAAGACAATAGAAGGAGAATCACCGATAAGAGCAAACGGCAGACTTCTTGTAATAGACGGAGGATTCAGTAAGGCATACCATGAAACCACCGGAATCGCCGGATACACACTTATATTTAATTCACATGGAATGAGGATCAAAGCACATCACCCATTTGAAAGCGTATATAAAGCACTGAGAGATAACAAAGATATTGACTCCGAATCAGAAATAGTCTATACAGCCAATCCTAGAATACTTGTTAAAGATACCGAAAACGGTAAAAAGATACAGGACGAGATTTCAGACCTTAAGATGCTGCTTAACAGTGACGCCGTAAACTAATAACAATATCGGGCAGATATTCAAAATATTCTCTGCTGCTTACCTATAACACTGTTTGAAGTAACTTCCTTGATACTGTTAAACTACTATCAATAAAAAGGAGCAAAAACAGCGTTTTGCTCCTGGCATCACACTACTTTACGAGCATTTTCCTATACTTAAAAAAAGACTGTTGCACTAAAATTTGATGCTACAGCCTTTTTTATTTTTTAATTTTCTCACTACTTATACTACAACATTTTTATTTAAAGACTCTGCTGATATTCTCCTAGCAATTTCCTTTACATACTCTTCCGACTGTCTTTAAAAAATTTATTGTTTTGTGTACTCTTTAAAATATTTTTCAATTTCATCCTTATTCAGTTTATATTTTGTTCTTATTTGATTCTTTATTTCACTTTCAGACATTCCTAAATCCTTTAGTATTCCTATTGCACCAAAAATTCTTCCCTTTTTTTCACCAATTTCAATGCCACGCTTTTCACCGCATGCCTCGCCTTTCCTGTACTGTTCTTCTCTCTCAAGCCTCATGTGTTCTTCTTCGTCATATTCAAATATTGTCATCGAGATCACCTCCGCTTTATTTTTTATGAAAAACTCTTTTAATATTCCTTCTTCTATACACTCATCTACTGATTTTTTGACTGCTTCTTCATATGTCATGCCTTGTCTGTGATATTTTCTGGTTTTTTCGACATATTTTATATATCCATCCAGCTCCGGACACCGTCTTTTTAACTCCTCATTGTAGCTTGGATTTACATTATACTGCGTTTCCATAAGCTCAAGTTCCGGATTTTCATCTTTGCATTTATAGGCATTTGACAGTTTTAATATCTGTTTCTCAGGCTGCTCTTTACTTCCATAGTATAATGTCACAAAATGTGGTGTCGGAATTTCCTGTATGTATTCAGAATACAAATTTAATTCATGCTCCGCTATATACTTTTCATATTCATTTGCCACATATATAAGCGTTCTAAGCGGCATATTGGGATTAAAAGTCGTCTGAAACTCTGTAAGCAGCATATTAAAATGTAAAATTATTGCATTATCATTTTTTCTTCCTATATAAATTGCACTGTTTAATGTAACTACTCCAAGTTCATCAGGATCAGCATACTCCGTTTTCATAATACTATTATACAATGACAGAGATTCTTTCTTACCCGAAAAAAGCTTGTATGCGACACCATCTTTGTGGTTTCTATAAATCCCTGTATTATTTTCTCTAGTCTGTGCTTTTGTTTTCTTCTCCTCAATATTTGCCATAAGCAGTCTCCTTTCATCGATGATGTACTCTCGACAGTTTCTCAAAATGAATACTTTCGGGAGCACATTATGCGGACAACAGCATGAAAACCTTAATTCCATATCATTCTCCGCTTATTCTATTGTCGTATATTAGTTTTATAAGCAAAGAATCTTTATGAAATTAGATTTTATGAATATGTGTAATCTCACATTTAGATAATAAGAGTATTTGCTTAAATATATTTTAACATGATATTTTTTGAGACGCAACAAGGTTTTAAATATTATAAAATATTTCGTAACAGTTCAGCCATAAAAAGATAATTGGCAATACAATGAGCAAGCTCAAGTATTGTCAATTATTTTTTATGGCTGAACTGTTACCGATTTTCACAAATTTCAAAATAAATATGAGGATATAGTTTATGCCACTTAAAAAGATCCTGCCATATGGCAAGACCTTTTTTCATTCATAAAAATACTGGTTTATTTGCACAATTCACCTTTGTCAAACTTACTTTTTCCCAATAATCTTTCCTATTATAACCGCTATCACAATAGTAACTGCCATATCAGGCAAAGTATTTCCTACAGGTATATCAACAGTCATAAGATAACGGTAAAGTACAAATCCTATCACCCATATAACTGCATTTATCATATCAACTTTCTTACTGCTCTTATCTGCTTTTAAGATAAAGTAATCTGCTATCTGTATAGCTATCATTGGTGCGAACACCGAACCGATAAGGTACATGAAGTCTGTTATATCATCCATAGGGAATAATATTGCTGCCACTGTTCCTATTACGGTTACTGCTATTGTCACATATTTTCCGTTTAATTTTGATAAAATAGTTTCACTTGATATTCCGGCTGAATATGCATCAAGGAATGTTGTTGTTACTGTTGAAAATACCACTATCAAAAGTCCGATAATTCCAAGCCCTGCTTTTACCATTATCTGTGCAACATCACTTTCTCCCGTAAATATAGCTGCACCCATTCCTATAATATACATCCAGCAGCTTACGATTCCATAAACTATCGTGCTTACAAGTGTTGCCTTTACAGGCTCTTTTGCTTCTCTTGTATAATCACTTATAAGTGGAAGCCATGACAACGGCATAGCTACCGCAAGCTCTACTGCTGCTCCAAAGCTCATGCTGTCGCCTGATACTTTTACTCCTGATATATCGCTAAAGAATATAACCTTACACATTATTATAGTAAGAATAAATAATGCAGCCATTGCAACAGTATTTATTTTTCCAAGATTTGTTATTCCAATCACAACCCAGAGAATAATAAGAGCACCGATTACAAGACACCACACCCAGTTTCCTGTATTAAATATTCCATTTGCTGCAAGTGCTCCATCATAGATCATAATAGAAGTCCATCCCACAAGCTGAAGCACATTTAAAAATGCAAAAAATTTGCTTCCATCCGCACCAAAACTCATAGTAACAGTATCCATTGCACTTTTTCTTTCTTTTCCACCTATGATTCCTGCACAAAAAAGCATAAGGCAACCTATAATATGACCGATTATGATAGCAAGTATTCCTTTGCCAAAACCGAGCGATGCAAACGATGTTCCCGTAAGTATCTCGGCTATCGAAAGTCCGGCTCCAAACCATATAAGTCCGTTTTCAAATAATGATGTTCTTCCCTTGTTTTCCATTTAATTCCTCTTTCTTACTTCTTATTATTTCTTTTCTTCTTATCTTATATAAATATTTGTGAAACTCCCAATAAACTATATTTTGTTTTTGCAACTTTACATATCATAAACAAGGAGCTTATGACATTTAATATAGTATAAACTCTTTCAAATATAACGGATTGCTCCATTGCTACGCAATTTTGCCCCTTATTTCATAAATTCATTGTCACACGCAAATGCGTGGTTCATAGGTCCGCTTCCCTTTCCAAGATCAAGCATTGCCGCAAGTGCTCCTGATATATAATCCTTTGCCCTGAGTACCGCCTTATCAAGGTCATATCCTTTTGCAAGATTTGATGCTATGGCACTTGACAAAGTACATCCGGTTCCATGAGTATTAGGATTGTCTATCCTCTTTCCCGTAAACCACTTGTAATCACCATTTCTATATAAAAGGTCATTTGCATCATTTATCTGATGACCGCCTTTCATAAGCACTGCACAGTCAAATTTTTCACTTATAAACTTTGCCGCTTCTACCATGTCATTTTCATTCTCAATCTTCATTCCTGATAAAACTTCACCCTCAGGTATGTTTGGTGTGAGAACTGTTGCTATAGGAAGCAGTTTTTTCTTTAATGTACTTATCGCATCATCAGTTATGAGTTTTGCACCGCTTGTCGCAACCATAACGGGGTCAACAACTATATTTTTTGCCTTATACTCTATGAGTTTATCTGCGATTTTTTCTATAAGACCACTTGCTGACACCATACCTATCTTTACCGCATCAGGATATATATCCGTAAATATCTCGTCAAGCTGCTCACCTAGAAATTCAGGCGTTACATCCATAATGGCTGTCACACCCGTAGTATTCTGTGCCGTAAGTGCAGTTATCGCACTCATCGCATATACTCCGTTGCTTATCATTGTTTTTATATCAGCCTGAATTCCTGCTCCACCGCTTGAATCACTTCCTGCTATTGTTAATGCTGTTTTCAAATTTATGTCCTCCTTTTTTTTATTTATGTACTCTCGGTATCTGCGAAACTATCACCAATCTGCCTGAGTCAAACGGATATTGACAATCCGTTCCACTGCCTGCTCGTAACACTATTAACTGCTATCGCAGAATATCAGTTTCGCAATTTCCTATAATCGTGCTACATCATATAAAAAGCCACAAAAAAAGAATATACATAACTACCATGCATATTCTCAACATAAATCATTGCAAATCTATACCGACAACTTCCTACGCTGGCATTATCCATCAGGTTATAAGGGTTAAGATACGCAATCTACTCTCAGCCTGTTTCACGCACAAGCTCCCCCGCATCGGCTATTATACATTAAGTTTATAATTAGTGCAAGTTGTTTACAGCACCTTTATTTCTCTATCGTAACAGTTCTACCATAAAAAGGTACTTAACAATACAATGAACAAGTTCATTGTATTGCCAATTATCTTTTTATGGCTGAACTGTTACTATTAGCGATTATATTTTTATGACTGAACTGTTAATTTTCATCAAACTATGGTATAATTATTTTAGAAAGAAATTTTTCAAAGTTATAATCTAAAAACAGACCAATAGGTCAATAGGTCAAAATTAAAAGGAGGGATTTCTATGGATATTGCAGCACTCTCTATGGGCATATCACAGGCAGATGTAATAAATAATGTTGAAACCGCAGTTCTTGCAAAAAGTCTAGATACAATGAAAGAAAGCGGAGCCGGTCTTATCGACATGATGAATCGTTCTGCTATGGAAAGGTCTGTCAATCCGGAACTCGGTGCAAATATTGATATTACGATATAAAACTGTTTTCTAAAAATTAACCCCCATCTGTATTATGAATATTTTCATTATACAGATGGGGTAGTTTTTTATTCTTTTTTACTCTATTATTAAATGAGCTGTTGACCTTATAATATCAGTAAAATGCTCAACTTCTTTAGAATATCCATTATTTTCTATCTCATAAGAAGGTAGCTGTCAACACCTAATTTTACATCTATATACAATAATCACTCCATCCACCCTCATCAGTCCCTACACAACTGTTTCGTACCATAAGTTTTCCCTCAAGCTCTGTCCTGACAACACTTTTATGTCCTCCACGCATACGGTCAACTAGAAGATATAATGCAAACTTCCCCATCTCCTCTTTAGGAAGTCTTACTGTTGTGAGCATAGGTCTTGTATATTGTGCTTCTTCTATATCATCACTTGCTATTATAGATGGAATATAATACCTGTTTTTATTTGTTTCAAGGAATTTTAATATCCCGATAGCCGTTATATCGTTTGCACAATATATTCCTGTCGGTCTGTCCTCCGACTGCATAAATTTCTGCATTGCCGCAAACCCCTCCGCTTCTGTCTGCCCGGTCTGTACTATATAATCTGCCTCCGGGTCGATGTCATGTCTGTGCAATGCCTCAAGATACCCACGATACCTCGCTTCATTGTAGCAGTCACCAACATAACCTATACTTGTATGCCCTAGTGATATAAGATATTCTACTGCCATCATGGCAACTTTCTTTCCGTCACACAAAACCTCATCAACCTCATAATTTGTTGAATTACGGTTTACCGAAACGACATTTTTAAATTTGTTATTGAGTTTTTTCAATGCGTCTTTATTACATTTACCAATGATTATAAGACCGTCACATTTCTGCTCAAGCTCATCATACATTTTATCTACCAGCAGATTAAGATCCTCATGACGGCATTTTTTATCATTTGAAAAAACAGGCATATACCAGACCTTTGTCAATATTGCAACCTGTTTATGTATCTCACTTTCTATCACCCGAAGCAATTCATTAAAAAACGGATCTGCCGTTGCCTTTTCCATTCGTGTCATAAGAACACTTACATAATAGACTTTTTCTTCCTTCTCCTTAACTCCCATCTTTAGATTTCTTGCAGCAGTATTTGGGGTGTAATTAAGCTCTATCGCAATCTTCCAGATTTTGTCACGAAGCTTGGGAGATGAACATTTATAATTTGGATTGTTGAGCACGCGTGAAACAGTCGAAGCCGATACACCTGCTCTCTCTGCTATTTTCTTGATTGACATGATTTTTTCCTTTCTTACTTAAGGATGTACTCTATGAACAACTTTTGTCTTTTCCCACTTACATTATATTCATACTCTTTCCCTAGGACAACAATAATATTTGAAATCGTTTTCACACACTGCAATCCCCTAATATTCAGGTATTTCATGATTATATACATATAATATTTCAGCCAAAAAATCCCCTGACATAGCTAATCAGATATCTGCCCCCTCTCTGCTGCCTGCCTGATAATGTTAAAATTGCCGGGTTTTCCGTATTTTCATCCTGTTTCCACAAACTCTCCCCAATTAACTTTATTTGTTCACATTTATTAACATATATTTCACATTTAAAACATTACAAGTTCACACTTCCACGATAATATAAACCCATCAAATGAAACAAAATCATTTGATAAGTGCTTAAATTTTTTTCATACCTTCTCCAAACAGTTAAGCGAAAGCTTGACTGTTAGAACCGCTTTCTCCAGCGGTTCTTTTTTTTCGGCAAAACAAAAAACGCAGCTTTATGAAACTCAATTCACAAAACTGCGTTTTTTATCTGACACGCTGCCAACAGATAGCAATTTTTATATAAACATACATTGCTATCTGCTTTTGCCCCTTGCATCATGCTATTTAACAATGGCACCTTTTTCCCTGTTTCTACAGGAATATATACTTACATACAAACAATACCGCAAGTATATACATTAAAGGTTTAACTTTCTTTGCTTTTCCACAAAATACATTGATAACTACATATGATATAACACCGAGTGCGATTCCCTCTGAAATGCTATACATAAGCGGCATTGCAAGAAGTGCAAGATATGCCGGTACTGACTCTGTAAGGTCTGTAAAATCTACACTTATGATTGATGAAATCATAAGGAAACCTACAAAGATAAGTGCAGGTGCAGTAGCAAATGACGGGATTGCAGTAAATATAGGTGCGAAGAATATCGCAAGCAGGAACATAATACCCGTTACTGCTGCCGAAAGTCCGGTGCGTCCTCCTGCAAGTACACCGGCTGATGACTCAACATATGTTGTAGTTGTTGATGTTCCAAGAACAGCTCCGACTGATGTTGCGATAGCATCGGCAAGAAGTGCAGGCTTGATTCTTGGAAGTTTTTCGTTTTCATCAAGCATACCCGCTTTTGTTGATACGCCGATAAGTGTTCCAAGTGTATCAAAAATATCTACAAAGAGGAATGCAAAAAGTACAACGATAAAATCAAGGATTCTGATGCTTGAAAAATCGGCTTTAAAGCACTGTCCAAATGTATCTCCGATAGCTGTAATATCTATCATCTTAAGTGTAGGATATAATGAATAAAATCCGGTGTCAGGATTCGGAACATAAATTCCGACAAGCTGGCACAACATTCCAAGTATCCATGTACTTAATATTCCGATAAGAATAGAACCTTTAACATTTTTTGCATAGAGAATAACTGTTATAAACAATCCGACAAGTGCAAGTAATGCTCCAATTCCTACAGTATGGAAATTTTTTGTAAATCTGACATAAGTAAGAAGTGTAGAATCATCAGCTACTACTATCTTTGCACCCTGAAGTCCGATAAATGCAATGAATAAACCGATACCTGCACTTACACCTTTTTTAAGTGAAGACGGAATTGCATTAAATATAGCTTCACGCACATTTGTAAGCGAGAGCACGATAAATATAAGCCCTTCTACAAATACCGCAAGAAGTGCTACTTTCCATGAATATCCCATATTTGCACAAACTGTTCCTGCCATATATGCATTAAGTCCCATACCCGGTGCAAGTGCAAATGGATAATTTGCAAGAAGTGCCATAGCCATACAACCGATAAATGATGCAATAGCTGTCGCAAGAAGTACCGCATCACGGTTCATTCCCGTGCCGCTCAGAATGTTTGGGTTTACGGCAAGTATATATGCCATAGCCATAAATGTAGTAAGACCGGCTATAACTTCGGTCTTTACATTTGTATTATTTTCCTTTAACTTAAATAACTTATTTAACATAAATAATTATGTCTCCTTTTTTGTATTCTACTTTCCCTCATATGTAATCAATGATGTCACATCATACTTAGCAAGTTTTTCTCTTCCTTTAAGACCGGCAAGTTCGAGCAGGAATAAAATCTTAACTACTTCACCGCCGAGTTCCTCGACAAGCCCTGCACAGGCTTCAATAGTTCCGCCTGTTGCGATAAGATCATCCACAAGAAGAACTTTCTGTCCCGGCTTTATTGCATCCTTATGAATTTCAATCTCAGCCGTTCCATATTCAAGGGCATACGATGCTGTAACTGTCTCACATGGAAGTTTGCCCTTTTTGCGGCACGGAACAAATCCTTTGCCGAGTGCATATGCAATAGGCATACCGAAAATAAATCCTCTTGATTCAGTACCGACAACAACATCAAAATCAACATCCCTGACAGCCTCTATCATGGAATCAATAGCAAGTTTAAGCCCGTCCGGATCCTGTATCACTGATGTAATATCACGAAACATTATGCCTTTGCTTGGAAAATCCGGAATACATCTTACATAGTCCTCTAATTTCTTCATTTTATCTGTATCCTCCTTTTAAAATAAGCTAATAAGTAATTGCGAAACTAATTTTAGGTTGTGTTAATTGCACACATTATATGCATTTCGCAAATGCTTAAAATAAGATAATGTCACCTCTCCTATAAGGGAACAGTAACTGCATTTAACTATGCACAATCTTTTTTATTATAGCAAAAAATCACCATATTATCAATATTGGCAACAGTTCAGCCTTAAAAATAGTAACAGCCCCTCATTTATTACCGATTATATTTATATGGCTGAATTGTTACTAAAATTAAAATAATGTAAATTTACAAATATATACAATGACAAATACTATCAGGTACACAACCGGTATGCCACGATACAGTCCTTTAAAGTCCTGTCTGCTCATAGTCATATGTAATATGATTGAAATAAATACATACCACAAAAGTACAGTCTGCCATACCGCTAATGCCGCACCATAAACAGTAAGATAATAATAAATACCCGCACTTGTCAATGCACCGCAGAATACCGGTGCTATCGAAGCCAATGCCTGCTGAATTGACCTCATTATTATATTTCCCCTTGTCACATACTCGACATATCCGAGCCTGTCACCGTCAGGATGAAAGAATACTATTTTGGTAACTTTCGCTCCCGTAACCGTTGCAAGCAGGGCATGAGACAGTTCATGGTGGAATACTCCTATAAAAGTCAGTCTGTTAAATATAAAATAGGTGAAACTGTCGCCAAGAAAGGCTGCTGTCACCGAATAAAGAAGTTTTACAAACTGCTCTATGACAACTCCCGCACCCGGTATTGCAAAAGTCAATATCAATGCTGTCAAAAGATAGTTTACATATATATTATCCATAAATTTCTCCTGTATATCATAAATTAAATATCTGTTAGACAAAAATTTGAGGTGCGGCACATCCGGTACCGCACCCACATACTTCTAAATATGCCAAGTTGTTAAGCTATTTTCTTTATTTCAACATCATCACTTGTTTCTCTCTATTTCCTGCGTCTGAATATAAGTGATAAAGCACATAACTCCGCCCCAACAAGGCAGATTATTGTAGGAATAGTCAAGCACAACCCCTTCTTTCACTCATTCTGTTATTTATTTTCGTACTATCAGCTTTCTTATCATATCTACCGGGATAATAAGCACAGCAAGCAACATTGACACAACAAGTGCTTTTACGCTAAGCATCGTTGTATCAAATACCGGACCGCCTATCTGAATGATAATTGTTTGCAATACAAATATTGCTCCCATTACAAGCCCAAAATTTTTATTCTCGCTTATATGCTCAAAGAGATTAAATCTCTCAGATCTTGTATTTAAACTATTTAATATTATCGAATAGATAAAGAAGGCAAACATAAATGTCTTTTCGTAAAGTTCAGGATTTTTACATCCTTCAGGCATTACAAATGATGTTATACCGCCCACATTTTCAAGTATCAGTATTGAACCTAATGTGATAAATATAGCACTGACTCCTATTGCTGACTTGATATACCCGGTGAGGATATTGTCAGTTCTCT
Source organism: Clostridium sp. AM27-31LB (assembly GCF_003480745.1). Lineage (NCBI taxonomy): Bacteria > Bacillati > Bacillota > Clostridia > Eubacteriales > Clostridiaceae > Clostridium > Clostridium sp. AM27-31LB. The sequence goes on along the minus strand of NZ_QUJS01000003.1, from coordinate 11,893 downwards.
TTGCAGGCTTCTCGTCCATATATCTGTTAAGAATAGGTTCGCCACCAAATGCCATTGCTGCAAGCGTATCCATTATGAGGTTTATCCACAATATCTGCACGATTGAAAATGGCTCTGTCCAGCCAAGTATAGGTGCAAGGATGTTCATAAGAAGTGTACTTATATTTACCGTAAGCTGGAAAATAAGGAACTTGCCGACTGATTTTGCCATTGTTCTTGAGTTAAGTACGCAGTCTTTTATTGAAGTAAGACTGTTATTAAGAATAACTACATCACCGGCTTCCTGTGCAACTGCAGTTCCGTCACCCATAGCAAATCCTATATCAGCCTGTTTTAACGCAGGTGCATCATTTACACCGTCACCAGTCATACCACAAACATTGTCAAGCTGCTGTGCGATAGATACTAAACGCTTCTTGTCGAGAGGCTTTGCACGGCTTACAACCTTAAGATGTGGAAGTTCTTTCTTAAGCTCCTCATCTGACATTTTTTCAAGTTCTTCATGTGTGAGAACAACATCGTTCTTCTCATCCACGAGAATACCGGCTTCTTTTGCGATAGCTGTCGCTGTCTCCTCAGCATCACCTGTCACCATGACAACCTGTATTCCGGCACCGTTAAGCACCTCAACTGTCTCGATTGCATCTTTTCTGACATTATCCCTGAGACACAATACTGCAAGAAGTATTTTCTTTCCATCTGCTATCTTTGCAACAGATAAAAGTTTCATAGTACGCTTAGCCTGTGCTTCCATCTGTTTTATAACCTTTTCTTTGTCAGCAGCAGTAAACTCTTTTATGCTTCCGTCTGCTGTCTCATAGTGGGTAATGTCATCAATTATCTGCTCTGTTGCACCTTTCCAGTAAACTACACCGTCGTTAAGTTCCACGATGGCACATTTCTTTTCAGAGTCAAATCCATTATTTTCTTTAACTCTTTTTTCAATTTCATCCTCATCCGGCTTTGCATTGTTGGCAAGAGCATAAGAAAGAAGTGCCCTGTCCATGTTGTTACTTCCGATAGCCTTTCCCTCTGATACTTTAGCAAGGTTATTGACTGTTATCGCATCCATAAAGTCAGCATTTAACAGTTTATCAGCAATCTCTCCATCACCTGTGATAAATTCTACCAAAGAGAGATTTCCCTCTGTGATAGTACCTGTTTTATCACTGAACAAAAGATTCATATAAGCGGAATCTGAAAATGCAGCTTTGTGGCTTACTAAAATATTCTTTTTATACATTGACTCAGTATTCATTGACTGCACAAGACTGTTCATCATCGGAAGTCCCTCCGGAACAGCCATGATAACGATAGAAGCCATAAGCATCACTGCCTCCGCAACAAGCAAAATAACAAATACCGGAGTAATTGCTTCATTCGCTCTTACGATATTTAACACTACCTGTAAAACACCTGCTATGGCTGCTGCTGAGACACCGAGTTTACCGATACCTGCAGCTACTACCTCAAGTTTAAGGCTTGAAGTGTCTTTTCTTTCCTCTTCCTCATTATCTGTAAGTGCCTTATTTATCTTACCAAGCTCTGAAGCATCGCCTATAACAGTTGCCACCATATAAGCCTCACCGCTTGTAACTACAGAACCCATAAACACTTTATTTTCTGATGAATAATCTGTCGACTCTGCATCATCCATATTGTCTGCTGCCACTTTTGACTCATCTCTTGACTCACCGTTTAATGCCGCCTGAGAGACTTTAACATGACCGTCAAAAATAAGTCCGTCAACCGGTACTTTGTCACCAGCCTGTATAAGTATCGTATCACCTTTTACGATTTCATTTGTAGAAATCTTTAAAAGTTTTCCGTCTCTCATTACTTTTGCAAAAGTTTTACTGTACTCCTCCTGCAAAGCTTCACTTCTTGAACTGTTTCTGTACTCCGACAATGTTGAAAAGCCCGTTGCAAGTGCTATTGCAAGAATGATACTCACGATTTCTATTGCATCGTTTCCGCCTGAAATAGCCGGAAATATAACACCAAGTACCGCAAGCACAATTTTAAGCAGAAGTGCAAAACATAAAACTTTTATCCATATATCATCAAATGCTCCTATAAACATTGATAATAATGACTCCTGTTGTTTTTTTGCAAGCTCATTTGTTCCAAACTCCGCTTTACTCTTAGCTGCCTGTTCACCGGACAAGCCTTTTTTAAGGCTGTCCTTGTTCCTTATTTCAATCATGATTAGAAAATTTCCTCTCTTTTTTATATTCACGCAATACTTTCTTAAAGCATCACGGAATTACCTGCTATCAATTCTTTCTAAAATAAACTTTTTCTGACTTTCAGCATATGCCCTGTCACTTATAATGTCTGCATAATTCACTGATACTTGTATCCTTTGTCCCCTGACCTATGGCATTGAACTTCCACTCTCCGTTATGTCTGTAGATTTCTCCAAATATCATCGCAGTCATTCCCGAATAGTCCTCTGAAAGGTCGTATTTGCACATTTCCCTGTTTGTTTTTCCGTCAACTATTCTTATAAATGCATTTTTTATCATACCAAATTCCTGTTTTCTCTTTATACAGTCATAAATATTTACCACAATGACTATCCTGTCATACTCAGCAGGAACTTTTGAAAGGTCTATAAGTATCTGCTCATCGTCACCCTCACCGTCACCTGTAAGATTGTCACCCATGTGCCTTACAGTCCCTGATTTATGTTCGAGATTTCCAAAATAAACCACATCATTCTTATCGCAGAACTTTCCGTCCTTTAAAAGGATTGCAGTCGCATCACAATCTATGTCGGCTGCCTGTGTTCCAAATAGTAATGCAAGAAAACCTTTCTTACTCTCCACAGCGTCCCAGCCAAGACCTACAAGTACATTTGAAAGACCGGCACTTTCCTTTGTAAGGCTTACCTTCTGCCCTTTTTTTAAGCTTATTGACATTCCATACCTCCTTTTTAGGCAACCTCAATTCCATAGTGTCCGCAAAGTGCAGCAAGCCCCCCCTGGAAACCGCTTCCTATCGCATTGAACTTCCACTCTCCGTTGTGTCTGTATATCTCGCCAACTACCACTGCCGTCTCGATTGAAAAGTCTTCTCCGAGGTCGTATCTTATAATCTCCTCATTAGTCTCAACATTGACAAGTCTTATATAAGCATTTGACACCTGACCGAAATTCTGTCTCCTTGTCTCTGCATCATAAATTGTTGCCGTAAATGCGATTTTTTCAATATTTGCAGGAATATCAGCAAGATTTACCTCTATCTGCTCATCATCTCCCTCACCGTCACCTGTCCGGTTGTCACCCATATGCTTTATAGCACCTGATGGATGTTCAAGATTTCCATAAAATACAAACTCTTTTTCTGTCGGGCATTTACCATTTGAATCTACCATAAATGCGGCTGCATCAAGATCAAAGTCAGCCCCCGAATCAAATGCATTAACATCCCATCCAAGACCTACCATAACATTTTTAAGTCCAGGATTTCCTTTTGTAAGATCTACTTTCTGTCCTTTTGATAAATTAATTGGCATAACTCATTTCCTCCTCTTTTTAAATGTAAAAATTTCATTAATATAAGTATAACACTAAAAGTATTTATCTAATACTTAAGTTTTTATTAACGCTTAACAGCACCGCCATATGTTTCCATAAACTCTTTCTTAATCTGGTCAAGTCTTGCTGCATCATCAATACGCTGTTTTCTGGCATTTTCCTGAATAGCTCTTGTCTCGTCAATACCGTTTACAATGGTTCTCCATGTCTTCTCAAGCGTATCTATCTTTATTGAACTGCCCGATGCAAGTTTTGCCGTCATCTTTGACTGCTCAACAGTATTCTTTGCATTTTTTATAAGCATCTCATTTGTCTTTTTGTCAAGTTCAGACATTGCCTCTGCCTGTATCTTTTGTCTCTTTAACATAATAGCCTGTGCAAGTGCCTGCTTAAATACAGGTAAAGTGACGATAAATGCAGAATTTATCTTTCTGACAAGATTCATGTTGCTGTACTCCATCGTCTTAATCATAGGAATTGACTGCATGGCAATATTCTCTGCAGTCCTTAAATCCTGTGTTCTCTGCTCAAGCATCATCAACGCATTATTAAGGCTTGAAATTTCAAGCTGAATGGCATTGTCGGCCGTATTTTCATAGTCCTGCTGTCTCTGTGCAATATAATTTTCGAGTTCCCTGCATCCCTGCTCACCGGCAAGAATATATTTGACAAGTTCATGATAATAACCAACATTTGCATCAAACATCTGGTTTAAATTTCTGTTTGACTGTTTTATCTCACTCTCATACTGCTTAAGCTGAACATATATCTTGTCGACCTCATCACCCATTGTATGATATTTCTGTAAGATTTTTTCAAGCTGCTTTCTCAGATTTCCAAATAACTTATTAAAAAGTCCCTTGTCCTCCCTAATCTCGTCAATATCAAACTTTGACATTATCTTTGAAAGTGCATTGAGCATCTCGCTCGACTCATCAATCTGGCTCATGCTCATACTGTTAAGAACTATATCAGAAGCCTTTGAAATCTCATCTGCTGCCTCAGCACCAAAAGACACTATCGTTTCAAGGTTGTTTACCTCGATAGTGCTGACAAGTGCATCAACCTCATCTGAACCCACAAGCTCGTTGTTCATCTGCTTTCTATCCTCGACAATATCATAAACATCGACCGCTTCAATCTCATTCTGAACTGCCGGCTGAACTGCTGCCGGTTCTTTTTTTCCAAAATCAAGTCCCATACTTGTCCTCCTTAATATTTTTGACTATCAATCTTCTTGACTTTCATTCAAGATGCGTCCCTCACTTTCAGCTTTTAGTTCTCATCTTAAACTTTTGTTTAGTTAATATCTATTTTTTAACAGTCTATTTTCACAAACTTCTGCAAACTGCCTGCTCAGAAATAAATATCTGTTTTTATTTTCTCAACCATGCCTGAACAACCTGTCACGCCATGATGTGTGCAAACTTAACGGAATACTTTCCCAGTCCGGTATCTGAATATCATATATATAGTCACCGAGCTGATGTTCTTCCATAAGTTTCAAATTGAAATATTTTTCCATATTGTAACCCGTAGGCACAAATAAAGCAACATCAAAACCGAGCAAATGCAAAAAAGTAAGATAAATCGTATCTTCTAAGGAAATCAGCTCGTCTGATGTATTTATATACAAAAGTTTTGGATTTTTCTTAGTAAAATCAAATGCCTGCAAAAGCCTTGTCACTTCCTTAGGCAGATTAAGAGCCACTGAAACTATAGTATATTCAGTTCCATTTTCAAAAGTCCCCTTAATATATTTTTGTGCTATCAAAAATTCCAGCTTGTCAAGAATATAATCCTGCATCTCATCACGCAGAAAACCATACCGGTATGCCCTGCTTTTTTTTATCTTGTCCCTGTGCAGCCTGCCATTCTTAAAAAATTCTGTGGCATATTCTTTAATCGGATTTGCATCTGTCGAAAGAATATTAGGAACTTTGTCTACAACAACCGTTTCAGGTGTCATAAGCTTTTTTAACATTATCATATATTCTCTGACATTTCCGTCTTTTACACCCGAAAACTTAGAAAAGATAACAGGAATATTTACAAAACCGTCAACAGTCGAAAATCCCGGTCTGTACTTAATCTCAGTCTCCCACAAAATCTTGATTTCCCTGTCCATAGTCTGCAATGAAACAGTCCGTGCTTTATCATACTGTTTATCCCTGAATATGGTATCATCGTTATACATAAGAGTGTCAAGCTCTCTCTCCGCATGGTATGCCGCCGTACCTATGTGCAGCCCCGAATTTTGTATAGGAAATTTATCTATGGCAAGCTGTTCCTCATAGTTTATATCATACAGAATATTATCCTCAAGTCGGCATCTCTCTGCCCTGTTTGGACATAAAATAAGCACATCAATCGGTGTCCTTGCAAGAAAATGCATAAACATAGCTTCATTTTCATCATTGCAGCCACCCATATAAATAAAACACGGTATGTTGTCATAGCTAAAATTCTTAAAAAACTGCGTCTGATATCTGTTAATAAAACAAAGAAGATATACGGCTTTATTCAACATTTTATTTATATTTGCACCTGTCCCAAGCCTGTCCGCCTCTCCATAAACAGTCTCCTCAAAAGAATTGATAAGAAACTCACTAACTATCGGATTTTCGGTAAAATTGATATTTAATTCAAGTCCCTTTACAAGCTGAAAAACATCACGGTAATTTCCTCTCCTTATCTTTGCAATCTCATCAACATCAGGCTTAGGTATCAGCTCACTAATGACAACAACATTTCGTTTCATAGCCTTAAGCGAAAGATAAAATTGATAAAGTTCATTTTCATATGTAAGTTTGTCCCAGACACCGTTTATCCTTACATAACAGTTTAAAAATATTTTATCTTTATCTGCCCCATAACCCTGTGCATTATCAGCAGAAAACATCCCATTTCCCAGATTATTTTCTATATTTCTTATATTATGCAAATTCTGTACATTTTCTACATTGTTTACTTTTTCTGCATTTCTTATATGCAAATTCTGTGCATTATCTACATTGTTTACTTTTTCTGTTCTTCTTTCGTTTTCATATAATTTCCTAAATCTGTCTTTTCTGACCCCTGCCGGCTGCAAAAAATCGTCAAGCCCATTGCCTTCTATCCAGACATTAGTGCAATTACGAGTAGAAACCTTATACGACATTTTTGGCTGTGAACCACCTCTGTCTGCCATAATATTTATATTGTCTGCTTCTGTACTCTGAACTTTTATATTTAAACTTTTTTTGTTCTGTAAAGATTTCGTACTCTTTCCTTCTGCCTGCGGTATTCCACTTTCTTGTCTTTGTATGTTCTGCACATCTACTTGCGAACCTCCCGTTCCATGACTTTTCACTCTCTGTATTTCTGCCTGCGAACTTACCGTTCCTTGACCGTTTTCTCTCTGTGCCTTAAAATCATGGTTTTCAAGCATACTTTTTATACTAAAATCTGCCGCAAACTCTCTCACCATATTTTGCTCTGCCGCACCGTTTTCTCCCACATACTCAAAAGACCTTTCTAAATTTTCGTCAACCTTAAGATAAGACACATCTCCGTGTAGCTGCACAAAAACAACATCGCATCCCGCATCAGCAAGTATATTTATAAGCATAAATTCATAGCCGACAATATCTCCCACGAAAAAAATCTTTGGGATATTCTCACCGTTCATCTGCTCCACGACACCCTCAAATTTATAATAAAGCCAACACATAAATTTAATATACGCATTTTTAAGCATATTTTCATTCTTACCGCTTCTTCGCAGTCCGTCAAGAACATCATATATCGCCCCTGCAATATTTTCACGCTGAATCGCCCTCATGCGTGGCAGCCATTTTTTCAAAGAATCAGAAATAAATCCCATGCTCATCTGAAAATCCATCCCCATAATCTCCTGATAATACGAAAGATTACTTTCAGTCGGATTTCCTATCTTCCCGTCAATTACAACACCGGATTTTCTCGCCGCATTATAATATTTATAAATAAATTCATCTATTTTATCAGATGTTTTGTTAAAACGATAAAAATAAATTCCTTTTTCACTCCGTCCGCTAAGCGGGACAAAGAAATCGTCAAGGCTTTGAATTTTCATATGCTTAAATGACACTTTTACCACCTCAATATCCGTCGGTATTTGTATTTTTATTTAATGATATAATTGTAATCTCAATATTTTTGCCGTAATCATTTATCAATGTCATGATTTGCTAATCTCAATATTTCCTCACCCTGTATTTATTCATAGCAAATCCAAATACAGAACCGACAATTCCTCCGATTATATGTGTCAGATTTGATACATCATCTTTTACCAGAATTCCATCCCGTATCTGACCGCCTATATAGATAACTGCGACAAGAATAAAAGTAAGCGGAATTTTGCCATCTTCTATACTCGTCATACTTGCAAGCAATATAAACGCAAAAACAATACCACTCGCCCCTAAAAGAGCAACATTTGGAAAAAATATAAAATGAATAAGTCCGGTGACAAATGCTGTCGTCAATATAACAATCAGTGTATCTGTCGAGCCATACTTTTCTTCAAGAAGCGGACCTACAACAAGAATCATCATAATATTACTAAGAAAATGTTCCCAGTTTGCATGACCAAGAACATGACCGAAAAATCTGAAATATGTCAAAGGATCTGACAAAGACGATCTATATACGCAAAATAATAACCTGTCTGAAACACCTCCGGTCATATAGCTAAGTCCTAATACCAAAAGACTCGCTATTGAAAAAATCAAAATAACCGGTGAATTAAATGAAATTCTTATACCTTTATTTTCTCTACCCATTTCTATCCCCTAAATAATTCTAATACTTTATCAAGTCAAATGCCTGATAGTATTACTATTTTAAGTATCTTATATTTATAATAACACTTATATACAATTTTCTCAAGAAGCAAACATCTTTAACGATACTAATCCCCATAAATTTAACTAATACTTATCACACTTTAGATTTTGCCATATAAATTTTTCATTCTATCTTGGTCCAATAAATCGATCACCATTTAAATGTATCATAAGTATCCCTCCAATATCAAATTACAATTTGCCTCTGAATAATCCTTACTTTCAAGCACTTTTCTTCCCATTTCCTGAATATCCTCTAAATCCGGTACAGGCATTGCATTAATCTCTGTTGAATTAACCTGTGTAGATCCATTCAAAATCCGATAATATTCGTCATAAAGTGTAGAATTAAATAATACATACAACCCATACACTAGGTATTCTGACATTTCCGTTAATACACCGTCTACAAAATTAATTTTATTCTGTGTACTTATCTTTTGGTATTGCGGAAATTTTTTGGCTAAATATACTCCACACTGTAATCTCCGAGGTTCTTCCTTTGCTGTAAAGTGCTTTACAAATAGATAGTTTTTGTTATCTTGCATCAATCCCTTTTGTTCTGTCACTACATATTCATGTTCTTTCCGGATTGGAAATTCTACCTTTCCTTGCCTTATATGTTGTGAATAAAATAAAGGTATTACCCCTTCTTCTGCTTCATCCCTCAAAATCTCACGATTACGGAAGTCTACGTTCAATCCTGTTTTCATTTTTACACCAATTGCCGGAAGTGTCTTATCAAATTTATGCAATTTCTTTAATACTTCCACTTCATTTTCATCTGTTACAAGATAAACATAATAGTCCGATCCTGCTACAACCAGATCATACGGAGCCGTCAATGATGTCAGCTCTCCAAAATCACTGTTTGATTTCGATGATGTAATCGTAACAGTTTCTGGCTTATCACCTGTTTTCCTTACTTTAATAATAATTGTTTCCTGTAACACACTTTCCTTGTCAAAAACCTTATTTCTGCTAACAAAAAGGTGAATATGTTCCAATTTTCCTTACAGGTAAGTTCAATCTCCTTAATAGAATCTATCGTTTCCAATCGCTCAATAAAGGCACATGACAATATACCTGAACCAGCCCCTGCATCAAGGACACTTACTTTGCTTATTTTTTCATTAACATTATATAACCCAGCCATAAAACGGGCAGTTTCCTTACTGGTAAAAAATTGTCCATATTTTTTACGTTCTTTTTTGGGCATACTCTCTATATATTCGTTTGTAAGTTCTATAATTTTTTCTAGCATATTCCACCTGCCTACAAGTCTTCTCATTATTGCTATTATAATATAATTCATCACCTTTTTCAACGCTCTTTACAAACATATGTTTCCCACCCAAAATATTGATTAAGTCTACTAATTATTGTGTTTTCGTGGTATAATAAATTTGTCGTACAGGGTCACTTTCTTTCTTATGTTTTTGTCAAATTCATTATACCACTGAAAGTCCTGTGATTTCTTTTTTTTAATTGTAAAGTGGTGGTATTAATAATTATATTGAAAAAACACATTAAAGTTAGGAGAAAATTATGACTGAATATTATGTATTTGAAATAGAAAATACCAAGTATAAATTAATGTTAGATAAATTGTGTAATTTAAGTGATAGGTTTTGTTTAGTAGAACCTATTGCGGACACAAAAGATTTTCCAGACATCCTTCCAGAACCTAAAGGAGAATTGGAAAAGTTTCTAATTGAAAGAAAAAGAACATGTGTCTGGCCGGGAACAAAGATTAAATTAAGAAGCAAAAACAAAGAGGCAATTCAACATTTTTATAAATGCTCAAAGGCTAGTATAGATATATTGAAAAGGTATTCAGATTTCTTTCAGTATGAAGATCAGATGGACATTGCCTTCTTTGCAAAAGAAAACTGTATTTTATATACAATATCACATGAAGAAATTATAGTGGTGGATATGAAATATTGGAATGATTTTTTCAAAAAAATAGAATGTAAATTAATTAAGAAAAATATGTAATTGTGTTTAAGTCTTTAAAGAATAGATTAGTTGGAGGTATAGTAATGGATAATCTAGAAGTAAAATTTTATGATACAGTTAATGACGAATTATTAAAATTTGCAGTAATTATTTCACAGAGTAACGGCAAGTGGGTTTTCTGCAAACACAAAGAAAGAGATACATACGAAGTGCCTGGAGGGCATAGAGAAGCTGGGGAGAATATTCTTGAAACTGCTAAAAGAGAGTTGCAGGAAGAAACAGGAGCAGTCGAATTTGAGGTAAAGCCAATATGTGTTTACTCAGTAACAGGCAAGACCAGAGTAAATGATACAGGTGAGGAAACATTTGGACTGCTTTGTTTTGCAGAGATAACAGAGTTTGCGAAAGAATTACATAGCGAAATGGATAAAGTTGTGCTTATGGATAAGTTGCCTGAGAACTGGACATATCCTTTGATACAGCCGAAATTGATAGAGAAGTATTTGCAAGTGAAATTATAGCCATTATTCGGAGAAAAGATGATATAGATGAAACTTGGACGATATGTAGCGGATTTAAGAATTATCATACTAATTCCTACACTTGCGGAAAGTAATGCTATAAAGCATGGAACATTGACTGATACTGAAAAATTTCCTACACTACAGGCAAAATACCCATCTGTCCAAAAGGTATGTTCTTTCATATCAAAAAAACTTCCAACATATAACCATATTGGAAGTTTTTCTAAATAAAAATGCCGCAGACCGGAATCGAACCGGTACGGGTATCACTACCCACAGGATTTTAAGTCCTGGGCGTCTGCCAGTTCCGCCACTGCGGCATACAACAATATTAAATTGTTATAATGGGACCTACAGGGCTCGAACCTGTGACCCTCTGCTTGTAAGGCAGATGCTCTCCCAGCTGAGCTAAGATCCCAGTAAAATCTTGTAATATACAAGAGAAACGACCCGGAAGGGATTCGAACCCTCGACCTCCGCCGTGACAGGGCGGCGCTCTAACCAACTGAGCCACCAGGCCAAAATATCATTCTTACTTACTTAATTTATCTAAAATGGACCCTCAGGGACTCGAACCCTGGACCGATCGGTTATGAGCCGATTGCTCTAACCAACTGAGCTAAAGGTCCATAAATATTTTGCCTAAGCCGATGATCGGACTCGAACCGATAACCTGCTGATTACAAATCAGCTGCTCTGCCAATTGAGCCACATCGGCAATTATATTTACAAAAAAAATAAACTCCCCGAGTTGGGCTCGAACCAACAACCCCACGGTTAACAGCCGTGTGCTCTACCATTGAGCTATCGAGGATTAGGTTTATACCCTAAAAACTGTATATTGATTATATCATGACTTCCTTTTGATTGCAAGAAGAATCTTCGTTCCTTTGGTCAAGCCCTCGACCTATTAGTGACAGTCAGCTACATGTGTCACCACACTTCCACCTCTGCCCTATCTACCTCGTCGTCTTCAAGGGGTCTTACTGGATTA
>NZ_QUJS01000029.1:741-941 GCF_003480745.1 Clostridium sp. AM27-31LB | reverse complement strand
TTGCTTTTGCATTTGTTAAATTCTAAAAGCAAATATGCTTTTGAATCAACCGTTATATTTAATATAACGCGCTTGGATGTCTGAACAGATTAAAATCAAAGATTTTAATCATTAGAAATTGCTTCGCAATTTCACCTGACTATATCTATATATCTTGATTTCTTTCTATTACTCTAATCAATATACAGTTTTCAAGGTAC
>NZ_QUJS01000029.1:0-731 GCF_003480745.1 Clostridium sp. AM27-31LB | reverse complement strand
CACTCATTTTCACAGTCTGAACGATTCTGATTCTCATATGGCTGATATAGCGTTATCACCATATTTGTTAGTTTGCTTTCTAAAGCAATTATAATTGCTTTTGCATTTGTTAAATTCTAAAAGCAAATATGCTTTTGAATCAACCGTTATATTTAATATAACGCGCTTGGATGTCTGAACAGATTAAAATCAAAGATTTTAATCATTAGAAATTGCTTCGCAATTTCACCTGACTATATCTATATATCTTGATTTCTTTCTATTACTCTAATCAATATACAGTTTTCAAGGTACAAACTTTCCGGCCATCCCGGAAGTTTTTGACTGTTGAACAGTCATCTATAACAAGAAACTTTTATCTGAAACCTTAGTTTCTTGCCACAAATCGCTGTTCAGCGTTATTTTCATTTTAATTGGCGGCCACCTACTCTCCCATGCCGTCTCCAGCATAGTACCATCGGCCGCTTAGGTCTTAACCATCGTGTTCGGGATGGGAACGGGTGTTTCCCCTAAGCGCATCGCCACCAAAGATTTTTGTGTTACTAAGTAAGTGCACTTGATATAAAAATCGTGTGATGAACTTGTTCATCTAAACAGATTTTTTATCAAGTATTTGCGACGCAGTCGCGACCGAGAAAGCTTTGCTTTCGAGGTGCTTACGTCTACACCTTAATAACTTAACAGTAAAACAACTCTTACTCATTTCTCTTAGAAAGGAGGTGATCCAGCCG
>NZ_QUJS01000028.1:546-1172 GCF_003480745.1 Clostridium sp. AM27-31LB | reverse complement strand
CAAAAGATAGATACGGCAGAGTTTATGATGCCGTATGGAAATGATGCTAAAGCTGCCGTGCAGAAAATAAGAGATAATCTTATGCTATGGGAAGGTGTCACAGACGGAAATGCGGTTTATGTTGTACTCGGCACGGAAAATCAGGACAAAATCCATTATGCAATGGCTGTTAAAAATATGCTTTATGATTCTTTACAGTATGCAAAGCAGGTGGAAGAAGCAAAGAGTTCATATCGTAATAAAAACAAAGGTGCCGCAATCAAATTGAGTTCGGAAGAATTTTTATCGGGATTTAGAAAAGAAGATAAATTAATGCCGGTGGTAACTCTGGTTATCTATTTTGGAGATAAAAGCTGGGATGGAGCAAAAAGTGTTCATGATATGTTTTGTGTGGACGATGAACAGATCTTAAAATATGTTCCTGATTATAAAATAAACCTGATAGAGCCGATAAAAGTTTCAGACAGCGAGTATGAAAAGTTTAAAACAGATTTGGGGTCGGTATTACAATTCATAAAACATCAATCGGATGACGATGGAAGATGGATTAAAGGAAAACGCAGGTTTCAAAATGTAGAAAAAGAAGCAGTAGAATTAATAAATATGATAACCGGTGCAAATATTGC
>NZ_QUJS01000028.1:0-536 GCF_003480745.1 Clostridium sp. AM27-31LB | reverse complement strand
AAGGAAAACGCAGGTTTCAAAATGTAGAAAAAGAAGCAGTAGAATTAATAAATATGATAACCGGTGCAAATATTGCCGGCAAAGAGAAAGATGAGGTGGTTGATGTGTGCAGAGCATGGGAAAATTCAATGAAAAATGCAAAAGATGAGGGACAGATTGAAGGAAAAATTGAAGCATATATAGATTGTAATATGACGATACCAGAGATTGCAAAGAAAGTGTCGAAGCCGGAAGAATATGTAAGAGAAGTTGTAAAAAAGTTATCAGTAGTATCTCAATGAACAGATAATATATAAGGGTGGGCGTCAGAGATTATAATATGAGATAGAGAAATATAATGAAAAACGAAAGGAAGAATAATGTATGGGGAAAATTGATATAGCAACAAAACAGTATATGTCGCACAAAAACATAATAGCAGATGCTTTTAATTTCTATGTGTATGACGGAGTACAGATAATAAAGCCTGAAAAATTGCAAAAGATAGATACGGCAGAGTTTATGATGCCGTATGGAAATGATGCTAAAGCTGCCGT
>NZ_QUJS01000027.1:0-1328 GCF_003480745.1 Clostridium sp. AM27-31LB | reverse complement strand
TTCTACCTACCATCTATTAATACTTCCTTACCTTTAAATGCGAAACCATAATGATATATGTTTTCCTCTTTCACACCTCTTTTGATAAGCTCTGCATCATAATCTTTTTCTTTTATCTGTCTTAATGCATTTTCTACTGTTTCCTCTAATGTATCTTCTTTCTTTTGATTAAATACTTTAAACTCTATCACAATACCCGGTAATTTTTCATTGTTTTTGTCTATCGGTTCGAGCATTATGTCATATCTTCCGAAACCACTCTCCCTATTTGAACTTAGAATGTAATTATCTACCTGGTCGACCATCAGTCCGAGCACAAGCCCATGGTAAAAACGCTCCGGTTCTTCGTCAGATGGAGTTTTTCCTGTATCAAAATAACTTATCACTCCCCTTGTAACTCTGTTCATGTATTCATTCATGCTTTCAATGTCACCTGAAAGCATTGCATTTATAAATTCATTATATGGAACATCTGCTCCTCCAAACCACCTTTCTATCATTGTCCCAAACATTTGCTCTACTTCATAGTTCGTCAGCTTTAAACTATATATTTTTTTATTTAACCGTCCTTCTGTGCGAAATTCCTCTATGCGAAGATAACCACTTGCAAGCAGCAGACTCCAAACGGCATCCTTATTTGTTTTTAGTTGTTCAAACACTATCTGCTCGTCAATATTTTTTTCAACGGTGCCACCTGCCATCAATGTTTCCATCGTATTTTTTATCTCTGCTGAGCCAGTTCTTATAAGCTCATTTACCAATCTGTTTGAACTTGAATCCGCCCAATATGTTTCGTATTTTTTAAATTTAAGATAATTGATTATCGACCACGGATTATAAATATCTTTCTTATCTCCAAATGTAAATCCGTCATACCACTCTTTTACTTTTTCTTTCTCATCTGAAATTCCCTGTTCGTCAAGTGCAGTAAATACCTCTTCCTCAGTGAAGCCAAATGCAGTATTGTACTGATTTGATGTTGTAGTAATAACTACGAGATTATTTAAATCAGAAAAAATGCTCTCTTTAGAGACACGGGTTATTCCTGTCATTATCCCTCGTTCAAGATAAGGATTTGTCTTAAATGTTAAATTAAAAAGACTTCTGGTAAATGCTACAAGTTCATCCCAATATCCATTTACATATGCTTCCTGCATTGGTGTGTCGTATTCATCAAGAATAATTATAACTTTTTTTCCATAATAACGGCTTAAGTAGTTTGATAAATCATTTATTGCTTTCTGTGCTATTTCATCACTCATATCAGGCCATACTGATTTAAATTGTATTTTTTCATTGTTATTATATAAATCACTTTTCATTATATA
>NZ_QUJS01000026.1:0-1340 GCF_003480745.1 Clostridium sp. AM27-31LB | reverse complement strand
TTCTACCTACCATCTATTAATACTTCCTTACCTTTAAATGCGAAACCATAATGATATATATTTTCCTCTTTCACACCTCTTTTGATAAGCTCTGCATCATAGTCTTTTTCTTTTATCTGTCTTAATGCGTTTTTTACTGTTTCTTCTAATGTATCTTCTTTCTTTGGATTAAATACCTTAAACTCTATCACAATACCCGGTAATTTTTCATTGTTTTTGTCTATCGGTTCGAGCATTATGTCATATCTTCCGAAACCACTCTCCCTATTTGAACTTAGAATGTAATTGTCTACCTGGTCGACCATCAGTCCGAGCACAAGCCCATGGTAAAAACGCTCTGGTTCTTCGTCAGATGGAGTTTTTCCTGTATCAAAATAACTTATTACTCCTCTTGCAACTCTGTTCATGTATTCGTTCATACTTTCAATGTCACCATTGAAAAGTGATTTTACAAAATTATTGTATGCCGATAGGGATCTGTTAAACCATCCCTTAAACATCTTTAAAAACATACTTCTTACTTCCCTGTTTGTAATTCTCAATGAATATATTGGAAAATCCAGAGTCTCACCTGTTTCGTCCTCACTTTTAACATATTCCACCTTTAAATAACCGCTTGCGAGCAACAAACTCCATATTGCATTTTCATCCAGGTCAAGCTGTTCAAACACTATCTGCTCATCAATATATGTTTCTATACTTTCTCCCGAAATAAGACTTTCCATCTGTTCTTTTATTTCTCCGGGAGCCGTCCTTATTAATTTATTTACAAGTGCATTAGAACTTGAATCAGCCCAATAAAGTTTATATTTTTTTTCATCCAAAAAATTGATTATCGACCACGGATTATAAATATCTTTCTTATCTCCAAATGTAAATCCGTCATACCACGCTTTCACTTTTTCTTTCTCACCTGAAAGTTCCTGCTCGTCAAGTGCAGCAAATACCTCTTCCTCATTGAAACCAAATGCAGTATTATACTGATTTGATGTTGTAGTAATAACTACGAGATTATTTAAATCCGAAAAGATACTTTCCTTAGACACTCTTGTAATTCCTGTCATTATCCCCCGTTCAAGATAAGGATTTGTCTTAAATGTTAAATTAAAAAGACTTCTGGTAAATGCTACAAGTTCATCCCAATATCCATTTACATATGCTTCCTGCATAGGTGTGTCGTATTCATCAAGAATAATTATCACTTTTTTTCCATAATAACGACTTAAATAGTTTGATAAATCATTTATTGCTTTCTGTGCTATTTCATCACTCATATCAGGACATACTGATTTAAATTGTATTTTTTCATTGTTATTATATAAATCACTTTTCATTATATA
>NZ_QUJS01000025.1:0-1451 GCF_003480745.1 Clostridium sp. AM27-31LB | reverse complement strand
CTTTTGTCTATTTTATACAAAGAGATTTTTTTGATGATAAATCTTGTGCTTTTTATTATGAACCAACAAAGTACATTGCATAAAATAAAAAAGCATATATAAACAGTAGAGACTGATATAAACTTTTCAGCAAATGGCGTTAGAGGCAGAGAGCCGTCCATAAGTCGAAAATTTTATATCAATCTCTGTATCAAAATAGCCACAACGAAAATAATTCATTGCGAATACAGCTTGATTTATTCTCCCCCCTATACCTGCTCCGTCTCAATTTCTTTTATCAGCTCAATCACCTTTTCCTCTGTTTCTTCTACTTCATCTGCTATCTGTGTAATTGCTTTTCCTTTTGCAAGTTTCTTTCTTATCTGATTTTTTAATTTGTTGTTTTCTCCCTCATTTCTCCCACGATTTTCTCCAATTTCAATTCCACGGGCTTCTCCACGGGCTTCTCCAATTTCAATCCCACGGGCTTCTCCGGCTTCTTCGCCTTTCCTATACTGTTCTTCTCTTTCAAGTCTCATGTGTTCTTCTTCGTCATACTCAAATATCGTCATCGAAATCACCTCTGCCTTGTTTTTTACGAAAAACTCTTTTAGAATACCTTCCTCGATACACTCATCTACTGATTTTTTAACTGCTTCTTCATATGTCATACCGGTTTTATGATATTTTCTGGTTTTTTCAACATATTTTATGTAACCGTCCAGCTCCGGACAGCGTCTTTTCAATTCTTCATTGTAGCTTGGATTTACATTATACTGTGTTACCATAAGTTCAAGCTCCGGGTTTTCAGTTTTGTTTTTATATGCATCTGACAATCTTAATATCTGTTTTTCTTGTTGTTCTTTGCTTCCATAATATAATGTCACAAAATATGGTGTCGGTATTTTCTGTATATATTCAGAATACAGATTCAATTCATGCTCCGCTATATATTTTTCGTATTCATTTGATACATATATAAGTGTTCTAAGCGGCATATTCGGATTGAAAGTTGTCTGAAACTCCGTAAGCAGCATATTAAAATGCAATATTATTGCATTGTCATTTTTTCTGCCAATGTAAATCGCACTGTTTAATGTTACTACTTCAAGTTCATCAGGGTCGGTGTAATCTGTTCTCATTATGCTGTTATATAACGACAATGACTCTTTCTTACCCGAAAAAAGTTTGTATGCGACACCATCTTTGTGGTTTCTGTAAATCCCTGTCTCTTTCGAGCCATTTCTATAATTATTATTGTTGTCCTGTTCCGTATTTTTGTTTGTTAAATCATGTCTTTTCCCCATATACTTTCCTCCATTATAATAATTTTCCTGTAATTTTTCAATTTATTTTGCTGATTGTTTTTTGAAAAAAATTTAAGATTTTAAATATTTGTTGCGTAAAAATAAATTATTTTAGAAGATATTTTTCGATTTGACTTTCTTTTGTTCAAAAAATCAATTTTATCT
>NZ_QUJS01000024.1:0-1626 GCF_003480745.1 Clostridium sp. AM27-31LB | reverse complement strand
TGTTTGTCTTTTGGTTCAAGCATTATATCATAGCGTCCGAAACCGCTCTCACGGTTTGAGGTTATGATATAGTTTTCTGACTGGTCTACCATAAGCCCTAAAACAAAACCATGGAAAAAATTCTCAGGTGCTTTTTTCTCAGATGTATGTTTTCCTGTATCAAATGAACTGAATGTTCGTAATGCTACATCATTCATATACTCATTCATACTTTCTATATCTCCGGTTATAAGTGCCTTTATGAATTCATTTGTCTCATTTTTTGCAGGACTGAACCAGCGAAGTATCATATCCTCAAACATTAGCTTTATCTCAAAATTTGTGAGTGCGAGTTTATACATTACCGATTTTGTACGGTCACCTGTAAGTTTATCTGATGATATAACCTTAAGATAACCGCTCGCAAGCATAAGACTCCACACTGCATCTTCCGAATAATCAAGTTGCGAAAATACTATCTGCTCATCTATCGGTACATCTATTGTTTCTCCTTTTAGAAGCGTTTCCATCATCATTTTTATATATGAACTACCTGTTTTCACTAAGCTGTTTATCAAACCGTTTGAACTTGAGTCCGCCCAGTATGTTTTATAATTTTTCTCATCAAGAAAGTTAATTATTGACCACGGATTATAAATATCTTTACTTTTTCCAAATGTAAATCCATCATACCATAACTTTACTTTCTCTTTTTCATCTGAAAGTCCCTGCTCATCAAGTGCATCAAACACTTCCTTTTCCGTAAATCCAAAACATTTTGAATATTCCCCGCTGGTAACAGTAATTACTTTAAGATTATTTAAATCTGAAAAAATGCTCTCTTTAGATACCCTCGTTATACCGGTCATTATCGCTCGCTCTAAATACGGATTTGTCTTAAATGTTGAATTAAAAAGACTTCTTGTAAATGCAACAAGTTCTTCCCAGTATCCATTTACATATGCCTCCTGCATAGGTGTATCGTATTCATCAAGAAGAATGATTACTTTTTTTCCATAATATCGGCTGAGATAATTGGATAAATCATTAATAGCTTCCTGTGCTGACTCGTCACTCATATCATAGTCAAGTTCTCTAATGTGTTTTTTCTCAACTTCTGTCAATCCGTCCCAATCTTTTAAAAAAACATATTTTTGAAATTCATCACATATTATTTTTTTTATCTTTATAATTGTTCCTTTGTAGCTATTCTGTTTTATATTTGCAAAGCTCAGAAATATCACTGGATATGTTCCCTGTATCTCACGATATTTCTCATCTTTCCATATCTCAAGTTTCTCAAATAAATCTCCTCTGTCCGCATACTTATTTGAAAAAAAGCAATTCAGCATACTCATGTTTAGTGTTTTTCCAAAACGGCGTGGTCTTGTTATAAGTGTAACCTCATCTTCACTCTCCCACCATTCTTTTATAAAACCTGTTTTGTCTACATAAAAACAGTTTCTCTGTATCATTTTCTCAAAGTCCTGAGTTCCTATACTTACCGTTCTTGCCATATCCATCCTCCTGTTATATTATATGTGCTCTCGTTGTAAACTCCGGTTATTTTGTATTGTATTATTTAGCTACATTCTAACATTTGGACATATTTCTGTAAAGAATAAGCCATCTTGATATTCTCAAAAT
>NZ_QUJS01000023.1:0-1811 GCF_003480745.1 Clostridium sp. AM27-31LB | reverse complement strand
GAGACAGTTTGGGGATTTGTATAATATGTCACCGTATATCACTGTGTTGATAATTTTTGCAGAAATATCTGTAATAGCGGTTGTCGTATCTTTGGTCTTTCGTTTTAAACTCAGACGGAGTGGTGTTTTTGGAGGTGTGGAGGATGAATAAAATGAAAAAGGTATTTAAGGTTGCCATTTATGAATTAAAACTTATGTGTTTTTCATCAAAGTTCCTAATATTGTCGGTTTTGGCTTTTATTATAATGGATGTTACAGTAAGAGGATACAGAATGTTTTCACACGATTATAACCTGCCTATAGCACCGGCTGTGCTGCCGTTTTATTTTGCCGATGTGAGTTACGGAAATATAGAAATACTGTTTCTTTTACTCTGGTTTAGTGATGTGCCGATGAAACAGAGGGTGCAGAACCAGATATTACAAAGATGCGGTATGCCGTGCTTTGCGTTGGGGCATCTGTTTTCGATAGTATTTGCGACAATAGTTTTTGTGTTTGAACAGTTTGTATTTTCAGTTTTGCTGTGTGGGACAAATCTTACATTTACAAGCTGGGGAAAAGTATGGGGAAGTGCAGCGGCAGGAACGGTAAAAAAACTTGGATATTCAAGTGGATTTGTAATATCAAAAAATGTATTTCAAAATTATACGGTACCGCAGGCATTGCTGTTTTCTATGACGATATTTTTACTGATGGGGATATGTTATGGAATGGTAGAGTTTCTGCTGAACGGTCTGCAGAAAGGAAAACTTGGAACAGTGGTATTGTCGGTATGGAGCGTTGCGTGGATATTTTTAAAGACGAACACAACAGATTTTATACGCTCGTTTATGAAATATGCACCACAGGGCTGGTATAATCTTGGAAGAAACAATATAAGTGCATCAAAGAATATAATCAGTGGTCTTTTTGTGGGTGTAGTGGTTTTGTTTATTGTAAATTTTGTGCTTGTAATGCAGAAGAAACTTGAACTTGTAAAATAAATGAAGTATTGCAAAACAGATTATATATTGTGTTGTTATATCCATATGAACCAGAAAAAATTATTGGCAGTTTTGCAAATGTCTGTTGTAGTATATAGAAGGAGGAGAGCAAAATGGAAGATAAAATAGTGGTGAAGAATGTTTCTAAAATGTTTGGGAAAGAAAAGGTGCTTGATAATGTGAGCCTGACGGTTAAAAAGGGAAGTATAGTGGGGATTGTTGGAAGAAACGGGAGCGGAAAAACTGTTCTTTTTAAGCTGATTTGTGGTTTTTACAGTGCAAGTGATGGGGAGATAATAGTTGACGGAAAGAAGCTTACAAAGAGTCATTCGACACCTGAAAATATAGGGAGCATCATAGAAACACCGGGATTTTTGGGAAGTTATTCAGGTTACAGAAATCTTAAATTTCTTGCCGATATAAGAAACAGGATTGGGAAAAAGGAGATATGCGAAGCAATAGAGATGGTCGGACTTGACCCAAAAAGCAGAAAACATGTCAGGAAATATTCGCTGGGAATGAGACAGCGTCTCGGACTTGCCCAGACATTTATGGAGGGGCAGGACATACTGATACTTGATGAGCCGATGAACGGACTTGACAATCAGGGCGTAGCCGATATGAGAAAACTGTTTCTGAAACTGAAAGAACAGGGGAGGACTATGCTTGTTGCAAGCCACAACAGGGAAGATATTGATGTGTTGTGTGATGAAGTCTATGAGATGGATCACGGGATACTGACAACAGAGAGAAAGTAGTGGAAAAAGCCATTTTGAGAATATCAAGATGGCTTATTCTTTACAGAAATATGTCCAAATGTTAGAATGT
>NZ_QUJS01000022.1:0-2476 GCF_003480745.1 Clostridium sp. AM27-31LB | reverse complement strand
TAAACAATAATTTACCGCCTCATCTGTGCGTAGCACGGATAGCTGCAATGCAGCTAAGACAGACATCGCAGACAGACGGATGCTTGCATACGGATGACAAGGTGTCTGGCAGAGGCGGTAACTTGGAAAAACCGCAGGTGTTTTCAAGTCTACGGGCGGCTTAAATCTCGATGTCGGAAACATCAAGCTCGCCGGACATTAACTTGGGCAAAAGGGTATCACGCAGTTGAGATAAGTTGGCATTTTCATCTTTAAGATTACGAATTTGAGCGAAAATCGGTTGAGTTATCTCATCAAAAGCACCTAAAGCCTCTTTGCTTGGTATTATTGCAGGTACTTTCTTCAGATTTTGTTGACTAACCTTTTGCTGAACAGCTCCAGTTACAATTGATTTGATATTTGTAAGGCTAAAAAACAGATACAGTTCTTCAACTGAAAAACCTTCTTTGCCTGTTATTATGTGTGCGTGATTGTTGACCCAAAATTGTCCATAGACATATTGAAGGATTGGAAAGCCTAAACTATCCACGACTGTTCCATCTTCACCAAGCAAAATATAGATGCCGTCAAATAGATAGTTGTCAACATAATCCATAAGGGAGGTAGCTCCATAATAAGGATATACCTTTGCCATTTTGTCTCTTTCAGCACCCGAAAGAGGAACACGCTTAGAGTCGTGAAGTTGAATAATATCTCCAACGGTGCCAAGACGCCAATCATCAGGAAGATTTCCGTCAGATGAAAACGGGCTAAAATTAAAGAACCAGTCTTTATAGAGTGCTTTCGCTTGTTGCTCTAAATTATTGTTTATTCTCTGATTATTCTCAACTTTATCATCAATATCCGCTAACATTTTTGCTATACGATGTTGCGTTTTAATATCTGGTATAGCAACCTCAATATTTGCGAAAGTATCTCTTGTAATCGTATCAAATACTGAACCATGAGTTATTGCTTTAAGCTTTCTCACACTGTTTTTTATCAAGTAATACAAAAAGATACTATCTATACCTTCTTTAGCTCTTATACCATAACACGACTGATTAAAAGCCATTGGAAATGTTATCATAGCCAGTTCTCCAACAGTTCCTCTGGCAGAAATAATGATGTCATCTTTTTTTAGTAATTTTGTTGAGCTATTATTAAGTCCTTCTTCTGTAATAGTTTTTTCCGTAGAATAAACATATCGGTTTTCATTGTTAAAATCCTTAACTGATAACCAGTTAATATTTCCGCCCCAATACTCTGCTTTAGATGTTTTTGGCGTACCACCACCAATAAGTTCAACTATATCTATCAGTGCAGTTTTCAACCATTCAGCCATAATCTTTTCCTCTCTATCCAATATATTTACGATGAGCAATCTTAACATTGCTCTGCTTGACCATTGCATATTGCAATGTTGTGTCTATCTTTCTATGCCCCAAGAGCTGTTGAAGCTGCTCAATGGGCATTCCTTTATCTATTGCCATAGTTGCAAGTGTACGCCTGAATTTGTGCGGGTGTACCTTGTTAAGTCCTAATTGCTTTCCAAATTCTCTCAGACGGACTTCAACGCCGCCTATTTTCAATCTTTCGTGCGGTGATTTCAGTGAAACAAACAGTGCCGGATTATTGTCCTTTCTGCTCTCCAAGTAATTCTGTAAATGTATCTTTGTGCGAGCATCAAAATAAACCACTCGCTCTTTACTGCCTTTACCAAAAACAACACATTCTCTTTCATTAAAGTCAATATCATCTCTGTTGAGCAGTACCATTTCGCCAACACGCATACCCGTTGAAGCAAGCATATCAATAATCGCCAAGTCTCGAAGCTCTGTGCAGTTATCCCTCATCAGCTCTAACGCTTCATCGGAGTATGTCTCCTTGATATTCGTGCCAGTTTTTACTCTGTGTATGCGTCTTACCGGACTTTTCAGTATGTAATCCTCGTCCTCTAACCAAGAGAAGAAGCTGGAGAGAATTCGGCGGATATTGTCTATCGTTACCTTGCTTGATTTCTTCTTTTCCTGATATTCCGTCAGGTATCCTCTGATGTCGTCTGTTATTATGTGCTTGACATCTTTTTGAAGTTCATCAAGCATGGCTTCAATAGTTGCCTTATAGTATTTAAGAGTTTTCTCAGAGCAGCCCTCTATTCGCTTTGCCGATAGAAATGACTCTACATAGTTCTGCTCCGAATATCTCTCTTTGTTTTGATTTTCCGTTACCTCATACTTTGCAAGAGTGTATCGCAACACCTCTTGCAATTTTTCATTTTGTGCATTATTCAGGTAAGGTAACATTCCCTGAATAACATCTTTAATCAAATCCTGTTTCACAGCCAATTCTCCTTTGAAATATATTTAGAGAACGACTATGGGGCGGAAGTTCCCTGATATTAACTCCCGCCACCCACGGAAGTTATGGGATATGTTATAAACAATAATTTAGAGCAACAAGCGAAAGCACTCTATAAAGACTGGTTCTTTAATTT
>NZ_QUJS01000021.1:0-2853 GCF_003480745.1 Clostridium sp. AM27-31LB | reverse complement strand
ACCACACTTCCACCTCTGCCCTATCTACCTCGTCGTCTTCAAGGGGTCTTACTGGATTACTCCAGGGATATCTTATCTTAAGGGGGGCTTCACGCTTAGATGCCTTCAGCGTTTATCCCTTCCAAACTTGGCTACCCTGCTATGCCATTGGTATGACAACAGGTGAACCAGCGGTTCGTCCAGCCCGGTCCTCTCGTACTAAGGCCAGCTCCTTTCAGATATCCTACGCCCGCGCCGGATAGGGACCGAACTGTCTCACGACGTTCTGAACCCAGCTCGCGTACCGCTTTAATGGGCGAACAGCCCAACCCTTGGGACCTGCTACAGCCCCAGGATGCGATGAGCCGACATCGAGGTGCCAAACCACTCCGTCGATGTGAACTCTTGGGAGTGATAAGCCTGTTATCCCCAGGGTAGCTTTTATCCGTTGAGCGATGGCAATCCCACTTTCATACCACCGGATCACTAAGTCCTACTTTCGTACCTGCTCGACCCGTCGGTCTCGCAGTCAAGCTCCCTTCTGCCTTTGCACTCTTCGAATGGTTTCCGACCATTCTGAGGGAACCTTTGAGCGCCTCCGATACCCTTTCGGAGGCGACCGCCCCAGTCAAACTCCCCGCCTGACGTTGTCCCCCGACCGGCTTACGGCCGCAGGTTAGAAACCCAATACTGCAGGGGCGGTATCCCAACAGCGACTCTGTAGCAACTGACGTCACTACTTCTCAGTCTCCCGCCTATCCTGTACATGCAGTATCGAATCCCAGCATCAAACTAGAGTAAAGCTCCATGGGGTCTTTCCGTCCTGGCGCGGGTAACCAGCATCTTCACTGGTACTTCAATTTCACCGGATGCATTGTCGAGACAGCGCCCAAATCATTACGCCTTTCGTGCGGGTCGGAACTTACCCGACAAGGAATTTCGCTACCTTAGGACCGTTATAGTTACGGCCGCCGTTTACTGGGGCTTAAGTTCGCACCTTCGACCAAAGTCTAAGCACTCCCCTTAACCTTCCAGCACCGGGCAGGCGTCAGCTCATATACTTCACCTTTCGGTTTCGCATAAACCTGTGTTTTTGCTAAACAGTTGCTTGGGCCAATTCTCTGCGACCTGCTTGCGCAGGCACCCCTTCTCCCGAAGTTACGGGGTCATTTTGCCGAATTCCTTAACAATGCTTCTTCCGTCGGCCTTAGGATTCTCTCCTCATCCACCTGTGTCGGTTTACGGTACGGGTTCATAATACACAATAGCGGCTTTTCCTGACAGCTTCTCCACACACTTCGCTACCCTTATGTTCGCTACGCTTCACTCTCTCGCATTGTATGAGGGATTTGCCTCTCATACTGCTCCTTAGCTTGCACCGGTCTTTCCATTCCCGGCTTGTGCTTCGCTTCTGTGTCCCCACATTTCTGATATCATGAAGTACAGGAATCTCTACCTGTTATCCATCGACTACGTCTTTCGACCTCGCCTTAGGCCCCGACTTACCCAGAGCAGATCAGCTTTACTCTGGAAACCTTAGATATTCGGCCGATAGGATTCTCACCTATCTCTCGCTACTCATTCCGGCATTCTCTCTTCACTGAAATCCACTGCTCCTTTCGGTACAGCTTCGTCTCTCAGCGAATGCTCCTCTACCAATCATGCAAGCATGATTCCACAGCTTCGGTGTCGTGTTTTAGCCCCGGACATTTTCGGCGCAGGAACTCTCGACTAGTGAGCTGTTACGCACTCTTTGAATGAATGGCTGCTTCTGAGCCAACATCCTAGTTGTCTTCGAATTCCCACATCCTTTTCCACTTAACACGCACTTTGGGACCTTAGCTGGTGGTCTGGGCTGTTTCCCTTTTGACTACCCAACTTATCTCGTGCAGTCTGACTCCATCAGAGCATCTGGCTGGCATTCGGAGTTTGATATTCATTGGTAGGCTTTGACGCCCCCGCAAAAATTCAGTGCTCTACCTCCAGCAGACTCCTGACAGGCTAGTCCTAAAACTATTTCGAGGAGAACCAGCTATCTCCGAGTTCGATTGGAATTTCTCCCCTATCCACACCTCATCGCCACCCTTTTCAACGGATGTGCGTTCGGTCCTCCACCACCTTTTACAGCAGCTTCAACCTGGACATGGATAGATCACCCGGTTTCGGGTCTATGTTATGTGACTTTATCGCCCAGTTAAGACTTGGTTTCCCTTCGGCTCCACACTTTCCGTGCTTAACCTTGCCACACCACATAACTCGCCGGACCGTTCTACAAAAAGTACGCGGTTGCACTCGTAGGGTGCTTCCACAGCTTGTAGACACAGGGTTTCAGGTTCTCTTTCACTCCCCTCCCGGGGTTCTTTTCACCTTTCCTTCACAGTACTATGCGCTATCGGTCACTAAGTAGTATTTAGCCTTGGGGGGTGGTCCCCCCGACTTCCCACAAGGTTTCTCGTGTCTCGTGGTACTCCGGATACTGCCGCTGTCTTCCGCTTTCAAATACGAGGCTTTCACTCTCTCTGGCAGGCTTTCCCAAAACCTTTCTTCTAGCTTCTGACTCACTTTTGCAGTCCATGACCCCGGAACGCACGCGCTCCGGTTTAGGCTCTTTCCCTTTCGCTCGCCGCTACTTAGGAAATCGATGTTTCTTTCTCTTCCTCCGGGTACTTAGATGTTTCAGTTCCCCGGGTTCCCCTCCATACGTTATGTATTGGCGTATGGATGACTGAGGTTTGCTCAGCCGGGTTTCCCCATTCAGATATCTGCGGGTCAATGGATATTTGCTCCTCACCGCAGCTTTTCGCAGCTTATCACGTCTTTCTTCGGCTCTTAGTGCCAAGGCATCCACCCTGCGCCCTTATCAGCTTGACCATA
>NZ_QUJS01000020.1:0-5345 GCF_003480745.1 Clostridium sp. AM27-31LB | reverse complement strand
TAGATAAACTTGACATTTGTAAAATAAAAATATTAAAAATGAAGATAATTCAGACAGCACATATGAGGGAAAATGCTGTCTGAATTATTTTCATTGTAAGTGTGAAGAACTATCAATTAAAATATTAAATACAGTCATCATCGGTAATTGTGAGAGGAAGTACAATATTAATCTTAAAGATATTTCTAGATGTTTCAATCTTCATAAAACCTCCTGCATTTTCAACTATGTTATTAATTCGGTTCAAACCAAGACCATGTTCTGTATGCTCTTTTTTTGTGGTAAGAAAATTACCATTTTTAATGTTGAAAATATTGTTACAAGTATTTTCGGAGTGAATTATAAGCGACTCACGATATGGCTTTATAATAAGTTGTATATATTTAGGAGCGTTATCTTGGGTGATTTTTTGACAGGCTTCAAGTGCATTTGAACAAATATTACCCAGTAAAGAGCAAATTTCAACATCAGTTAAAGGCAGAGCTTGTGGAAGATGCAGCATATGCTCAAATTTAATATTATTTATATGTGCCTTGTGAATATAAAAAGTTACAATGCTGTCAATAACAATATTTCCGGTACTGATAAGCTGATGGGAAACTTCAATCTTGGCATTATATTCATTTAAATATTCAAGAAGTTTATCATATTTTTTTTCCCTAACCATTTGTGTTATAACTGTAAGATGACTAGAGAGGTCGTGTTTCATAAAACGAAGTTCTTTCGTCTGTTCGACTATATTTTGAAAGTTATTTTTTTCAATGGCATAAAGCTGTTGTTCTTCTTTTAACTTAATATTATAGTTCCTTGATTTACCAAGTTGGTAAATGAAGATGAGAAGTACAATATAAGTAACTAAGAAAATAAAACAAAAATTTGAAAGTCGATTTGAAAGTGCATTATTACCCGGACGAAGTTTTATGGATTCGGTTAATACAAATTCACCCATAAAAATATATATGGCAGATAAAGAGACAAAAATTATTTTTTCATATATATTTAAAAAAATATCAGAATTGTTTATATGACATATCAGTATAATAAAAAAGGAGAACAGTATTATATATGTAAGTGTTATGCTATAACGAAGATTTCCACCAAACATTAATTGTTTTGGGGTAATATTAAAGAATATATAAGGTATATTTATGGATAAAGTATCAGTGAAAAGAGTAAGTAATGTATATACGATATTCCAAAAAAATAACTTAATAAAATCAGTATCATATATAAAATGACAGATAATAAACTGAACAATAAAAGTAATAAGCAAAGTGTATATTACAGATGGATTGAAACTGTTTAAAACAAATAAAAAAGCTGAAAGTCCGGCGGTGCTTAATGTTATAAATAATTTTTTGTTAATATTAAGCTTATATTCCGCTTTGGAGCTCATTAAATAGAAAAATAAAATGTATTCTGCGAAATCAATAATATATTCCCAAATGTATGATAAATAATTTGTCATTTTGCAACCTCCGTATTGTTATTCTGGTATTTTATTTGTTTTTTTCTTAAAAAAATTTCTATGATTGCAAGAAGATATACACTTATGATTGTATAAATAATAAGTGATGATAAGCTGGTAAATTTATAAAAATTAAAAATAACAGATATTATAACCCCAGATATAAAAAATACTAATGCAAAAATTTTATGAAATTTTTTTTGAGTATTATTTAAAAGAATATTCTGTTTTGAAGAAATAGGTGCATATTTAAGTATAAAAGGAAGAACAAATATAACAGTTATAAAAGTGGTTTTGTATGTATTATTACAATTTATGCTAAGCAGAATTGTCAGTGTACAGGTGATTATGCTGAGGGTAATACATAAAAAATGTGTAGGTGCATGAAAGCCGCCAAAATATTTTCGCAAGATTGAAAAATATATAATCCATATGATATACAATATTATATGATGTGAGATTATGCCAAGCATTAATATAAATATGGTTGTAATAAGTGTGTTTAATATACATTCAAGTCCATAACTTAAAACATCAATATCATATGTATCGTCTTTAAGTAATTTGTAAATTTTGGTTGATAGCACTGTTGATAATTTTTTTAACATTTATATTCCACCTCCCATAATATAAGTTAAATAACTGTTTTTTAGTGTGGTTAAATATTTCCTGCCTATAGTCTGGAGTTTCTTATTTGACAGAAAAATTGTATTTTTTTCTATCTTTGTAATATGACTAAGATTGACAATGCAGGTTTTATGACAGCGAACAAATGATTTTGGCAGAGTATCTGCGATTGTTTCAAGTGAACTGCGGTCAGTATATGTATCGTTTGATGTCATTATATTTATTTCGTGAAGATTACTTGTTATAGTTATTATATTTGCATAAGGTATGCTTACTATTGATTGTCGGTTTTTAAATACATATTGTTTATCTGAGTATTTTTCAATCAGAGAATTTAATACAGGATATAACTTATCAGTTTGTATCGGTTTGAGCAGAAAATTAAAAGCATTTACATTGTAACCCTCAAAAACATATTCCTGATAGGATGTTATAAAAATAATATCGTTATCAAAACCTGAAAGTCGGAGTTTTTTTGCAATATCCATTCCTGTAATAGCTGAAGGAACATCAGGTTGTAATTGAATATCCATAAAGATTACATCATAATAAGTATATTTCGTATTGCCTGAAAAAAGATTTTCTGCTGAATGAAATACATCAATATTAAAATTATGAGAGTTTTTATCCGCCCAAATTAATATTAAATTTTTTAATTGATTTGCAAATAATATATTATCTTCTAATATAGCTGCATTTATTATCATTTTGAGTACCATCCTGTTTTTATTAAAAAATGTATTCTTTTTTTAAAAAAGTAAGTATAATTTGTAGTTAAAATGTCGTTTGTGCTGTTTCAGATACCGTTTGTGCATAGGCATATTGAAAAAAATATCAAATTATGTAATATAAATTATATATTACATAGATGGAAATAGTCAATGTAATAAATTTATTTGGATAGTGTCAAGTAAGCTATGAAAAAGGCTAATGAGACAGTATGTAGATTTTTGGCAAATTTAATTGTACATACGGCTGAAAAAAAAGTACATTCAGCTTGCCATGGTTATATGTATGAACCAAATGTGCCAAAAAAGCTTCTTGAACAAAGTAAGAAAAAATAGAAAGTGAGGAAAGTATAATGAAATACAGTTTAGTGAAAAAAGGAGCTGCTTTAGCAGTTGCGGCAGCAGTGACTCTGAGTGCAGGAAATATGGCTTTGGCAGTTATTTAGTATTGTCAGGGAAGTCTCACACTTCTACTGCGTAGAGCAATAAGTGGCGGGTGAAGACTTGCTGACACAAAATTAATCTGATGGAGAGGGATGTCCAATGAAAAAATTTAAACAAATATTATGTATCGTATGTGTATTAAGTTTGTTGACAGGTTGTGGCGGCAAACAAAATAAGACAGAGAAAAAAACATACAGACAGGAACTGAGCGAAGAAGAAATGTCAAATGGTCATGCTTCGTTTGATATTGATGAAAAATTTAAGGTTGACGCAAATGTCACAAAGTCAGAAGTATATAAGGATGGAATGAAGTCCTATTATATGAACCAGTATAAAGAAAAAATAAAAGGTACATCAAAGAAGTTTACTGATAACCCGACTGTTTTTAATAGAACACAAAAGGAAATGGAGAAAACTTTAAACAGACTTATACCGGGAAAGCTTTCATGGAAAAGAATTAATAGAAAATATAAAAATGATCCATATATAGAAGGAGCATATAAATCTGATGATGGTGATAAATATAAAATGCGTATAGTATGGGATACTTATGATGATGTAACAGGAAACAGCGATACATATTTTTGTCCAAGTTTTTATATGCGGAGTGAAAAAAGTGATAAAGAGCATATAGCAGCCTTAAAGATTGGAATGGATGAAGATATTGACGGCATAAAGACCGATTATACTGATAAGATTGAAAAAAATGTCGGTACATACAAAAAAGCAGTTGAGAAACTTATAGGAAGAAAGATAAATGATGAATACAGGATGTATTCATTAAATGCTAAATCTGCTAAGATTATTAATGATGTTAGGAGTATAGGGCTTAAATACAATGGAAAACAGTATGATTTATTGGCGTTTTATAAGGATGTTGATAATCTTAAGTTTTCAGATATTGATCCCGGTTATCAGGTAAAAGCGGATGAGAAACCTGATAAATGGGCAAAGACGACAAGTGCCGATAATGATAAGTTGAGCTCAATGTGGGAGACACCTGTATATCTTGTATTTTGCAAAGGGAAGCTTGAGTATATAGAAGCTGATTCTTTTAGAGAGACAGGTAGCGTATATAAAAATACGCAGAAGATTATATCGCCAAATAAACCATTAAAAGAGGTCATTAAATTTTATGAGAAAAAATTGCTTGTAGAAGAGGTTAAGATTAAATCCATAGAGCTTAAGTATATTGCTTACTATGCAAGTGACAGTTCAAAAACTGTTAAACCGATAATTACACCTGCGTGGGTGGTAGGAGTTTATGACAATGATGAATCAATAGAGAAAATTGCATATTTTTGCTACGATGGATATACAGGGGAGTGTTATGGAAATGAAATTATATCATGGTAAAAAAATTATGGAATGGCGGAGGTGGTTTATATCACCGGTATTCGTCATCATAGTTATATTATGTGGAACTATAACGATGCTTGATGTATGTTCAAGTGATCTGTTTTTATCTGATTTAAAAACAGGATATAGAGATAATGTGATATATTACTATCTTTTGAATATTGGGATGTTTTGTGTTGCCGGATACTGCCTTGCAGCGTGTACGGGAGCTGTTTTGTATGCGGCTGATTACGAGGAAAACTCGGTATATATGCGTATAAACAGGATGGGAGTAAACAGATATGTGATCTCCAAGGTGATGCAGACGATTACAGGTGCATTTGTATGTGGTTTTGCGGCAATATTAATCTGTTTTTTGGAGATAGCCGTATTTTATCATGCACCATTGTTTCCGAAGAGTGCAGAGGAATTAATGGGAACAACAGATAATTTGCTGCTTCATGCGGGGAGATATAAAGAATATATTTTTACATTGGCAGTTATATCAGGTCTGTGTTATGCATTTTATTCACTTATGACATTATTTATCTCAATATTTGTGCCAAACAAAAAACTTGTCATAGCATTTCCAATGATACTCTGGTTTATATTTCAGTATATATGGATTAGGATTCCTTTTCTTACGTCATTTATGACACCGTCTTTAATATTTGATCCCAAGAGACAGTTTGGGGATTTGTATAATATGTCACCGTATATCACTGTGTTGATAATTTTTG